>NZ_JBVVQQ010000006.1:0-316247 GCF_055811135.1 Mesorhizobium sp. WSM4817 | reverse complement strand
GCCAGTGCTTGGTTCATCGATGCAGAGAGCCGCTCTACACTCCTCCCGGCTGACGGTGACGAGCATAGCTATTCTGCTGCGCCTTTCGGCAGGTAGCCCTTAGCCTCAAGGTTTTCTCGACATAGGCAGCAACCATGCGCCTGTCTGGGAACGGAGTCGCATCATCGCCGTTACCGGCCAACCAAACGCTGCGATGATATGGAGGAACGGCGTGATCGACTTGACTGAGAAGGAAAAGCGCTTTCTCAAGCGCGTTGACACCATCACTCACGTTCCTTGGTCGAACAAAGTCACCGCCGCAGATTCCAAAGGCAAGCCAATGCGGATCGCACGGGCGACGTTTGCCCGATTAAGAGACGACGGCATCATCATCCGATCTACTAGCGACCTAACCTCGAACACCTACGTCATTAATTCTGCACCCGTGACGCCACAAGTCGAGGAAGTGCAGGAAGCGTCCTGATCGGGCGGGGACACGGCGGCGCGTCAATCCTCAACCTCACGCCGGCGCCGCCACCATTCTCTAGGCCGGAGGGTGATGACGCGCAAACATTCGCCGTCGAGCGTTCGCAATGAGAGAGGCGGGCGCTCATTCCGCCTCTCGGTGTCGGCTCAAAACGTCGTGCAGTTCACGGTGTTGCCGAAGCGGTTGCAAGTCGTCGTTTTCGGCTGACTGTTTTGCATGTTGGCAAATGCCGCATTCGCCCTGGCAGATGCCCTGCCGCGAGACGAAATGGACTCGTTTTGGATGCATTGGGCCATGGCCGGGGTCCCTGGCTCGAAGCCGTAGGAAACGCATCGGTTGCGGAAATAGGTTGCCTGTTCCGCCTGCGGTGTGGTGGCAAACCAAGCAGGTGAGCCAGGCATACCTAGGCCCGAACCGGAGCAGCCGCTTAAAAGGATGGTCGCGGCCCCTGCCGCCGCGAAAATATGGTATTTGCGCATGCTGCCCCCTGCGCATGCACTGAACTTCAAAAGCTTCGGCCCCGCAAGGGCCGGCGCGGCGCGCAAATATCCCTTCGAAGCCGAACTTTGGGCAGCGCAGCTGGCGGCGTCGGTTCTCCAGCTGGCTTCCGCAGGGGACGCATCAGCATGAGCGCCGGCGTCAAGACAAAGGCGCTGGCTGCATTCGTGCGGCAGTGCCTTGATCCGCTGCCCGATGCCGTCCTCATCGACACGCACCACAATCAGCTCATGCGTCAGGCGCGCCGACTTCCTTGGCGCAAGGCTGATGCTGTCACCAGCCTGGCAAGAGCGGAAACGGCTTACTGGCAAGAGAAAAGCATTCACGCGATGTACGTCCTGGAGGACGAGGACAAATCTAGCGCCTATTCTGACAAACGGATGATCAGCGTCGACAGGAGCCGGCAGGCTGTGGCCGATCAAATCCGAGTTCCAGCGCCCGATCTAATGGCCGTCCAAATGGAAGCGAGAATCCGCAAAGGACCGATATCTGCCGATCGGCGAGGACGAAGTCGCCAAGATCATTGCGGCGGACGAGGCGTTTCTTGCAGCGCATCCGATCACGAAGCGACCTCGTAGAAAGCGTGGGGGGAGCGACCATCACTGAACCGGACAAAAACTGTCATAGCCCGCTGCCTCACGGTGGCGGGTTTTTCTTTGCGTGAACCTCCGATTAAGATTGACACCTAGCGGCGCATTTCTCCCTCGCCTGTCATGACCGAACCGTAACCTCGACCGGCAAGGGGGAGCGCTGGTTTTGCAGCGAGGCAGAAGCCCGAGCGGCCGGCTGGCGAAAAGCGCGACGGTGGCGTCCGCCTTGCTCCTGTCCCTCAGCTATTGCGCGACTTTGGTTCCGTTGACGCCCGGCAATCATGGAAGGCCGAGGGGCGAGTGATCGAGTTCCGGTTCCCATAGCACACTAGCCCAGCACTAAGCCTGCAATCAAAACGGCAAATCCGATAGAAAGCGGGACCGCCAAAAGCCAGCCCGCCTCCAAAACGCTATTTTCTTGCCGATCCATAACAGTCTCCTCTTTGACGCCGCCCCTGATTACGAAAGCCATTGGGAGCGGTTCGGTTCCGACGATTTTGCCGAGGACCCGGGGAGATGGCACCACCGGGTGCTCGCGTTCGTCCTCACCATTCGCGTGTTCGGCATCGCATCGCGTCGCGTCAGGTCGACGCTGTTCGAACCGCTCGCGCGGTGATAAGCGGTTGAGCATCTGAGTCCTACTTGAAGGTACCGCAATTGCTCATCGCGTTCGCCATATCTGTAGGTCTCGCACTGGTAACGGTTCTGATGCACTATGAAGTGCTAAATATCGCCGGAACGATGAGGCGTCGTTTTTCACTTCCGATGCGGGTTGATCTGCTGCTCTTGGTCGTCGCAGCAATCATTGCTCACGTGGTGGGGATCTGTCTTTTCGCGCTCGCCTACGCCTGGATGAACCACCATCCAGACCTTGGAGGTCTCGCAGGCTTGTTTTCCGGAAGCGCAGCGGATTTCTTCTATTTCTCGGTTACCTGTTACACGACGATCGGCTTTGGCGAAGTCTATGCCACTGGGCCGATGCGAATCGTTGCTGCCTTGGAGGGTCTCAACGGACTCGTCCTGATCGCTTGGTCAGCATCGTTCGCATACGCATCGACTTCGGATCTGTGGAAGCGGGAGCAAGACTGACGCGCGTTTCAGAGGTCGTGTTCCTTCGTCACAGCTGTTCGCGCCGAAAGGTGCGGCGGGCTTTTTCGTTCGGGCGCCAAGGAGCTTGTAACCGTTTACCTGAATGTTCCCCAGGGGGCTTATTCAAAATTTCGCCACTGCACCGCTATCAGAACGGCCCGTTGCTATAGCGTGGTAATCGAGGCCATTACCCACTATTGGGGAGGGTAATTTCGGGACCGGTACGCGCATGCTCCCGAGGGGGGAGTCAGTTCAAGAAGCCTTATAAGACTTAGCCCATTTTAAATAACGGGTTCCCGGTTAATCCACTGCCGCTGATAAACAGCAGGGAAACCGAGCAGCCTGCGGCCCAGACCCTTTTGAACCTTTTGAGTGTTCCCTGTAGGGCGCCCATATAAAATTTCGGCCAGCTGACAGGCGATGCCTCTGGTGCGGCTTACGGCGCTCTAGGCACCTCAAAGTGGTCCCGTCGCCATCGCGATCCAGCTTGGAAATGTGCGGAACCGTACGAAGCGGATTGCACGCAACCAACGCGGTGGCCGGGCATTAATTTAGCAAAGCATCAAATAGGAAAGCATCGGGAGGAAGACCATGCTGCACCTTAACATGCCTGGCGAATTTGAGGTCGGCGATGAGGTTGCGCTAGCAGGTACCGTCATCTCCATTCTCCCTAGCGGCCGAGCCAGAGTGAGCATTCCGTCCTATGACCATCCTTACACGCTAGAGCCGCCACCCAAAGCCCGGGCCGGCGACCGAATAGTTCTTGTTGGGGACGTCACCCGCATCGATCGCGGAGCAGACAAACTCACCGTGCGGATTGACTGCGGCGGCGTGATTACGGTCGACAGGTCGGCAATCACTCGGCTGAGGAAGCACCGCCGGGCTTCAGCCGGTTGACGCTACGGCGACACAACGGCCTGCGCTCGTCGGCATACGGAACATGCAAGCGTATCGTGCCTCAAGCCAATCTAACTTCGAGGGACCTAGGCCCGCGCTAAAGAGTCCGAACATTTCCCATCCCCTCGCCTTTCGGCAAATCTGGCGGAAAACGGAGACTAGGCAAATTTTGCGACCCCCAAAAAGCGCCTCGGGGTGCCCCGGCGGTGCCCCGAACCATTTCAGGGCAACAGGCCCCCGAGGGGGAGAATGCTAATCAACTGAAATCATTACAGAAATTTTGGTGGAGCCAATCGGAATCGAACCGACGACCTCTTGAATGCCATTCAAGCGCTCTCCCAACTGAGCTATGGCCCCACTCCGGCAGTCAACCGGCGCCGTTGCCGGCGAAGAGATCCGGCGCGGGTTGAGACCGCGCCGTTAGTGCAGGCGGCTTCTAACCCCGCCTTCCGTCAATATCAAGCCTTTAAGAGCCGCTTTTTATCAAGAACCCGCGAAAGTCGGCGGGCGCTGTGTGAGAGGCCGGATCAGACTTCGTCGTCGTCATCGCCGACGCCGATCATGTCGGCGACATCGTCGTCCTCTTCCTCTTCGTCGGCGAGGAAGGTATCGTCGTCGTCGCCGAGGTCCACATCGTCCTCGTCATCGCCGAGATCGGGAAGATCGTCGGGCTTCGCATCCTCGTCCGCCTCTTCGAGCGAGACGACCTCGACACCCTCTTCCTCCTCGGCGTCGACTTCCTTCTCGGCAACTTCCTCTTCCTCCTCAAGGGCGGCAATCTTGCCTTCCTCGAAATAAGAGCGGGGATAGTTCTTGCCGGTATAGGGCGAGACGATCGGATCCTTGTTCAGATCGTAGAATTTTTGACCCGTCTCGGGGTCGATGCGTTTGGTGCCAAGTTCGGGTTTTGCCACAGCAAGCCTCGTCGATGAAAGTTTGGTCCCCATAACCACAGTTTACGGCGCTGTCAAAGCCTAAAGCCAGCGTCACAAATCCCCGCGTTGAGCGACCTCTTGCAAGGGGATGACCATTTCCGCCCGCCGTGATACGAGACCGCGCAAACCAGAAGAAAAAGGCCAGCCACCGGCGTTTTTCACCCAAGGAAAACCGATGTCGCATACTGCCGCCCCGAAACCGGCCACCGCCCGCAAATCGCCAGCGCTTTCAGGTACAGCACGGGTGCCCGGCGACAAGTCGATCTCGCACCGCTCGTTCATGTTCGGCGGCCTCGCCTCCGGCGAAACCCGCATCACCGGCCTGCTGGAAGGCGAGGACGTGATGCGCACGGGCGCCGCGATGAAGGCAATGGGCGCGCATATAGAGAAGCGCGGCGCTGAATGGGTGATCCGCGGCACCGGCAACGGCGCGCTGCTGCAGCCGGAAGGCCCGCTCGATTTCGGCAACGCCGGCACCGGCTCGCGCCTCACCATGGGCCTGGTCGGCACCTACGACATGGAGACGACCTTCATCGGCGACGCCTCGCTGTCCGGCCGGCCGATGGGCCGCGTGCTCGAGCCGCTGCGCCAGATGGGCGTGCAGGTGCTGAAGGCGACGCCCGGCGACCGCATGCCGATCACGCTGCGCGGCCCCAAACACGCCGCGCCGATCACCTACCGCGTGCCGATGGCCTCGGCCCAGGTGAAGTCGGCGGTGCTGCTCGCCGGGCTGAACACGCCCGGCATCACCACCGTCATCGAGCCGGTGATGACGCGCGACCACACCGAAAAGATGCTGCAGGGATTCGGCGCCAATCTGTCGGTCGAGACCGACGAGCGCGGCGTGCGCCACATCTTCATCGAGGGCCAGGGCAAGCTCACCGGCCAGACAATCGCTGTGCCGGGCGACCCGTCATCGGCCGGATTCCCGCTGGTGGCGGCGCTGATCGTGCCGGGCTCGGACATTACAATCGAAAACGTGCTGATGAACCCGACCCGCACCGGTCTTTTGTTGACGCTACAGGAAATGGGCGCCCGGATCGACGTTCTCGAGCCGCGCAATGAAGGCGGCGAGGATGTCGCCGATCTGCGGGTGCGCTACTCCGAGCTGAAGGGCGTCACCGTGCCGCCCGAACGGGCGCCGACGATGATCGATGAATATCCGGTGCTTGCTGTCGCGGCGAGCTTTGCCGAGGGCGAGACGCTGATGCAGGGACTGGAAGAGCTGCGGGTGAAGGAATCGGACCGGCTGTCGGCGGTCGCCGAAGGGCTGAAGCTCAATGGCGTCGACTGTACCGAGGGCGAAGCCACACTGGCCGTGCGTGGAAAACCCGGCGGCAAGGGGCTTGGCCAACATCCGAACGGAAAGAGCACCATCGTCCAGACCCATCTCGACCACCGCATTGCCATGAGCTTTCTCGTCATGGGACTGGCAACGGAAAAGCCTGTCACCATCGACGACCAGGCGATGATCGCGACCAGCTTTCCGGAGTTCATGGGGCTTATGAAGGGGCTGGGGGCGGAGATCGAGTGACAGTTGATGGCAATCAATAGCCTTGGAGTGTGGGACCAAATTGGAACGGCGGCAGGACAGAGGGGGGCGCGAAGGATCGCCACGCCTGTCTGGATCATTGCAATTTTCGGTTACGGTGGGCGGCGAATGACTTCAACCTTCACCATCGCCATCGACGGCCCAGCAGGCGCGGGCAAAGGCACCCTTGCCCGCCGACTGGCCGACCATTACCGGCTGAACCTGCTCGACACCGGCCTCACCTATCGCGCGGTGGCGCATGCGCTGCTTCGGCTCGGCCTGCCGCTCGACAATGTCTCGGCCGCCGAGACCGCTGCCCGGCAGGTCGACCTGGCCAACCTCGACCGGTCGGTGCTGACGGCGCATGCGGTCGGCGAAGCGGCTTCGAAAGTGGCTGTCATCCCTTCGGTGCGGCGCATACTGGTCGAAAAGCAGCGCGAATTCGCCAAGGCGCCGCCCGGCGCCGTGCTCGACGGCCGCGACATCGGCACCGTGGTCTGTCCCGACGCCGACATAAAACTCTATGTGACGGCGAGCGCCGAGGTGCGGGCACAACGCAGGCTGGCCGAGATCGAGAGCATCGGCGGCACCGCCGATTTCGACGATATCCTCGCCGATATCCTGCGCCGCGACGAGCGCGACATGGGTCGCGCCGACTCGCCGCTGAAGCCGGCCGCCGACGCGCACTTGCTCGACACGTCGGAAATGGCTATAGAAGCCGCGTTCCTGGCGGCCAAGGCGATCATCGACGACGTTCTGGCCAAGAGAAACAAAGCCTGAGCCGGGTTTCCTGCCGTTGCCGATTGCCGGCGGCGAAAAGATACCCATATCGGGCACGAACCAGCCTGCCAGCATTCTTCATGCGCCGGAATTGCCGCTTAGGCGGCCAAGGGCTTTTTTGAGGCCCGGAACGCCGGCAGGCCAACGCAACGCTAACCCACGGCGCCCGCCCCGCTTGAGATGCAGGGCATTCCAGGAGAAACTATGTCAGTTGCAAATCCCACTCGCGATGATTTCGCGAGCCTGCTCGAAGAATCTTTTTCCGCCGGCCATTCCGGCGAAGGCCAAGTCGTCAAGGGCACGATCACTGCGATCGAAAAGGACATGGCAATCATCGACGTCGGCCTCAAGGTCGAAGGTCGCGTGCCGCTGAAGGAATTCGGCGTCAAGGGCAAGGATTCGACGCTTAAGGTCGGCGACACGGTCGAGGTCTATGTCGAGCGCATCGAGAACGCGCTTGGCGAAGCGATGCTTTCGCGTGAGAAGGCCCGCCGCGAAGAGAGCTGGGTCCGTCTCGAAGAGAAGTTCACCAAGGGCGAGCGCGTCGAAGGCGTCATCTTCAACCAGGTCAAGGGCGGCTTCACCGTCGATCTCGACGGCGCCGTGGCCTTCCTGCCGCGCAGCCAGGTCGACATTCGTCCGATCCGCGACGTCTCGCCTCTGATGCACAATCCGCAGCCTTTCGAAATCCTCAAGATGGATCGCCGCCGCGGCAACATCGTGGTGTCGCGCCGCACCGTGCTCGAGGAGAGCCGCGCCGAACAGCGTTCGGAAATCGTGCAGAACCTCGAAGAGGGCCAGGTGGTCGAAGGCGTCGTCAAGAACATCACCGACTATGGTGCGTTCGTCGACCTCGGCGGCATCGACGGCCTGTTGCATGTCACCGATATGGCATGGCGCCGCGTCAACCATCCGACCGAAATCCTCAACATCGGCCAGACGGTCAAGGTGCAGATCATCCGCATCAACCAGGAAACCCACCGCATCTCGCTCGGCATGAAGCAGCTCGAGAGCGATCCGTGGTCCGAGATCGGAACGAAATTCCCGATCGGCAAGAAGATCAAGGGCACCGTCACCAACATCACCGACTACGGCGCGTTCGTCGAGCTGGAGCCGGGCATCGAGGGTCTCATCCACGTTTCGGAAATGTCGTGGACGAAGAAGAATGTACATCCCGGCAAGATCCTGTCGACGACGCAGGAAGTCGACGTGGTGGTGCTCGAGGTCGATCCGGCCAAGCGCCGCATCTCGCTCGGCCTCAAGCAGACGCTCGAGAACCCGTGGCAGGCTTTCGCCAGCAGCCATCCGGTCGGCAGCCAGGTCGAGGGCGAGGTCAAGAACAAGACCGAGTTCGGCCTGTTCATCGGCCTCGAAGGCGATGTCGACGGCATGGTCCATCTTTCCGACCTCGACTGGACCCGTCCGGGCGAGCAGGTGATCGAGGAGTACAATCGCGGCGACATCGTCAAGGCGCAGGTGCTCGACGTCGACATCGACAAGGAGCGCATCTCGCTCGGCATCAAGCAGCTGGCCAAGGATACGGCCGGCGAGGCGGCGACTTCAGGCGAACTGCGCAAGAACGCGGTCGTCACCTGCGAGGTCACCGGCGTCAAGGATGGCGGCCTGGAAGTGCGGCTGGTCGACAGCGGCATCGAGACCTTCATCAAGCGCTCCGACCTCAGCCGTGACCGCGACGAGCAGCGCCCCGAGCGCTTCACGGTCGGCCAGAAGGTCGATGCCCGCGTCATCGCCTTCGACAAGAAGACCCGCAAGCTGCAGGTCTCGATCAAGGCGCTGGAAATCGCCGAAGAGAAGGAAGCGGTCGCCCAGTACGGCTCGACCGACTCCGGCGCTTCGCTGGGCGACATCCTGGGCGCCGCGCTGAAGAAGCAGGGTAGCTAGGTCCACTAACGCCGCGCCTCGCGCGGCCTGTTAAAAAACCCCGCCGGAGCGATCCGGCGGGGTTTTTGTTTGACCATGGTCAGAGCATCGTAACCCCAAACGTGGCAAACCGATTTTGGGAAATCCGCGCTCAAACAAAAAGATAGATCAGGCCCTGCCGTAAAGCGGCACCAGTGTGCCGCTCATCGCCAGATTGGCCGGCGAAGCGAGGTAGGCGATCGCTTCCGCCGCCGCTTCGAGGCTGACCCATTTGCTGAAATCGGCGGCCGGCATGTCAGCCCGGTTGGCCGGCGTATCGAGGGTCGAGGGCGCGACCGCATTGACCAGGATGCCCTTGCCCTTGAGTTCTTCCGCCATCGCCACCGTCATTGCCGCGACCGCTGCCTTGCTGGCGGCATAGGCGATCATGCCGGAACCGCGCCGCAGGTCGAGCCCGGCACGCGCCGTGATATTGACGATGCGGCCCGACACGGAAGATTCCAGCATTGAGCGGATCGCCGCGCGGCAGCACAGGAAGGTGGTGCGGGCGTTCGTGTCCATCATTTCGGCAAAGGACGCGGGCTCGATCTTCTCGACCGGCGCGGCGGTGAAGCCGCCGGCCAGATGGATGGATGCCCACAAATCCGTAACGCTGGCGAAGAACGCATCGACCTTGGCGGGGTCGGCGAGATCGACATTGTGCGCCAGCCTGACACGTTCATGTGCCGGGAAGGGAAAATGCGCGGGCGCGGCGGCATGGGCGTTCGGCACATGGCAGATCGCGCCCTGCTCCAGCAGTTTGCCGACAACCGCGCCACCGAGCGCTCCGGTGCCGCCGGTCACCACAACATGCCTGCCGTCCAGTGTATCCGTCATCTACGACCGCTCCTGTCACTCTTATGCCGCACCGCCGCCGAAGGTCGCGCCTTTCGCGCAATCACTCAACCGAAATCTTGATGACGCAGCGCCGCTTGTGCGCGTCGGAACGTCGGCCATCCGACGCGGATCGCATCCCCAGGCAGACGCTGCCACAGCACTCAATCGATGGTGATCTCGATGACATACGGCAGTCCGGTCGCCCGCGCGCGCTTGAGTGCGTCTGCCAGATGACCGATGCCGGCGAGCCGCTCGGCGGCAATGCCATAGGCCTCGGCCAGCTTGCAGAAATCAGGCGGCGCCGGCGAGACGCCGACCGGCTCGACGCCGACGTCGAGCATCGAGGTTTCGATTTCGCGATAGCCGAGATTGTTCCAGACGACGAAGATCACCGGCGCCGCAGCGTCGAGCGCGGCGCCCAGTTCCGGCAGCGTGAACTGGAAACCACCGTCGCCGGTGAGACAAACGACCGGCGCATCAGGCACGGCAAGGGCTGCGCCGATCGCCGCCGGCGGACCATAGCCCAGCGCGCCGAAGCCGGTGGCGGCGTTGAACCAGCCGCCCGGACGGTCGTGATCGTAATAGAGGTTGGCGGCATAGACCGGCTGGGTCGAATCGCCGACGATGATCGAGCCCGGCAATGCATCGCGGATCATCTCGACGGCGCGGGTTTGCGCCTGGAGGGCCGGGGCCATTTCGGCAAAGGCTGCTTGCCTTGTCGCAGCGGCGCGAGACTGGCCGTCGCCCGATGGCGGCTGGTCCGTACCAATCTCGACAAGCAGCGCCTCGAGTGCTGCGCCGCAATCGGCATGGATCGAAATCCGGGCGGGCCGGCGGGCAAGCTGGTCGGCGCCGATGTCGATGCGGATCAGATTGGACGGCAGGACAAAGCCACCGTCGCTATATCCGTCGTAGTCGGTCGGGCCGAATTCGGTGCCGGCGGCAATGACCAGATCGGCCTCGGCCATCAATGCACGCACCGCCTTCAGACTGGGGCTGGCCGGCACGCCGAGCGGATGGCGGTGCAGCAGGCCGCGGGCATTGGCCGTCTGGACAACCGGCGCTCCCAGCCTTTCGGCAAGGCGCTGCAACGGCGCTTCGGCTCTCTTGGCGCCGCCGCCGGCAAGGACCAGCGGGCGGCGGGCAGCCGCGCAAAGTTTTGCCGCCTCTGCTATCGCCGCCGGATTCGGCTTGGGCGGCGCGACATTCGTCAGCAAAGCGGCGATGCCGCCGGCCGGCTTGACCATGATATCGGTCGGGATCTCGATATGCACCGGGCCCGGACGCGACGACGAAAACAGGGCGAAGGCGCGGGCAAGAACGCCCGGCAGTTCGTCGGCGTCGGTGACACGGTGCGAAAACAGCGCGACCTTTTCCATCATGCCGCGCTGGTCGGGCAGTTCGTGCAGATGGCCAAGGCCCTTGCCCAGTGTCGGCGTGGCGTTGACGCCCGAGATCACCAGCATCGGAACCGAATCGGCACGGGCCTGGCCCATCGCGGTGATGGTGTTGGTCAGCCCCGGTCCGGTGATGACGAAGGCGATGCCGGGCCTGCCGCCGGCGCGCGCATAGCCGTCGGCCATGAACCCGGCGCCCTGTTCATGACGCGGGGTGACGTGGCGAATCTTCGAGCGCCCCAAGCTGCGATAGAGCTCGACCGTATGCACACCCGGAATGCCGAAAACCGTGTCGACATCATGGGCTTCGAGCAAAGTGATGAGCGCTTCGCCGACTGTCGTCATTGCCTGAGCACCGGACGTGTGAGGCAGGTCGGTCCGCCCTCGCAGGCGATGCACAGTGCGTCCGCCTCGAAGGTTGAAACCCTGCAGCCGGCTGCCGCCATGGCCGCCGCCGTCTTCGGGAAGCCGGCAACGGCGATCACCTCGCGCGGCGCGGTCGGCAGCACATTGAGGCTGAGGCCGTTGGAGGCGAAGAACTCCCCGGCGTCGCCTTCGACCAGGCGAATGCCTCGCGCCCGCAGCATCTGGTAGAAGGCAGCCGGCAAAAGCGGTGCATAGACCAGCGCCAGATCGTCGGCCAGCGGACTGATCACCGACATCAGATGCAGGCAGGCGTCCTCGCCATGCCAGAGCGGCAGGTCGTAGCCATAGACCTGGATACCCCTGGGGGTGAGCAGGTTGGCGAGTTGCTGGATGCCGTCCTGGTTGGTGCGCACGCCGCGGCCGACGGCCAGGGTCAGTGAATCCACCCAGACGCAATCACCGCCCTCGACCTGTCCGGGAGGCTCGATGCGGCCGAGGATAGGTACGCCCATGCGCTTGTAGGCCGCCTCGTGCAGGCCGGGCTCGGCCCGGCGCAGCGCCTTGCCCATGGCGAGGATGATGGCGCCGTGGTCGGTCATCAACGAAGGATCATGCGTGAAGACCGAATCGGCAAGCCCGTCATCGGCGTCGGTCAGCCATTCGATCGCGGCGCCGGATGCCAGAACCAGCGTCGTCAGCGCCTCATGCTGGGCGGCGGCCTTTTGCGGATCGAAGCCCGCACCATAGTGCCATTCCGATGTTTTGGCGCGGGCCATAGCGCTTGCGGCGGACCGCATCAGCACGCGCTGCAGGGGCCCGGCCATGGACTGCGACCCGTATGCTTTACCCACCAAGTGCTCCTGAACCATCCCATCCAGCCAATAGCCACTCAGCGAGCAGTGATCAATGGTCCAAAAAGCATGGTTGACGGAGGCAAGCGGAACGGTACATCTTGAGAATGAGAAGTCTGTCCAGTGATGGTAATGGGTAAAAAATTCCAGCAGCGACGGGTCCGGCCATTTCGTGAGGCACCGCAAAGGTGATAGCGCAAGGCACCGCCCCCGCCCTGAAGTACACGGCGCAGAACGACGCCGCCGAAGCCATCCATGTCGAGAACCTGCATAAACGATTCGGCGAACTGCATGTGCTGAAAGGCGTTTCGCTGTCGGCGCGCGACGGCGAGGTCATCGCCATCATTGGCGGCAGCGGCTCGGGAAAATCGACCCTGCTGCGCTGCATCAATTGCCTGGAGAACCCGACCAGCGGGATCGTTCGCGTCAATGGCGAGGAGATCCGGATGAAGGCCGACAGTCACGGCCACACCGTTCCCGCCGACCGCAAGCAGATCGAGCGCATCCGCTCCAAGCTCGGCATGGTTTTCCAGAATTTCAATCTGTGGAGCCACATGACGCTGATCGAGAACGTCATCGAGGTTCCCGTGCATGTTCTGGGCGTCAAGCGCGATGTGGCCATCGCCGAGGCGGAAAAGCTGCTTGCCCGCGTCGGCCTGGCCGAAAAGCGCGATGTCTATCCGGCCTATCTGTCAGGCGGCCAGCAGCAGCGTGCGGCCATCGCCCGGGCGCTGGCCATCAATCCGCGCGTCATGCTGTTCGACGAGCCGACCTCGGCGCTCGACCCGGAACTGATCGGCGAGGTGCTGAAGGTGATCGGCGACCTGGCACGCGAAGGCCGCACCATGGTGCTGGTCACCCATGAGATGAAGTTCGCCCGCGAGGTCGCGACGCATGTCGTCTACCTCTACAACGGACTGGTCGAGGAAGAAGGGCCGCCGGAGCAGATCTTCGGCGCACCGAAATCCGAAAGGCTGAAGCAATTCATCCGCAACATCGGTTAAGCCGAGGCGGACGAAAAACGGGAACAACAACAAACTGGGAGTTTTTGGCATGAAGACCGTTCTGAAAACATTTGCCGCAGCACTTCTGCTCGGCGTCGCCGCGATGAGCATGGCAAAGGCCGAGCCGGTCAAGATCGGCGTCGCTGCCGAACCCTATCCGCCGTTCACCTCGCCGGATGCTTCCGGCAAATGGGTTGGCTGGGAGGTCGAATTCATCGACGCGGTCTGCGCCGAGCAGAAACTCGATTGCGTCATCACCCCCGTCGCCTGGGACGGAATCATCCCGGCGCTGACGACCAAGAAGATCGACGTCATCGCCAGTTCCATGTCGATCACCGACGAGCGCAAGAAGACGATCGACTTCTCCGACAAATATTACAACACCCCGACAGCTATCATCGGACCGAAGGACCAGAAGTTCGGCGCTACCCCGGAAGATCTCAAGGGCAAGATCATCGGCGTGCAAGTTTCGACCGTGCATGCCGACTACGTCAAGAAGCACTTCACCGAAGCCGCGGAAATCAAGGAATATCAGACCCAGGACGAAGCCAATCAGGATCTTGCCGCCGGCCGTGTCGATGCCGTGCAGGCCGATTCCATCGCGCTCGATGCCTTCCTGAAATCGGATCAGGGCAAGCAATGCTGCGATCTGAAGGGCACGGTCGCGCCGGATCTGGCGATCCTCGGGCCCGGCGTCGGCGCCGGTGTCCGCAAGGAGGACACCGAGTTGAAGGAGAAGATCAACGCCGGCATCAAGGCGATCCGCGCCAACGGCAAATATGACGAGATTTCGAAGAAATACTTCGATTTCGACATCTATGGCGCCGACCCACAGTCGAATTGACGGCGTGCATCCCCGAGCGAACAACCACGCGGCGCAGACAGCGCGCCGTGTGGCTTCGTCGAACTCTACCTATGCAAGCTTTCCGCTGACGGCATCGCCGGTGGTTTTGGCGCCAGCAATTCGGGGGCGACGCTGATCGACGCATTTCTTCCGGCCTCTGTGGCCCGCATCATCGAACTGCTTTCGCCGACGCCACCCGGTTGGGGCGGAACGCTTCTGGTCGGACTGCTCCACTCGGTCGAGATCGCTGCCGGTGCGTTCGGTCTCGGCCTCGTCATCGGCATTTGCGGTGCGTATGGCAAGCTCTATGGCGGGCCTGTGGTGCGCGATCTGCTGGCAGTCTATACGACGATCGTCCGCGCCGTGCCGGAGCTAGTGCTGATCCTGCTGCTCTATTATGCCGGCACCGATTTGATCAACCAGTTGCTGACGGCAATGGGATATCAGCGCATCGATATCAGCGGGCTGGTGGCCGGCATTGCCGTGCTCGGCTTCGTCCAGGGCGCATATTCGACCGAGGTGATGCGCGGCGCGATCCTTGCCATCCCGCAGGGACAGATCGAAGCCGCGCGCGCCTATGGCATGTCTCCCGGCCTGCTGCTGCGACGCATCACGCTGCCGGCGATGCTGCCTTTCGCCATACCCGGCCTTGCCAATCTCTGGCTGATCGCCACCAAGGACACCGCCCTGCTGGCGGTCGTCGGCTTCTTCGAACTGACATTGGCCACCCGGCAAGCGGCGGGCGTGACCAAGGCCTATCTTACCTTCTTCCTCGCCGCGGGCGTGATCTATCTTCTGTTGACGCTGGTCTCCAATCTGATCATCGGCCGCATCGAGGTCTGGGCTCGGCGCGGCATGCCCTCGCTCAAGGAGGCGCGGTGATGGCTGTCGAAACGACCATCGTCAACGTAGCCGCCCGCGCGTCGCTGTGGTTGCAGCCGCACCGCATCGTGCTGATTGTGACTGGACTGGCGCTGGTTTTCGCGGCCGCTTTTTTCATGCGCTGGGACTGGCTGCCGCAATATTACGAAATGGCGCTTGTCGGCCTCTGGCGTACGCTCTGGATCCTCGCCGTCACCTGCACACTGGGCTTCCTGCTCGCCGTGCCGCTCGGATTGGCGCAGGCTGCCGGCCCGTTCTGGCTCGCGGCGCCTGCAAAGGCCTTCTGCACCGTCATCAGGGGAACGCCACTGCTGCTGCAGCTCTGGCTGCTCTACTATGGGCTCGGCTCGCTGTTTCCACAGTACCCATGGGTACGCGAGTCCTGGATGTGGCCGTATCTCAGGCAAGCATGGCCCTATGGCGTCCTGGCGCTGACCTTGTCCTTCGCCGGTTACGAGGGGGAAGTCATGCGGGGTGCCTTCGCCGGCGTGCCGAAAGGACAGTTGGAAGCGGCGCGCGCCTTCGGCATGAGCCGCTGGAAGATCCTGCGGCGGATCTGGCTGCCACAAGCCTTCTACCGGGCGCTGCCGACGCTGACCGGCGAAACCGTGCTGCAACTGAAATCGACGCCGCTGGTGGCGACCATCAGCGTGATCGACATATTCGCCGTCTCGTCAAAGGTGCGGCAGAGCACGTTCCTCACCTATGAACCCTTGCTGCTCCTGGCGTTGATCTATATGGCGATCACCGGCATCCTGGTCTTCGCCCTCGGCAAGATCGAGGCGCGGATCCCGAACAAAATTGGTTAGTGAGGAGCGAATAGGAGTAGCGAATAGCGAATAGTTCGCTGATTTCCTCTAATCCCAATTCGCTACTCGCTAGAGCTTCAGGGCAGCTAAAGATGCAACTCAGTCTCGACCAGGCGACAGGGCTGTGCCGGATGGCGGCGCTCGGCGCCGGCGCCAATGAGGAAGCGGCGCAGTCGCTTGCAGCCTCCGTCGTGGCGGCCGAGGCAGAAGGTCTGTCGACGGTCGGACTGTCGCATTTCATCGACTATCTCGAAGCGCTGGAGGCCGGCCGCATCGATGGCAAGGCCGAGCCGGTCATCACCAGGCCGGCTTTGGCGATCTATCTCTCCGACGCGCGCGGCGGTCTGGCGCATACCGGCTTCGACCGCACCATCGACGATCTCGCCAAGGCGGCGCGCCTGTTCGGCGTTGCCATCTTTTCGCAGAAGAACGCCTATACATGCGGCGCGCTCGGCTATTTCACCGGGCGGCTGGCCGCGCAGGGACTGGTGTCCTTCGCCGCGACCAACGGACCGGCCGTGCTTGCCGGCTCGGGCTCGGTCAAGCCGGTCTACTGCACCAACCCGATGTCCTTCGCCGCGCGCGCCGCCGACGGAGCGCCGCTGGTCATCGACCAGTCATCGAGCGCCACTGCCTTCGTCAACATCCGCAAGGCAGCCGAGGACGGCAAGAAAATTCCAGAAGGCTGGGCACTGGATGCGAGCGGCAACCCGACCACCGATCCGGCCGCCGCCATGAAAGGCGCGATGCTTGCCTTCGGCGGCCAACGCGGCGCCAACATCGCGCTGATGGTCGAAGTGCTGGCGGCGGGCCTGTCGGGCGCCAACTGGTCGCTCGATGCGCCATGGTTCAGTGGCGGACCGGACAGTCCTGGAACCGGCCTCTTCGTGCTGGCCGTCGAGCCCAAGCTGCTCGATCCGAATTTCGAGAAGCGCATGAAAGATCAACTCGACCGGTTGCGCCGCCGCTACGGCGTGCATGTCCCCGGCCGTGCCCGGGCCGAAGCGGCGGAGAAGGCAGCGGCACGGGGTATAACGGCTCCGAAAGCCGTGGTGCAGCGCATCTCCGAATTCGCCGCCCGGTATTCTTCCTGAAGACGGTCACATCTTTCGGATCGTCGACAGCGGGCGTACTTGCCGTTACGCCCAGGCTGCCTCGTCGAACCACGTTTCGGAAACAGCCGGAGACCCTCGCCTCGGCTGGTTTTTTCCGCGCTCTCCCGCATCTGACCAGTAACATGCATTTCCCGGTCAACTTTTGTTCATTTGACTTTGGCTGGGGTGGCGGCTGTTTGCGCGGAGCAGCAGAAGAGGAGCCCCAATGGCCGCAAGCACCCACAATCCCAGCACCAATCTTGTCGTTCCGGCCCTTGGCAGCCTCTATGCGGCGCTGAACACCACCTCTGAAACCATCCTGCGCGCCGTGGCCGGCATCTTCCTCACCATCCATGGCTCTGGCAAGAGCATCGACCCGCTCGGCGCCGCCGAGATGGTTGAAGGCCTCGGCTTCTATCCTGGCGCGTTCTGGTCGGTGCTGCTGGCCTGCACCGAGTTCTTCGGCGGCATCTTCATCGCCATCGGTCTCTTGACCCGCCCGGCCGCCTTCGCCGGAATGTTCGTGCTTCTGGTCACCGTCTGGTTCCACTGGGTCACCCTGGGCGAGGGCTTTTCGGGTGCCGAAAAATCGCTGCTGTGGGCGGCGATCCTGTTCTTCTTCGTTATCCGCGGCGGCAACCGCCAATCGGTCGACGCGCGCATCGGCAAAGCGTTCTGAACCAGCCGATATCGCGGCAAACGGCGACAAAGGATCGCCCTTTGCCTTCGGCGCGAAACGGATTATGAACGGCTTCAGCCAAGCCACCAGTAAATCTGGAAACTGCGCCGGAGCCCGCAATGACCGAAATCCTGCAGACCCCAAAGCTCGTCGTCGTGTTCGGCGGCTCCGGCTTTGTCGGCCGCCATGTGGTGCGGGCGCTGGCCCGGCGTGGCTATCGCATCAGGGTCGCCTGCCGCCGGCCCGATCTCGCCGGCCATCTGCAGCCGCTCGGCAATGTCGGCCAGGTCCAGCCGGTGCAGGCCAATATTCGCGTGCGCTGGTCGGTCGACCGCGCCGTGCAGGGCGCCGACCATGTCGTCAATTTGGTAGCCATCCTGCATGAGAGCGGCCGGCAGAAGTTCACGCCCGTCCACGAGTTCGGCGCACGCGCGATCGCCGAAGCGGCGCGCGCCGTCGGCGCCGGGCTCACCCATATCTCGGCGCTGGGCGCCGATCTGAACGCGCAATCCGAGTATGCGCGCACCAAGGCGCTCGGTGAAAAAGCGGTCCTGGAGACGATCGAGGATGCGGTCATCTTGCGGCCCTCGATCAATTTCGGCCCCGAGGACAGCTTCTTCAACCGCTTCGCCAGCATGGCGCGCTATTCGCCGGTCCTGCCTCTGATCGGCGGCGGGCGGACCAAATTCCAGCCGGTCTATGTCGGCGATGTCGCCGAAGCGGTGGCGCGCTCGGTCGACGGCAAAGTCCAGGGTGGCCGGATCTACGAGCTAGGCGGACCTCAGGTGCTCACCTTCAAGCAATGCATGCAGGAAATGCTTGCCATGATCGACCGCAAGCGGTTGCTGGTGTCGGTGCCGTGGTGGGTGGCGAACATGCAGGCATCGATCCTTGGGCTTTTGCCCAATCCGCTGCTGACCAAGGATCAGGTCCTGCAGTTGCGCGGGGACAACATCGTCTCGGAAGCGGCCATCAGGGAAAACCGGACGCTCGCCGGTCTCGATATCCAGCCACAGTCGATCGGCAGCATCCTGCCGAGCTATCTCTGGCGCTACCGGCCCGCCGGCCAGTTCCAGCGCAAGACGGCGGCATAGCCAATCAGGCGGCTCGCTAAAGCGCGTCGCGTTTGACCGGCCCCATGCGACGCGCTTTAGGTTGTTGTCTCATGCATGTCGTTATCGCAAAACCGCTGCACACCCTCGGTTCAAGCCCGAGGGCATGCTTTTGCGCGACATGCATTAAAGCCGCCGCGTGACCTGCATCGGCAAGCCGCCCTGTGGTTGCGTCGTCAGTTTCTGCACCGGCCACGGTTTGGTCTCGGCGGTGGTATCGAAGCGGAAGCGCGACAGCATGATCGCCAGAGCGATGATCGCCTCCTGCATGGCAAAGCTGGCGCCGATGCAGACGCGAGGACCGGCGCCGAACGGCAAATACTGGAAACGGTCGATCTTCTCGCGATTTCCCGGATGGAAACGTTCGGGCATGAAGGCGTCGGGCCGGTCCCACAGCTTGCGATGGCGGTGGACGACCCACGGCATGACCAGCACCGCAGCACGCTTCGGTATGTAGAGGCCGTTCCAGGTTTCGGGCTCGATCGGCTCGCGGTTGATCGACGGCGCCGGCGGATAGAGCCTGAGCGCCTCGTCGAAGGCGGCGCGGGTGAACGGCATGGCGTCGAGCCACTTTGTCGGGTCGGGCTCGCGCGCCAGCACGGCGTCGATCTCGCGCTCGACCTTTTCGCGCTCCCAAGGCGCTTCGGCCAGGCAATAGAGCGTCCAGCCGAGCGCACGCGCCGTGGTCTCGTGACCGGCGCCGATGAAGGTGATGATGTTGTCCTCGACCTCGGCGCGCGTCAGCCCGTCCGGTCCCTCCGCCTTGAGCAAAAGCGTGAGGAAATCCTGCGGCACCTTGTCCGGATCGTGCTTGACCCGCTCTTCGCGCATCTTGACGGTGTCGGTGACGATCTTGCGGAAGTAGGCCATGGTTTTGCGGCCGCGGATGCGGGTCAGGCGCGGCAGCCAGTCTGGCGCCCGCAACAGGTCGAGCGGATCGACGCGGCCCATGGTTTCGAACAGCCGGTCGATCTCCTTGGCGAAGCTGCCCGGCTCACCCGATATCTCACCGGAAAACAGTGTCTCGGCCAGGATGTCAAAGGTAAGCAGCGTCATGTCGTGGGCGATGTCCGACGTGCCGCCGCCCTCGTAGCGGGTAACGAACTCCCGCGTACGCCTCAGCATCGGCTCGGCAAAACCGAAGATGTGGCGCGGCGTGAACACCGGCGCCATCGCCTTGCGTGAACGCCGCCAGACCTCACCCTCGGCGGTCAGCAGGCCGTCGCGCAGGATCGGCCGCAGGATCATCTGGCGCACCGTCGCCATCTTGTAGTTTTTGGCATTGTCGACCAGCACGTGGCGAATGAGGCCGGGATCGTTGGCGATGACCAGCGGCCCGCCGATGCCGGTCACCGAAATCCAAGGCTGGTTGTAGGTCGGCTCGCCCCACAGTTCGAGCGGATTGCGATAGACGATGCGGATCATCTCCAGCGTCGAAGGCGGCGACGTGCGCGGCTTCGGCGCCGGTGGGACAAAGGGGGCGGGCTGACTGTCCATGGCGTGCTCCGCTGGTGAACTCAATGTAGTGGCTGGCAAGCCAAGCGTCCATGTTGCTGAACGGCAAGGGCGAAGGGCCCGCTCTCCGGAAATGTCACCGGGGCACAGGAGAGTAGATGATCGTCGGGAACAGGTCGGCCACGCTCTTGTGCGGCCGCTCTGTTCCCAAAACCGGTTCCACTTTTTGGGTCCGATGCCGTGGCCCGCCAGGCGTGCTCTTCTTCCATTCGGAAATGCTTGCAAACCTTGGAAAAACCGCCTTTTGCACCTATATCTGGGCCATCAAGGACGCGCGATTCGGAGCCGATTTTTTGCGCTGGATGTGCGGCATCAATCAGACAGGTTTTCATGAGCGATCAGATCGACAACGCCAGCGGCGCTGAGGCCGAGTACGGCGCCGATTCCATCAAGGTTTTGAAGGGCTTGGACGCCGTCCGCAAGCGGCCCGGCATGTATATCGGCGATACCGACGACGGCTCGGGCCTGCATCACATGGTCTATGAGGTCGTCGACAACGCTATCGACGAGGCGCTGGCCGGCCATGCCGACCTCGTCACGGTGACGCTCAATCCCGACGGTTCGGTGACGGTCATCGACAATGGCCGCGGCATTCCGACCGATATCCACACCGGCGAAGGCATTTCGGCGGCCGAAGTGATCATGACGCAGCTGCATGCCGGCGGCAAGTTCGACCAGAACTCCTACAAGGTGTCCGGTGGCCTCCACGGCGTCGGCGTCTCGGTCGTCAACGCGCTGTCGGCCTGGCTGAAGCTGAAAATCCGCCGCAACGGCCAGATCTACGAGATGAGCTTCTCGCATGGCAATGCCGACGGACCGCTGAGGGTCACCGGCAGCTATGAGCAGCGCAAGGTTGCCGGCACCTATGAGGGGCGCAGCGGCAGCGAGATCACCTTCTTTCCGTCGACCGAGACCTTCACCATGGTCGAGTTCGACTTCGGCACGCTGGAGCACCGGCTGCGCGAACTCGCCTTCCTGAATTCCGGCGTGCGCATCATTTTGACCGATGCCCGCCATGCCGACGTCGTGCGCCATGAGCTGCACTATGATGGCGGGCTCGAGGAGTTCGTCAGATATCTCGACCGCGTCAAGAAGCCGCTGATCGACAAGCCGATTGCGATCAAGGCCGAGCGCGACGGTATCACCGTCGAAGTCGCCATGTGGTGGAACGACAGCTACCACGAGAACGTGCTGGCCTTCACCAACAACATTCCGCAGCGCGACGGCGGCACGCATCTTGCCGGTTTCCGCGGCGCGCTGACGCGCCAGATTACCGGCTATGGCGAATCCACGGGCCTCACCAAAAAGGAGAAGGTGGCGCTGATCGGCGACGATTGCCGCGAAGGACTGACGGCCGTGCTGTCGGTCAAGGTTCCCGACCCGAAATTCTCCTCGCAGACCAAGGACAAGCTGGTCTCGTCCGAAGTCCGTCCGGTGGTGGAAGGGCTCGTCAACGAGGCGCTCGGCACCTGGCTCGAAGAGCACCCGACCGAGGGCAAGGTGGTCATCGAGAAGGTCATCCAGGCGGCAGCGGCGCGCGAAGCCGCGCGCAAGGCGCGCGACATCACCCGCAAGAGCTCGCTCGGCGTCACTTCGCTGCCCGGCAAGCTGGCCGACTGCCAGGAACGCGACCCGGCGAAGTCGGAAATCTTCATCGTCGAGGGCGACAGCGCCGGCGGCTCGGCCAAGGGCGGCCGTTCGCGCCAGAACCAGGCCATTCTTCCGCTGCGCGGCAAGATCCTCAACGTCGAGCGGGCCCGGTTCGACCGTATGCTCGGCTCCGACATGATCGGCACGCTGATCACCGCGCTCGGCACCTCGATCGGCAAGGACGAGTTCAACGCAGACAAATTGCGCTACCACAAGATCATCCTGATGACCGACGCCGACGTCGACGGCGCCCACATCCGCACCTTGCTGCTGACCTTCTTCTTCCGGCAGATGCCGGAGCTGATCGAGCGTGGGCATCTCTACATCGCCCAGCCGCCGCTCTACAAGGTGACCCGCGGCAAGAGTTCGCAATACATCAAGGACGAAAGCGCCTTCGAGGAATTCCTGATCGGCTCAGGGCTGGAAGAAGCGTCGCTTGCGCTCAGCACCGGCGAGCTGCGGGCCGGGCAGGACCTGCGCAGCGCCATCGACGATGCGCTGGCGGTGCGCCAGCTCATCAACGGGCTGCACACCCGCTATAACAGAGGCGTGGTCGAGCAGGCGGCGATCGCCGGCGCGCTCAATCCGTATGTCTTCGTCGATCTCGGCCGGGCCAACGCGATGGCCGAGCGTGTCGCCCGGCGCCTCGACATCATCGCCGAGGACACCGAACGCGGCTGGACCGGCCGCATGTCGACCTCAAACGAAGGGGTCGGCGGTTATGTGTTCGAGCGCACGGTGCGCAGCGTCAAGGAGTTCGCGCATCTCGATCTGGCGCTGATCAATTCGGCCGACGCCCGCCAGCTCGACCGCTATGCGCCGCGCCTAGCAGAAGTCTATGGCGAGCCGCCGGTGCTGCGCCGCAAGGACGTATCCGAAACCATCTCGGGACCGCTGGCGCTGCTCAATGCCGTGTTTGCCACCGGCCGCAAGGGCCTGACCATGCAGCGCTACAAGGGCCTCGGCGAGATGAATGCCGAGCAGCTCTGGGAAACCACGCTCGACCCGAATGTGCGCTCGCTGCTGCAGGTCAAGGTCAATGACGCAACGGACGCCGACTCGCTGTTTTCGCGGCTGATGGGCGACGAGGTCGAGCCCAGGCGCGAGTTCATCCAGGAAAACGCGCTGTCGGTGGCCAATCTGGATATTTGAGGCCCAAGCAGCTGCTCAGCTTAGGAGACTTAAGGTATTGGTAGGCCCAGGCCCACCAACGATCCCTGCTGCGTCGCAACAAAGGATCATGAGAGCCGGTCGGAACGGAAGAGCATCCAAGGCATTGTAATCGATCACAATCGCCGCAGGAGGCACTCATGGGACGTGGCATTTTGCTCTGGCTTCTCGGAGTCCCGATTCCGATCATTATTCTCATCATGCTTTTCGCACGTTAGGGGGCCGACATGCAGTCAACCCTAACGACTGTCGACGTTTCCGCACCGACGGAACCCTCTTCTACCGCTGTCAGCTGGGGGCCAATCGTGGCCGGCGCCTTTGCTGCCTCGACGCTAACATTGATCCTGATGCTGCTCGGCTCCGGGCTCGGGCTGACGATGGTTTCGCCGTGGTCCGGCTTGAGCACCTCAGTCACAACTTTCGCGGCCTCCACGGCTGCGTGGCTGATCATCGTGCAGTGGCTGTCGTCGGCCGTAGGCGGTTATCTTGCCGGGCGCCTACGCACCAAATGGGTCGGCGTCCACACCGATGAGGTCTTTTTCCGCGATACCGCACACGGGTTCCTCGCCTGGGCGCTTGCAACGTTGCTCGTCGCCGGTGTGCTCGGCTCGGCGCTCTCCGCAGCTGTCGGAACCGGCGTCCACGCCGCTTCGACAGTCGCGTCGGGCGCGGCAATGGGCGCTTCGGCAGGTGCTACCGCAAACGCCGGAGGCGCCGCGACCGACAACGCAACGTCGTACTTCGTCGATGCGTTGTTCCGCCCGGCCGATGCGGCCAGGCTTGCTGCCGCCAACCCGGAGAGCGATGCGGCGGCGACGGCGCAGGCCTCGCGCATTTTGATCGCGAGCGCAGCAGCAGGCGAAGTGTCAGCCGACGACAAGACCTATCTGTCGCAGTTGGTAGCCGCCCGCACCGGGCTGTCGGAACCCGATGCCAGGGCCCGTGTCGATGCCGTGCTTGCCAGGGTCGAAGAGGCGAAGGTCCAGGCCCAGCAGGCTGCCGACACCGCCAGGAAAGCCGGTGCCACCTTCGCGCTGCTTGGCGCTCTGTCCCTGGTCGTCGGCGCTTTCATCGCAAGCGCCGCGGCAGCACTTGGGGGCAGGCAGCGCGACGACGAGGAGGCGGTCTTCCTGACCGACCGTTGATCGGTGCTTGAGGGTTCTATCGACGCCGAGACTTTCCCCGGCATCGACCGGTTGTTTTGACGACGTCATCGCCATGAACTGCGCGCTGATTCGCCCAAACGAGCGTGCCCTATCTTCCGGCAGAAGTCGTCGGTGCCGGCTGGCTTGGCTCCAGTTTGCGGCCGAGATCGACGGCGTCACGCAGCACGTCGATATGCGAGCGCGGCGGCGTGCCGGCGGCTGCCGCGACCTCGACGCCGGTCGCCTCCAGCGACCAGTAGAGCCTGTGCGTGAAGATGCGGCCAAGCGAACTGCGCAGTTCGACCTGAATGTTCTCCACGCCGGGGCCGAAATTTTCCGCCATCGGTCCTGAGATCGGGTCGCCGGTCAGCCAGCCATTACCCCTGTCGAAGATGTTGGTCCAGCGTGTCGCGGCAAACACCGCACCATGATGCACCGCCCGCTGCGGCTTGCCCGAACGGCTGCGCCCTTCCTGATAGAGGACGGTTCCACCGGCCGCCGTCTCGGCGATCGGCGGGCATGCCGAGAACAGCCGCTCAGCGATGCCGCGCCTGAATTCGGCGAGATTGTAGGTCGCCAGAAATTCGCTGTGGGTCAGCGGACTGCCGAGCGTGACGAAATCGCTGATCTTCCAAGGCAATGGATGATCGGCGTCGCTGGCGCGGAGGTGGCGGTAGAGCTCCCATTGGGCGCGCCGGAATCCAGAAAAATCATCCAATTTGTCGGGCCACGCAGAACCATCTGACTTGAGCGTAGCCTTGTCGACGGCGCGGATCGCTTTCAGTCTCGCCTTGTCGCGGAGGGCTTCCAGCTTTCGTGGCCTGAAATCGGCCCACAATATCTGCAGCAGATCATAGGCGATGATTGACCCCAGGCTGTGCGAGACCAGCACGATGCGGTCGTAGCCGTCGTCCACCATGAGGCGCCTCAACAGTGTCAGGCCACGGTTGCGGACAAGCGCGCGCTTCTCGACCGTTGCCGCTTCAGCCCGCACATAGGCGGCCACATCACCGAAATAAGGAAGACCAAACCGGTCCGCCGCCCAGACGACGAACGAGGCCAGGATCGTGGCGAGCATGCCCGTGATCCAGGAAATATACCCTTGCAAGGCCGACGTCGCGAGCACGAACGCCGCGCCCAAGACTGTTATGACTGCCAGAAGCGTAACGACGTAGAGCCCGCGGGCGTCGCGCGGAATGTCGGCGGGCTTGCGCCAGAGCAGATTCGTCACCCAGGCCGCAAGCCGGCCCCGCGTCGTGCCTTGCGTGATGTCGGCCCAGTAAAGCTCGTAGAAATCGGTGCGGCGGCCATCGACATCGTAAGGGGTGGTGATCCGGCGAAGTTCGTGCGAATTCGTCCGGCTGTCGGGCGTGATCCAGCTCCGGTTGATCTTCGAGCCGGCGGGACCGCCCGGATCGGCGACTTGGGCATAAAACGGCGCGCGGGCGGAATCATGGCTCCAAACAGCATGAACAAATTCCCTCAGCGTGCCCATCGGTCGCTGTTCGCCCATGCCATGCACGATGACCACGGCCTGGCTGAGCTTGCGCGGCGCCTTTCCGGGGGCCGGCAGGCTGGCCTTCGCGGGCGAGCCGGACTTGGTCGGCGAAGCGACAGGCTGGGGGCCAGACACCGGTGCCTCCGTTGGTGACAAATCCGTCCATCGGAACAGAACTTGCCCATCGTAGTGCTGAATCCGAAGCAAGTGCAAAAAGCGTCGCAGATATCTGTCGCAAATCGCCGATTTTTTGCGGGAGGGTTTTGCGACAGGAATTTGTTGAAGAGTTCAACGCTGACGATTTTGTCGCGAAACTTAGGACTGTGACTTCCGGTGCCGTTTGTCGCGCCGCCATGAAGCATCGGCAAGCCGCCGTTGCCGACAGCCGCCTGATCCGCTACTCCGTCCTCCCGGGCAGCACGTCGTTCAATCCCGCAAGTCAGGCATAGCGCCTGCTTCACAGCCAGTACGAAAGAGAACACATATGCCTCATAACCCCACCTCCGCCAGCCACGCGGCTTCAAGCGCGCAGCGCATCCGCGACTGGTCGCTGTCCTGGCAGATCGGGGCGGTCGTCCTGGGAACCGTATTTCTGGCGCTGGCGTCTTACATCGAAGTGCCTATGGTTCCGGTGCCCGTGACCATGCAGACCTTTGCGGTCACCCTGATCGGTGCGGTCTACGGCTGGAGACTCGGCGCGGCCACGATCGTTGCATGGTTGGTCGAAGGCGCGATCGGGTTGCCGGTTTTATCTGGGGGCGCTGCCGGTGCGCATCACTTTGTCGGCCCGACCGCCGGATACCTCTTTGCCTTCCCCGTGGTCGGCGCGCTCACGGGATGGCTGGCGGAGCACGGCTGGAACGGCAACCGCCCCTGGCTGGCGTTCGTCTCCATGCTCCTGGGAAACGCGCTTTGCCTCGTGCTGGGCGCGGCATGGCTTTCCGTCGCCATTGGCATCGAACAGGCAATTGTCCACGGCGTCGCGCCGTTCCTGATCGGCGGGGCGCTCAAGTCGGCATTGGCCGCGGTGACGCTCAAGCTCATGACCCGCGCGCAAAAATGACCGTCCGGCTGCGGCCGCACCATCTCCTTTGCCTGCTGACTTACGCAGGCAAGGGTTACAGCGCTGCGTTCGTCGCCAATTTCGACGCGATCGCGGCTCGGCTCTCCGCAGGCGAACACATCCTGATCGTCTCCGGGCCTGACGATATTTGCGCGCCCCTGCTCGGTGAGGCGGAGCCGCACTGCCTTCGCGACAGCGTGACGGAGCGCGACCGTCAGGCGGCGGCCAGTGTTGGTACGCTTCTGGGGTACTCGATTGCCGAGGACATGGAACTTCAGCTCCATCCCTCGCTTCTGCGAAGTATGCGCGATGCGTTCTCTTCGGGCCGCACCCGGGGTGCTTGCGGCGGGTGCGAGTGGTTTGACCTTTGCAGTTCAATCGCCGCTTCAGCCTATGGAACGGTGGCACTCCGGTGAAAGGCAACGCTCGCAGTGGGACGATTGTCGGGGTAACCCGGATCAGTGATCCATGGCCTTGACGATCTCTTCGGTCATCTTCTTGGCGTCGCCGAGCAGCATCATGGTGCCGTCCTTGTAGAACAGCGTGTTGTCAATGCCGGCATAGCCGGAGCCGAGCGAGCGCTTGACGAACAGACAGGTGCGAGCCTTGTCGACATCGAGGATCGGCATGCCGTAGATCGGCGACGACTTGTCGTCGCGGGCGGACGGGTTGGTGACGTCGTTGGCGCCGATGACATAGGCGACGTCGGCCTGCGCGAATTCGGAGTTGATGTCCTCGAGCTCAAACACTTCGTCGTAAGGCACGTTGGCTTCGGCCAGGAGCACGTTCATGTGGCCGGGCATGCGGCCGGCGACCGGATGAATGGCGTATTTCACGTCGACGCCATTGGCCTTGAGCTTGTCGGCCATCTCGCGCAGCGCGTGCTGCGCCTGGGCGACCGCCATGCCGTAACCAGGCACGATGACGACCTTCTGCGCGTTCATCATCAGATAGGCGGCATCGTCGGCCGAACCCTGCTTGACCGTGCGCTCGATGCCGTCGTCGGCAGTGGCGGACGTCTCGCCGCCGAAGCCGCCGAGGATGACCGAGATGAACGACCGGTTCATGCCCTTGCACATGATGTAGGACAGGATCGCTCCGGACGAGCCGACCAGCGCGCCGGTGATGATCAGAGCCAGATTGCCGAGCGTGAAGCCGAGTGCCGCAGCCGCCCAGCCCGAATAGGAATTCAGCATCGAGACGACCACCGGCATGTCGGCGCCGCCGATCGGGATGATGAGAAGGACGCCAAGGACAAGCGATGCCGCCACGATCAGCCAGAACACCAGCTTGGACTCGGTGGTGACGAGCAGCACGATCAGCACGATCAGTCCGATGCCGAGGGCGGCGTTGATGAAATGACGGCCGCCGATCATGATCGGCTTGCCCGACATGCGGCCGTCGAGCTTGAGGAAGGCGATGACCGAGCCGGTGAAGGTGATGGCGCCGATGGCGACGCCGAGGCTCATCTCGATCAGCGCCTGGGCGTGGATGTCGGCGACCGTGCCGATGTCAAAACTTTCCGGCGCATAGACGGCGGCAGCCGCCACCATGACGGCGGCAAGGCCAACCAGCGAATGGAAGGCGGCGACCAGCTGCGGCATCGAGGTCATGGCGATGCGCCGTGCGGTGACCGCTCCGACCGAGCCGCCGATCAAAAGGCCGAGCACGATGAGACCGAAGCCTCCCGCCGAAGGGGTCGCCAGCGCCAGCGTGGTGGCAATGGCGATGCCCATGCCGATCATGCCGTACATGTTGCCCTGGCGGCTCGTGGTCGGGTGCGACAGGCCGCGCAATGCCAGGATGAACAGGATGCCGGAGACCAGATAGAGGAAGGAGGCGAAGTTGGCGTTCATGGCGCTCTACTTGTCCTTCTTCTTGTACATCGCCAGCATGCGCTGGGTGACGAGAAAGCCGCCGAAGATATTGACCGAGACCAGCATCAGCGCGACGAAACCGAAGCCGGTGGCGATGCCGGACGCCGAGATGCCGACGGCAAGCAGCGCGCCGACGACGATGACCGAGGAAATGGCGTTGGTGACGGCCATCAGCGGCGTGTGCAGCGCCGGCGTCACCGACCAGACGACGTAATAGCCGACAAAGATCGCCAGCACGAAAATGGCGAAGCGGAAGACGAACGGATCGATTGCCCCGCCGGACAGCGCGTGCGCGGCGTCGCCCGCCGCATCGGTGCCGCCTGGAGCTGTGGCCAGATCCTGCACAGCGAGCCGGACGGCGGCGGTAGCCTGGTCGAGCTGGTCGAGGGCTTTCTGCAAGGTCTGGTCCATCACGCGATCCCTTTCGACTTATTAGCGGGCGATTTGGGTGCGGCAGCTTTCCTGGATGCGGCAGCTTTCTTTGGCAGGGCTGGATTTTTTGCAGCGGCGGGCTTCGCAGGCTCGGCCGAGGCGATCATCACCGCCGGCTTGCCGGCGAAGGCCGGATGCACGACCTGGCCGCCATCGGTCAGCATCGTCGCCTTGACCAGTTCGTCGTCGCGGTTGATGGCAAGCGTCTTGGTGGTCTTGTCGACCAGCGTCTCGAGGAACGCAAACAGGTTCCTGGCATAGAGCAGCGAGGCGGAGGCAGCGACGCGGCCCGGCACGTTGATATGGCCGACGATTTTCACGCCGTTGACCGTGGTCACCACCTGCCCGGGCACGGCGCCCTCGACATTGCCGCCGCGCTCGACCGCCAGGTCGACGATCACCGAGCCCGGCTTCATCGAGGCGACCATCGCGGCCGAAACGAGCTTCGGCGCCGGACGGCCGGGAATCAGCGCCGTGGTGATGACGATGTCCTGCTTGGCGATGTGCTCGGCAGTCAGCGCGGCTTGCTTGGCCTGGTATTCCCTAGACATTTCCTTGGCGTAGCCGCCAGCCGTCTCGGCCGCCTTGAACTCCTCATCCTCGACCGCCAGGAACTTTGCGCCGAGCGAGGCGACCTGTTCCTTGGCGGCGGGACGCACGTCGGTGGCGGTGACCACGGCACCGAGACGACGCGCAGTAGCGATCGCCTGCAGGCCGGCGACGCCGACGCCCATGACGAAAGCTTTCGCCGCCGGCACCGTGCCCGCCGCCGTCATCATCATCGGCAGCGCCCGGTCATATTCGGCAGCCGCGTCGATCACCGCCTGATAGCCGGCGAGGTTGGCCTGGCTGGACAGGACATCCATCGATTGGGCGCGCGTGATGCGCGGCATGAACTCCATCGAGAAGGCGGTGACGCCGGCCCTTGCCAGAGCATCGACCGCAGCATCGTTGCCATAGGGATCGATGATGGCGATGACGGCACTGCCCGGGCGATAGGCCTTCAGCTCCGCCTCATCAGGCCGGCGCACCTTCAGCACCACATCAGCCTTGGCGACATCGCCGGCCTTACCGATCGCAGCGCCGGCCTTGGCGAACTCCTCGTCGGGAATGCGCGATGCCGTGCCGGCGCCGCTTTCGACGATGACGTCAAACCCCAGCCCCGCCAGCCGCTTCACCGTGTCGGGCGAGGCAGCAACGCGCGGCTCGTTCGCATCGAGCTCACGAGGGATGAAAACCGTCTGTCCCACCGCATGATCCTTTCGGCTGGAACCTGTCTGCGCAGGACGCCGACCGAACTTCCGGCGATGTCGCGGGCAAGGGGGTTTTGAAGAATTTACCGGAGAATGAAAGCGCCGACGGCGAGGATCAGAACGAACAGGACAAAGCCCGAGAAGAAGCCGCCCGCAAAGAAACCGAAAGCCATTGCCAGAAGCACGGCGGCGCAAAACAGCGACCCGTATTTGGCGAGCATGATAAAGCCGGCATAGGTGCGGTCGTGCTCGGCATAGTCCATCTTCGCGCCTAGTTCGACAGGACCGGTCGGCGAGTGATCAGCCATAGGAATACCCCTTCGAAGACATCTTTCAGGCACATAGCGAAAAGCCAGGCCGAGGGCAATGGCGCTATTGCCGCATCGCTGGAGACAACAGCCTCAAAAGAAAATTGGAGCCGCCAGATGCAGGATGTCGTTTCGGAGGCGCTCGCGGCTGCCGCCTCGCGCTTGCTTTCCGGCTAACGCGCCGCGCCTGCCGACATTTTCAGCCGGCGAGTTGCGGAAACAGCCCAAGCAGGCCGACGACGATCAGGTAGAGCGCGACGATGTAGTTGAGGAGTCGCGGCATCACCAGGATCAGCACGCCGGCAATCAGCGAGATCAACGGAGTGAGTGCGAGCGTGGGAATGGTCATGTCGGGTTCCTTTCGGTAGAATTTCCGCCGAAGCGATCCAGATTGACGTCGTCCGCGCACCACCGGCGCGCCTCCCAGAACGCCGAAGCGGCCTGAAAGCTCCAGCCGCGCTCTAAATTTGCCAATTGTCAGGCGGCTTCGCGGTAGTATTTGGCGGTCGGCAGAATGGTCAGCGGCGCGAGTTCACCGGCACTGGGTGTCTCAAACAGCATGCGCTGCTCCATCGGCGTCGACCGAAAGAATGGGAACCGGGAGAAAGACCGTTCGCGAATGGCGCTGACGTCGGCTCGGTAGAGCACGACCTTGTAATTCAGGCCCGGATAATTGCGTAACTCGCCAATTTGCTCGGAACAGTAAATGCGACGATAGAAGCCTGCATGTTCCGGGCGGATGGTGGAGAGACAATAAGGCGCGTCGAAGTAGAAGCATGCCATGCCAGCGAGGCGCAGCGTCAGATACGGAATTTGCGGATAGACCCGCGACCAGTCCGGATCGGCGGCAAAGCGGCTGGGATCGGCAAAATGCAGACCAGACGCCATCATAGGGCGCAATATGTCGCCATAAACCGTCGTGGAAGGCGACTGCGGCGTGGCGCTGCAGGCATGGTGAATACGCAGCGTACTGACCAGAACGCCGTCGATATAGATTCCGAACTTGGAACAATTGGCCGCTTCGTCGAGCTCGTCATGCACAATATGGTCGGGATTCTCCGGGACCATATCGCTCAGACGGTAAGATTTGTAGCGCAACCTGTAAATGTCTTCGAGATCTTCGCCCTTGTCGCAGCGGCGATATTCCGTCCGCTCGAGCATCGCCGAGACGTTCCTGGCAAAGCCGGACATATCGTCAGACGCATTAGTCCCGTCCGCACCCGCCGCTTGGCGAGGTGAAGTCAACTCGACAATCATCAACTCGTTCCCCGCAACTGCCGCCGCGATCAACACTACGGCAGGGCCGTATGATGTAAAGATGAAAACAAGATAGAAATTATTTACCGGCTATTAAGGTTAATAATCGGCAGAATTATACTAAAGTACCAGGTCTTCCGGCGAATTCAGCGATGCGTCGCCTTGCTGGCCGTCTTGATGTCCTTGGCGAAGGGCCAGACCGTGCTCGCCATCGTTTCGATACCGGATGCGCTGAGCGCCGAGCCGAACAGGAATCCCTGGACCAGGTCCGGCTTGACCTGCAAGGCCAGGATCTTGAGCTGCTCGAAAGTCTCGACGCCCTCGACTGTCACCGAAAGCCCCAGCGGCCGTGACAGATTGACGATGCCCTTGAGCAGTTCGAGCGAACGGCTGTTCTGGGTGACGTCCATCAGGAATGAACGGTCGATCTTGATCTTGTCGAGCGGCAGTTTGTGGAGATAACTCAGGCTCGAATAGCCGGTGCCGAAATCGTCGAGCGCGATGCGCACGCCAAGCCGCTTCAATTCCGCGATATACTGACGCGTCAGCGACTTGTCGTCGAGCAGCGCCGTCTCGGTGACCTCAATCTCCAGGCGGCCGGCGGCGAGGCCGGAGCTGGCGAGCGCATCGCGAACCTTTTGCACAACGTCGCGGTTGCGAAAGTCCTTGGCCGAGAGATTGACCGAGACACTGGTCCGTGCTGGCCATTTGGCGCATTCGACGCACGCCGCATGCAGGACGAAGGTGCTGATCTCGGAGATAATGCCCATTTCCTCCGCCAGCGGAATGAAGATGCTGGGCGAGATCGGTCCGAGATCGGGGTGGTCCCAACGGCACAGCGCTTCGCAGCTGGCTATGCGCATCGTGCTCATCGCCACGATCGGCTGGTAAACCACCCGCAAACCCTTGCTTTCCACCGCAGTGCGCAGATCCGCCTTCATCATCTGACGGTTGCGGAAAGCGGCATCCATCGATGCCTCGAACAGCCGCCAGGTGTTCTTGCCGAGTTCCTTGGCTTTGTAGAGCGCCAGGTCCGCCTTGACGATCATGGCGTCGACATCGGTATCCCTGACCCGCGACAGCACCGCGCCACCGCTGGCCTGGATACGCAGTCCGTGGCCGGCGACGTCGACCTCGCCCTGCAGTTCAATGAAAATCCTGTCGATTTGGCTGGTCAGGTGGCTCTCGTCCTCAACGCGGTCGAAGAAGGCCATGAACTCGTCGCCACCGAAACGGCTGATGGTGACGCCTGGTCCGGCGATCGCTGCCAGCCGCTCCGCGACGGCGTAGATCAATCCGTCGCCGACCGGGTGGCCAAGCGTGTCGTTGACGCTCTTGAAGTCGTCGAGGTCGAGCACGGCGAGCCCGCAGAGACGCTCGAGGTCACCGGATGCCATGGCCTCTCCGATCAGCTCGTGGAAATAGGCGCGGTTGGGCAGGCCGGTGAGGCTGTCGTAGCGCGCCATGAAGCGGATCTTGCCTTCTGCCTCGACGCGGGCCGTCACATCCTCGAAGGTGATGACGCCCAGTTCCTGGCTGCCCTCACGCGCCGAGAACTCATAGTGCTGCCCGTTCGCGAGCGAGACGAGAACCTTGCGGTCGCGGCCCTCGCGCAGGGCGCGCGTAAGCTGGGCTTCGATGTAGCGGCAGTCCTTCGGCGCCAGCATGCCGCCGGCAACGCCGCGCATCAGCAGGCCGTGGATCGATCGCCCGAGCAGCGCGTCGGGCGACTTGAGCGACATCAGATGCGCGGCTTCGGCGTTGGCCACCACCACCCGGCCGTCAGGGCCGAGCATGACAAGCCCGTGCGACATGGTGTTCAGCGCCCGATTGAAGCGCTGGGCGAGGCGGTTCGCCTTCTTCTCTTCGGACAAAGCGGCGAAAAGCACCTCCCTGACCACATCGGCGAAGCGTTTGATCGCGAATAGGAAGGGAGCCGACATCAGACCGAGGATCACATGGTAGACATCGCCACGCAGGATAAAGCCCAGCGAGATCGACCACGTCATGGTCATGATGAAGATCATGACCATCCTCGGGGAGCCGTAATTGCGGCCGGCGATCGCCGTGGCGGACGCCAGCGTAACGCAGACAGCGGCGATTTCGGCATAGTTGTCATGCGCCAAGTAGATGCCGGCGAAACAGAAGGCGCCCAGCATGAAACCATGCATGGAGCCGTAGAAAATGTAATCATTTTCGCGGCGGCGCGCCTCCTCCCAATTCCTGGGTGACGGGGCGTGGCGGTATTTTCTGATGTTACGCAGACGCAGAAATGCGACGATCAGAAATCCGGCGACCACCGCAATGTAGATCGGATCTCTGGTCTTCCAGTAGACCAGGGCGACCAGCAGGGTTTGGGCAAAGAATCCAATCGAAAGCGTCAGGCTGTCGCGGAACAGAGTTTCCACGAACGGAATGTAGACGTCGACCGGGATCTCGTTTTTTCTTTTCAGATTCACGCCTGAGTCCCACCCTGGGGAGGCAAGCTGTGTCACATCAGCCTTAAGAAAGATTTAGAGAGGCGGTTCCGGGCCTCACCATCAGGTCGGCTAACGCCAGGGAAGCTCAGGTAAACAAGACATATCGATCACTCGGCGGCCTGGAGTTCCGGCCGAGCCGGTGTCTTCGCCAGGCGATCGAGCAGCCTCAGGCGCTCGCCGGCGGCCTTTTCGGCGCTGGCCCGCCTGACGTGACCATAGCCGCGAATGAGTGCCGGCACCGAGGCAAGCGCTGCCGCGGCCTCGACCTTGCCTGGCGCCAGCGCGCCGGCGACAAGCTCCAGGTCGGCCTCGTACTGCGCAAGAAGCTGCCGTTCCATACGCCTTTCGGAGCTGTAGCCGAACACATCAAAGACCGTGCCGCGCAAGCCTTTCATCGCTGCCAGCAGGCGGAATCCCTTCATCATCCAGGGACCGAAGCTCGACTTCCTCGGCTTGCCGTCCTTGCCGCGCCTGGCCATGATCGGCGGCGCGAGATGGAATTCGAGTTTGTCGTAGCTCTGGAACTGCTTGCCCAGTTCAGCGACAAAGGAGCCATCGGTGTAGAGCCTTGCCACCTCGTATTCGTCCTTGATCGCCATCAGCTTGAACAGGTTCCTCGCGGCGGCTTCGGTCACATCAGTCGAACCGGGCGCCACGCTGGCTTCGGCCTTGCGCAGCACGGCCACTCTGTCGGCATAGCGCTTGCCATGGGCGGCGTTCTGATAGGCGGTGAGGAAGGCGACGCGGCGGGCGATGGCGTCATCGAGCGTTTCGACGACAGCGGTGTTCTGTGCAGCCGTGCCCGGCTGGACGACGAGGGCGCGCACGAAATCCGGCTGGTGGGCGGCGCGGCGACCCCAGCGGAAGGCTGAGACGTTCATCGCCACCGACTGGCCGTTGAGCTCGATCGCCTTTTCGACTGCCTCGGCAGACAGCGGCAAGCCGCCATGCTGAAAGGCGAAGCCGAGCATGAACATGTTGGCGCCGAGCGAGCTGCCGAACAGCGCGGTGGCGGTGCGGGTGGCATCGAAAAAATGCGCCTTGTCGTCGCCGGCGGCAGTGCGGATCGCCTTTTTCAGCCGCTCAACCGGCAGCGAGAAATCGGCCGACCGGGTAAACTCGCCCGGCATGATCTCCGCGGTGTTGGCGAGGAAGATCGTGTGGCCTTCGCGCACCGCGGCGAGCACCTTTTGGGCGCCCGACACGACCAGGTCGCAGCCAAGCACAAGGTCTGCCTTGCCGGCCGAAACGCGGATGGCATGGATATCGCCCGGGCTGCGCGCGATGCGGACGTGGGTGAAAACCGAGCCGCCCTTCTGGGCAAGGCCGGCCATGTCGATCATGCCGCAGCCTTTGTCTTCGAGATGAGCCGCCATGCCAAGCACCGCGCCGATGGTGACGACGCCGGTGCCGCCGACGCCATTGATGATCGCCGTCCAGCCTTGGTCACCGAGCGGGAATTCCGCGGGCGTGGGAACGCCGTCGAGCGGATCGGTGGTGCCGGCCATACCCTCGGCCTTCCTGATCTTGGCGCCATGCACGGTGACGAAGGACGGACAGAAGCCGTTGATGCAGGAGAAATCCTTGTTGCAGCTCGACTGATCGATCTTGCGCTTGCGGCCGAATTCGGTCTCGACCGGCTGGATCGACACACAATTCGACTGCACCCCACAATCGCCGCAGCCTTCGCAGACCAGTTCGTTGATGAAGACGCGCTTGTCGGGATCGGGGAAGGTGCCGCGCTTGCGGCGGCGGCGCTTTTCGGCGGCGCAGGTCTGGTCGTAGATCAGCACGGATGTGCCTCTGACCGCGCGCAATTCGCGCTGCACGAGGTCGAGGTCGTCGCGGTGATGGATGGTGGCGCCGGCGGGGAATTCGACCTTGCCGGTATATTTGGCCGGTTCGTCGGTGACGATGGCGATCCGCTCGACGCCCTCGGCCCGCACCTGCCTGGCAATCATGTCCACGGTCAGGCCACCCTCGTGCGGCTGGCCGCCGGTCATGGCGACGGCGTCGTTGTAGAGGATCTTGTAGGTGATGTTGGCGTCGGTCGACAGCGCGAAGCGGATTGCCAGCGCGCCGGAGTGGTTGTAGGTGCCGTCGCCGAGATTCTGGAAGATGTGGTCGCGCTTCGAGAACGGCGCCTGGCCGACCCATTGCGCGCCCTCACCGCCCATGGCGGTGAAACCTACGGTGTCGCGATCCATCCACAGCGCCATGAAATGGCAGCCGATGCCAGCGGCGGCGAGCGAGCCGTCGGGCACCTTGGTCGAGGAATTGTGCGGACAGCCGGAGCAGAAGAAGGGCGTGCGCGAGGCAATGTCTGTTGTCTCGGCGAGCATCGCCTGGAACTGGCGAAGTTTCGCCACCCGCGCGGCGATCTCGTCCGACGGACCGATCGTCCGCAAGATTCTCTCCCCGAGCGCGATGGCGATGTCGTTGGGATCGAGCGCGCCCTTGGCCGGGAACAGCCCGTCGCCGCGCTCGTCCTTCTTGCCGACGATGATCGGCTGCATGGCGGTGCCGTAAAGGTTCTCGCGCAGTTGCACCTCGATCAGCGAGCGTTTCTCCTCGACGACGACGATGGTGTCGAGGCCGCGAGCGAAGTCGGTGATGTGCTGCAGGTCGAGCGGCCACGGGCAGCCAACCTTGAACAGCCTGATGCCGATGCGGTTGGCGGCGGCTTCGTCGACGCCGATGTCTTCCAGCGCCTGGCGAACGTCAAGATAGCTCTTGCCGACGGTGACGATGCCAAGCTTCGGGCCACTGCCGCCGGAATAGACAATCCGATTCAGCCCGTTGGCGTGGATAAAGGCCGAAGCGGCGGCGCGTTTGTATTCATGCAGTCGCTCCTCCTGGCCGAGCATGTCGATCTCGTTGCGGATGTTGAGGCCGCCGGGCGGCATCTCGAAGTCCGGGACGACGATATCAAGCCGTTCGAGCGCGGCATCGACCGAAGCCGTCGATTCGACGTTGTCCTTGACGCATTTGATCGCCGCCCAGGTGCCGGCGAAGCGCGACATGGCAATGCCATAGAGCCCATAGTCGATGATCTCCTGGACCCCGGCCGGATTGAGGATCGGCACCATGGTGTCGACAAACAGGAACTCGGTCGCGTGCGCGTTGGTCGAGGACTCGGCCATGTGGTCGTCGCCCATAAGGGCGAGCACGCCGCCATGTCTTGACGAGCCGGCGAGATTGGCATGGCGGAAGACGTCGCCGGAGCGGTCGACGCCCGGTCCCTTGCCGTACCAGACCGAAAAGACGCCGTCATGCGTGCCCTCACCCAGCAATTCGGCCTGCTGCGATCCCCAGCAGGCGGTGGCTGCGAGCTCCTCGTTGAGGCCGGGCTGGAAGACGATGTCCGACTGGGCGAGCTGCTTCCTGGCCTTCCAAAGCTGCATGTCGAGGCCGCCGAGCGGCGAGCCGCGATAGCCGGAGACGAAGCCGGCGGTGTTCAGGCCAGCCCGGCGGTCGCGCTCGCGCTGCATCAAAAGCATGCGAATGACCGCCTGCGCGCCGGAAAGGAAGATGCGCTCCTTTCTCAGGTCGAACTTGTCGTCGAGCGCGACATCATGCAGCGTCATCAGGCATTTCCTCTGCGGAGGCCGCAGTTCGAGCGCAGCCAACGTCGGGGTTGGAAGCTGCAGTGTTTCTCCCCTTGCCGGGCAGGTCAAACAAAATCGAAGATGCCAGGCGAAGCGCAACAAACGATTCGTTCCACGCCCGATGCTGTAAGAAACGCTCACCAATTGGTCCGTCAGCGCCAAGAAAATTCCGGCCGCGACCGATACCGGCGATGTTGCGTCAGCCGGCCTTCGAGCAGTCGGGCTTGGGCGCGCCCGGCAGCTTGCCGTCCGGATGGCCGGCAAGCTCTGGATTGGGCGTATAGAGCTGATCGATGACCAGCGGCCGGTCGGGCAGGACCGATTGGTCCTGCGTCGACATCAGCGTGGTGTCGATCTTCTGGAGGATTGCACCGTTGGCATCCTTGATGCTGATCGAGATCGCATAGGGCTTGTCCTTGACGATACAGGAAAGCGCCGGGCTCTCCAGCGACACCTTGCCGAGCTTCGGCCAGATTTTCTGTTCGATGATCAGCGGCTCGCCGCCTGCTGGGTTCTGGAAGCTGGCGACCGCAACCTGTCCTTCCTCCATAGGCTGCAGCGGCCTCAGCGTGACGACAAAGGTTGCCCTTGCGAGGCGATAATTGAAGACGACCAGCCTGCCGGAAATCTCGAACAATCTGCCTTCGCCGTCCTTGCCGGTATCGCGGCAGGCGCCGAGCGTTGCCGCGGCCACGAGCATGGCGCCGACAACGATCAGGCGCAAGATTTTCCTAGACATTGGCGGTCCCTCTGGCTGCCGTTCGGCGGCGATAGTGGCGACTTGCCTTCTGGCGGTTGCCGCACACCGCCATGTCGCACCAACGACGGCTGGAATTGCGGCTTCGGTCGAGAAACAACCAGCTGCAATTGGGGCAGATCCTCAGCCTTGCGACGGTGTCAGCCTGCAGCAGCGACAGTGCGGAAACCGCCAGTGCCGCCTCGAAGGCGATGGGCGTCGCCGGCTCGCCGAACGGCCGTCCCGGCGCACCGATCTCGGTGCGGCCGTCCGCGAGACCGTCGGCGCAGGCCTTCAGGAAGCCAGGCAGATCGCCTGTAGTGACCGCGCCCTTCGACACCGCACGACGAAACAGCCGGTCGGTCGTCTCGCGGATCGCCAGCACGACCGGCGCGATCTTGTCCGGGAACGGCGCTTCGAGCCGCCTGCCGCCAAGCTCGGCGGCGCGAATGACGCTCGCCGTGTCGGCGAAACGGGCGATCTCCGCCGGGTCTTTGAATCGGTCGAAGGTTTTCCGGGGATCGCCGCGCAGCACGACGGTGTTCGCCGTGTCGAGCGCAAGAAGGCCGCCAGTGAAGCGGTGCGGGGTCCAGGAAACCGTCATGGGCGCCATTTCTAACCGATAAGCTGCGTTTGACAAGTTAGATTGCCGATGCAAATCTGCTCCGCACGGACGCGGTTCTCCGCGATCCAAGGACATTGGCATGCTCTATTTCTTCCAGCAGGTGCTGAACGGGCTGCATTCCGGCGCGCTCTATGCCCTGCTCGCCTTCGGCTATGTGCTGACCAACGGCATCCTGCACCGGACGAACCTCGCCTATGGGGCGCTGTTCGCCTTTTGCGGACAGACGATGATCCTCACCGCGGCCTTCGGCTATCAGGCCCTGTGGCTGACCCTGTTCGCGGCCGTCGCGCTCGGTATTGTCGCGGCGTTCCTGTATGCGGGGCTGATCAGCCATGTCCTGTCGCGCAGCATCTTCGAGCCGCTGGCCGACCGCACGCCCAATGCGATCGTGGTGACGACGCTGGGCATATTGCTGCTGCTGTCGGAGGCAAGCCGCATCGCCGCTGACACGCATGATCTGTGGCTGCCGCCAATGCTGGCCCAGCCCATCATTTTTGCGAACGGGGCCAACTTCAATGCCACCCTGACGCTTATCCAATTGCTCGACTGCGGGATCGTCGTGGCAACCATTGTGCTCGCCTCCTGGGCGTTCGCCCGCTCGAGTTTCGGCCGGCGCTGGCGCGCCGTGTCCGACGACCCCAAAGCCGCCGCCATGTGCGGCGTCGACGTGCGCGCGGTGTTTCGGCACGCGGTGCTCGCCGGCGGCCTTTGCGCGGCGCTGGCCGGTGTGCTCGCCGGCCTCTACTATGGCAACATCAGCTTCGGCTCCGGCCTGGTCTACGGGCTGAAAATCCTGTTCGTGACGGCGGTGGGCGGCTATCTCTCGCCGTTGCGGGCAGCACTTGGCGCTGCCGCTTTCGGCATGGCCGAATCGCTGTGGGCCGGCTATTTTCCGGTCGAGTGGCGCGACGCCTGGATGTATCTGTTCCTCGTCGCCATGCTGGTGCTGATCGGCGCCGGGCGAGACCAGAGCAAGATCGTCTGACTGCGCCAACCCGGCTAGCGTTGGCTGCCACTTTGATTTTTGCGCATGATCCCTTCCGCGGCTGTTTCGCCCCTTCCCCATCCCACAAGATTGTTTTACTCGGTCTGCCCTGTGTTGACCCGCCGGGCCACGCACGGCATACCGTTGGGCCACATCAAAGCGGCGGAAACAAGCGGGAATCGACGCGCCGCTAATTCTTTGAGTCACGCACCGTGCTTTCCGAAAATCGAGACCGATTTTCGGGCCGATGCGTAAAGGGAGGAATGTATGGCAGGGCTTCTCACTCTATCCAGAACCATTGACCGTGTGAACGAGTTCATCGGAAAATGGGTGTCGTGGCTGATCCTGCTGGCAGTCCTGGTCAGTGCCGCCAATGCGGTCATCCGAAAGACGTTCGACATGTCGTCGAACGCCTGGCTGGAACTGCAGTGGTATTTGTTCGGCGCCGCCTTCATGCTGGCCGCCGCCTACACGCTCAAGCAGAACGACCATATCCGCATCGACGTCGTCTACGGCATGTTCTCGCGCCGCGTGCAGCACTGGATCGACCTCTTCGGTCACCTCTTTTTCCTGATGCCGTTCGTCACGCTGATGGTGATCTATTTCGTTCCCTATGTGTCGCTGTCGTTTCGCAGCGGCGAAATGTCGAACAATTCGGGCGGGCTGATCATCTGGCCGGCGAAGGCGATCCTGCTGGCCGGCTTTTTCCTGCTCGCGCTGCAGGGCGTCTCGGAGATCATCAAGAAGATCGCCATCATGCGCGGCGACATGGACGATCCCACCCCGTTCATATCGGTGCATGAGCAGGCCGAACTCGAAGCCAAGGCGCTTGCCGAAGAGGTGCGCTCGTGATCGAGTTCATCGCCCAGAACATGGCGCCGATCATGTTCGCCTCGCTGGTCATCTTCCTGCTGATCGGCTACCCGGTCGCCTTCTCACTCGCCGCCAACGGCCTGCTGTTCTTCTTCATCGGTGTTGTGCTGTCACCCTATTCGGGCGGATCGATCAATCTCGCCTGGCCGCTGCTGCACGCGCTGCCGGACAATTTCTACGGCAGCCGGGTAATGTCGAACGACACGCTGCTGGCCATCCCGTTCTTCACCTTCATGGGCATCGTGCTCGAACGATCGGGCATGGCCGAGGACCTGCTCGATACGATCGGCCAATTGTTCGGGCCGATCCGCGGCGGCCTCGCCTATGCCGTGATCTTCGTCGGCGCGCTGCTTGCCGCAACCACGGGGGTGGTGGCTGCCTCCGTCATCGCCATGGGCCTGATCTCGCTGCCGATCATGCTGCGCTACGGCTATGACCGCCGTGTGGCATCCGGCGTCATCGCCGCGTCGGGCACGCTCGCCCAGATCATTCCGCCGTCGCTGGTGCTGATCGTTCTGGCCGACCAGCTCGGCCGCTCGGTCGGCGACATGTATGCGGGTGCGCTGATCCCGGGGATGGTGCTGACCGGCCTTTATATGATGTATATCGTGATCATGTCGATCATTCGGCCGAACTCGATGCCGGCGCTGCCACTTGAGGCCCGCACCCTCGGCCACGGTGTCCTGTCGCTGCTGGTCGCGGTGCTGGCGGCAATCGTGGTTTCCTACGCGGCCTATCGCTATCTGGCGCCCTCGCAGGGCCAAAACGCCGACATCCTTGGCGCCACCATCGGCGTGATCTCCATCTATGTCGTGGCAATCGCCGACCAGCGCCTGAAGATCAACATGATGTCGCGGCTGGCTCAGCAGGTGATCATCGTGCTGATCCCGCCACTGGCGCTCATCTTCCTGGTGTTGGGCACCATCTTCCTCGGCATCGCCACGCCGACCGAAGGCGGCGCCATGGGCGCTGTCGGTGCGCTGATCATGGCGGCGATGAAGGGGCGGCTGTCGCTGGACGTGATCAAGCAGGCGCTGGCGTCGACGACGCGGCTGTCGTCGTTCGTGCTGTTCATCCTGATCGGCGCGCGCGTGTTCTCGCTCACTTTCTACGGTGTCAACGGCCATATCTGGGTCGAACACCTCCTGACATCGCTGCCGGGCGGCGAGATCGGTTTCCTGATCGGCGTCAACATCCTCGTCTTCCTGCTCGCCTTCTTCCTCGATTTCTTCGAGCTCGCCTTCATCATCGTGCCGCTTTTGGCGCCGGCCGCCGACAAGCTCGGAATCGACCTGATCTGGTTCGGCGTGCTGCTCGGCGTCAACATGCAGACCAGCTTCATGCACCCGCCATTCGGCTTCGCGCTGTTCTACCTGCGTTCGGTCGCCGCCCGGGTGCCCTATCTCGATCGCCTCACCGGCAAAAAGATCGCGCCGGTAACCACCGGTCAGATCTATTGGGGGGCGGTGCCCTTCGTTTGCATCCAGGTGATCATGATCGGCTTGACCATCGCCTTCCCGCAAATGGTGATGCACTACAAGGGCACGGCAGCGGACCCGGGCACGATCGACTACCAGGTGCCGGAAACGCCGAGCCTGTCGCCGCTCGGCGTTCCGCCTGCGGATGGCGGCACGGCGCCGACTGCGCCTGCACCGGATCTGTCGCAGCCGCCGAATTTCGGTGAAACGCCGGCTGCCAAGCCGGCAGCGCCAGCGCCCGATCTGTCCCAACCACCGAGTTTCAATTGACGCCGGAGGCTCTACAGACATGAAAGCGGTGCGGCTGGAGGGCATCGGCAGCATCGCCCTTCGGGAGGTCGACAAGCCCGTGGCCGGGCCGGACGATCTCCTGGTACGGATCGAGGCCTGCGGCGTCTGCGGCACTGACCGGCATCTTTTCCATGGCGAATTTCCCTGTACGCCGCCGGTGACGCTCGGACATGAATTCTCCGGGATCGTCGAGGCGATTGGAACCGCCGTGTCCGGCTTTTCGGTCGGCGATCGCGTCACCGGCGATCCCAACATCGCCTGCGGGCACTGTCCGCACTGCCACGCCGGTCGCATCAATCTGTGCCATAATCTGGTTGCCATCGGCATCCGCCGCGACGGCGGCTTCGCCGAATGTGTCGTGCTGCCTCACAAGCAGGCCTTCCTCCTCCCGAAAGACCTGAGGCCGACGCATGGCGCGTTCTGCGAGCCGCTTGGCTGCTGCCTGCATGGCGTGGACCTGGCGCAGATCAGACCCGGCTCCTCGGTCGCCGTGCTTGGCGGTGGCGTGATCGGCCTGCTCACCGTGCAACTGGCGAGGCTTGCCGGCGCGACGACAATCATCCTGTCGACGCGCCAGGCCTCGCGGCGTGCCCTTGCAGAAGAATTGGGCGCAACAGCGACGGGCGATCCAACCGCTTGCGACATCATCGACACGGTCGTCGGTCCGTCGGGCCTCCTGCCGGGTGGTGTCGATGTGGTGTTCGAATGTGCCGGCGTAAGGGACACGGTCGAGCAATCGATGCGGCTCGCCAGGGCCGGTGGCACGGTTGTCGTCGTCGGCGTGATGCCTCAAGGCATGAAGGCCGAATTCGAGCCTTTCGACCTGTTGTTCCGGGAATTGAGGGTGCTGGGGTCGTTCCTCAATCCGTTTACGCATCGCCGGGCTGCCGATCTCATCGCCTCGGGTGCGATCGAGATCGACAAGCTCATCTCCCGGCAGGTGACGCTTGAGGATGCGGCTGCGGTGATCGCCAATCCGCCTGCGCCAGGCGAGGTCAAGGTGCTGGTGGTACCGGCCTGATCAGCAAATAGAATCGCTTCGGCGCCACGCGTCCGAAGAACGCGTGGCGCCGAAACTGTTGTCAGAGTTTGGCGGAGCGCTGCTGGACCATCATGAAGGTGTCGTAATTGTACTCGGCCACCTGCGCCCAGAGATAGTGCTCCTTGCGGAACGCCTTGATCGAGTCCCATATCTTCTTGAACGGCGCGTTTGAGGCTTCCATCTCGGCATAGACCTCGTTTGCCTTTTCGGAGCAGGCTGCCAAGATTTCCGGGCTGAACGGGCGCAATTTGGCGCCCGCGGACACCAGCCGCCTCACGGCCGCCGGATTCAGAAAGTCGTATTTCTGCAGCATGTTGGCGTCGGCGGCCTGCGCGGCGGTGCGCACCAGCGCCTTGTAGGCCGGCGAAAGCTCCTCGTATTTTGCCTTGTTGAACATCAGATGGACGGTCGGCCCGCCTTCCCACCAGCCGGGATAATAATAATTGGGCGCGACCTTGTAGAACCCGAGCTTCTCATCGTCATAAGGGCCGACCCATTCGGCGGCGTCGATGGTGCCTTTCTCCAGCGCTGGATAGATATCGCCGCCGGCGATCTGCTGCGGCACGACGCCGAGCCTTTCCACCACTTTGCCGGCAAAGCCACCGATGCGCATCTTGAGTCCCGAAAGGTCGGCGACGGTGTTGATCTCCTTGCGGAACCAGCCGCCCATCTGCACGCCGGTGTTGCCGCCCGGCAGGCCAAAAAGGCCCTGCGTGGCGAGAAACTCGTTGAACAGGTCGATGCCGCCGCCGTGGTAATGCCAGGCATTGATGCCGCGCGCGTTGAGCGAGAACGGAACCGCGGCACCTAGTGCCCATGTCGGGTCCTTGCCCCAATAATAATATGCCACCGTATGGCAGGCCTCGACGGTGCCGGCGGTGGTGGCGTCCGCGGCCTGCAGGCCGGGCACCAGTTCACCAGCGGCGAAGACCTGGACCTGGAAGTTGCGGTCGGTCGCCTCCGAAAGCATCCTGGAAAAGACCTCGGCGCCACCATAGATCGTATCGAGGGATTTCGGGAAGGACGACGCCAGGCGCCATGTCACTTTCGGATTGGTTTGGGCGATAGCCGGCGCGGCAAGCGCCGCCGTAGCCGCCGCAGCGCCGACACCGGTCACACCGGCCTTGCGGATGAATGATCGACGATCCATGAAGTCCTCCCTATTGGATCAACAGTCCGACGTTCGGGAGATGCTCTGTGCCCCGGATCGGCTTCGCGGCAAACAATACACGGGCAAGAAGTCGAGTCCAGCCATCGGAGCCGGTTTTGCCGGCGGCGTTTTCGCGAAATGCGCGGCGCGAACGCACCTCCTGCAACTTAAGTCTAACGCCCCTTCCGTGGCCCATGCGACATGCCGAACTTGTCATGGCAAAGCGCCTTCGGATCGCCTATTTTAAAGGCAGAACAATCCTTGCACTGAATGGACCCGGATCAAAAATGCAGCAGCCGCTTGTCGCCATATCGACCGACGTCCGCCAGTTCGACAACTACACCTGGCATGCCGCTCCGCAGCAATATCTGGAGGCGGCGCTTTCGGCGGCCGGCGTGTTCCCGGTGCTGGTGCCGTCCTTCGGCGACCGGCTCGATTTCGATGAACTCCTGTCATCGGTCGACGGCGTCATGATCACCGGCTCGAAGTCCAATGTTCATCCCTCGCACTATGGCGGCGATGCCAGCGAGGCCAACGGCCCCTACGATCCGGCCCGCGACGCCACGACGCTGCCGCTGATCCGCAAGGCAGTGGAGCGCGGCGTGCCGCTGCTCGCCATCTGCCGCGGCATCCAGGAGATGAATGTGGCGCTGGGCGGCACGCTAGCCACAGAAATCCAGGAGCGCGAGGGATCGCTGGACCATCGGGCACCGGCGAGCGACAATCAGGACGAACGCTTCGCCATCCGCCAGACCATTTCGATCAAGCCCGGAAGCTGCCTCGCCGGCGTGTTCGGGGCAGGCGACATCTTGGTCAATTCGGTGCACCGCCAGGCCATCGACCGGCTCGGCCCGAAGCTGCAGATAGAGGCGGTAGCCAGCGACGGCACGGTCGAGGCGGTTTCGGTGCGCGACGCCCGCGCTTTCGCCGTCGGCGTCCAGTGGCATCCCGAATACTGGGTCAAGTCGGACAGCGTCTCAGCAAGGATATTCCGCGCCTTCGGCGACGCGGTGCGCCTGCACGCCGCGGCGAAATCCGGCGCGTGGGCCGCCGCGGAATAGTTCGTCGGACGTCAACGTCAATCGCTGCCGGCCGCCAGCGACAGCAGCGGCAGGGCTGGTGCGTAGGATTCATAACCGTCGCCGTCGGCGACGCCGAAAGTGACGATCGGGTCGATGCCGTTCGCGCTGAAGGTGACCGTGCCGTCATCCTGCTCACGCCAGAATTTCGCGCGCTCGATGCCGGGCAAGACACGGTGGCAATTCGCAGTGACCGTCAACAGCGACAGGCCATGCGCAACCTCAGTGCCGCGCTTGACCGCGCAGGACGCTTCGTCGCCATTGGCCACCAGCCGGTAGTCGCCGGGCGACTGCGCTGACTCATCGGCTGTGCGGCCTTCGCCTCCGCTGTGAAACAGCTGAACGCTGCCGAACAGCGCGACCACCGCTATCAATGCAGCAAGTGCTTTCATCTGCGTTCTCCGGGTGTTTGGCGATAGATAAAGATGATTTCAAAGCGTTAAACCGTGGTTAACAAATAGGAAAGCGTGCCGCTCAGCTGCGCGCCTTGAGCTTTTCCGTTTCCGGCACCGGCGTCAACGCCCTCCCCTTCGAAAACCAGGAAATCAGATTGTCGACGCACAGATCGGCCATGGCGCGGCGGGTATGTTCCGAAGCCGAGCCGACATGCGGCAAAAGTGAAGTGTTGGGGGCGGCGAGCAGCGCCGGCGGCACGTTCGGCTCGTCAGCGAAGACGTCGAGCCCGGCAGCGGCGATGGTGCCGCCGGCAAGCGCCGCGGCAAGAGCTGCCTCGTCGACCGTGCTGCCGCGACCGATGTTGACGAAGACGCCATTCGGGCCGAGCGCCGACAGGATCTCGGCGTTGACCGCCTTTTCCGTCGAGGCGCCGCCGGGCGCCACCGAGATCAGCGTATCGACCGCCTCGGCAAGGCCTTTCAGCGTGCCGTGGTATTCGTAGGGCAAACCTTCGACCTGGCGCCGGTTGTGATAGGCGATCGGCAGCCCAAAGGCCTCCAGCCGGCGCGCAATGACGAGACCGATGCGGCCCATGCCGAAAATACCGACACGACGGCCGCGCAAGGTCAGCCGGCTTAGCGGATAGTTGCCGTTGCGTGCCCAACTGCCGTCGCGCAGCCAGGTCTCGGCGCGCGGCAGCTCGCGGACGGCGTTGATCAAAAGCCCGATCGCCGTATCGGCGACCTCCTCGGTCAGCACATCCGGCGTGTTGGTGACCATGACGCCGCGCTGCGCTGCGTGACGGGCATCGACCGAATCATAGCCGACGCCGAAATTGGCGATGATCTCGAGATTCGGCAGCGCGTCGATGAGGGCTGCGTTGATCCCGCCAAAGGCGGCAATGCCGCGCACCGTCCGGCGCATCTCGTCGGTGACCAGCGACGCATCAGGCCGTTCGATCCAGGCACGGCTGAACGTCCGGTCGATGCGGCCGACCGCGTGGTCGTTGAATTGGCCCGGCACCAGAATGGCGACTGCTTGCTGCTGTTCGGCTTTTGTCATGCACGTTCCACTGGTTTGCCGGTCGACTGGCGCACATGCAGTTCCGGCTTGATCAGTTCCTGCGACGGTCGCACCATCTGCCCATTGAGCTTGTCGAGCAGCGCGCTGGCGGCGCGGCGGCCAACTTCACGCTGGCCATTCCACACGGTGGTCAGCGCCGGCGTCGCGATCGCTGCTTCCTCGAGATCGTCGTAGCCGGTCACGGATATGTCAATGCCCGGCACGAGTCCGGCGCGTGCAATGCCGTTCATCAGGCCGATGGCGACGAGGTCGTTCCAGCAGCAGGCCGCGGTCGGCTTGTCCTTCAGCGCCAGGAACTGCCCGGCGGCCTCGAAGCCAGCCTGTTTGGTGCGCGGGCCGGGAATGCGCCAGGACGGCCTGACCTCCAGCCCTGCCGCCTCCATGGCGTTGAGATAGCCTTGATAGCGGTCGCGGCCGGTCGAGGTCTGGTCGGTGCCGCCGATCATGGCGATGCGTTTATGGCCGAGCGAGATCAGATGGTTGGTGGCTAGCCCGGTGCCATAGGCATCGTCGCCACGAAACACCGGCACGTCAGCGCCTTCGACGGTGCGTGCGATCAGCACCGCCGGCAGGCCGTTTTCCTCGGCCATGAAGATGTCTTCGGGCGGCGTGCCGATGGCCGGCGACATGATGACGCCGTCGGCGCCAAGCTGCAGCAGCGTGTCGATGAAGGTGCGCTGCTTTTCGAGCTGGTCGTAATGGTTCGACAGGATGAAGGTCTGCCGGCTGCGGTCGAGCTCGCTTTCGATCGAGCGCAGGATCTCGGCGAAGAAAGGATTCATGATGTCGTGGACGACGACGCCGACGATGCCCGAACGCGAGGTGCGCAGGCTGGCGGCGCGGCGATTGTAGATATAGCCGATGGCGCGGGCATGTTCCTTGATGCGATCGCGGGTGTTTCCAGCAACCAGCGGGCTGTCGCGCAGGGCCAGCGAGACCGTGGCCGTGGACACACCGAGCGCATCCGCGATCGTCGAAAGCTTGATCTTCTGTGCCAGCGCCTTGCGCTCCCCCGACGATCCAGAGCTGATCCATGATCTCCAGCGAAACCGGATGCCCGTTTTCGGGATCATGGTCTAAACAGTTTAAACGCGGCCTTATGCCACCCTTCCGAAACAAATCAAAGTTTTTTTGCCAGCGCATCCACCTCGACGTCGAGGGCAGCGCGGTTGCGCACGCGAAGCCGGTGCTCGCGATGAATGATATAAAAGCCGCGCTGGCGACGATGACGAGCACCTAGGACACCGAGCGTCAACAGGATGAACCAGTGTCGATATGCATCAGGGATGCATGCGGGCACCTTTGGTGATCTTGTCGACAAGCTTCTTTTCGGCGCGCAGCGCGATGCCGACGACCTTGGCATCATCGGGTGCGAATTCGGCAAAGACGGCGCGGTTCGCCGCGTCGTGGCCGGTCGAAAACATTTCGTCGACGTAGAGCGAGGTCGTCACACCGCGTTCCAGCGCCCGCCGGTGGATCGCACTGAGCGTCGAGCGATCGGCCGAAAGCACGATGATCGGCTGGATCGAGAGCGGATTATAGATATTGCCGGCGCGGTCGCGATACGGTTCGCCGATGATGTCGCTATACTGCGCGACGATGCCGCTGGTCAGGAACGCGGTTACGTTGAGCTTTTGCCAGACGGGAAGGTTATCCTGCAGCACGATTGCAAATTTCGTGTCGAACATGAGACATTTGCCATTCGAGGTTTGTGAATGAGGCGATGTCACACGGTCTAGATGGCGAGGCCTTTCAGGGTCTTGGACGTTTGTGCGTTGACGCGGCTGAGAACTGCGTCATCTCGGCGCCCGATTGCGTCGGAATGGAGCGTATCGAGGCCCGGTTCCACGGCAGCGCCTTCGATCTCCATCGTCACGATACCTACGCCATCGGCGTGACGCTGCATGGCGTCCAGACTTTCCGGTATCGCGGCGCGACGCATCACAGCCTGCCCGGCCAGATTATCGTGCTCCATCCCGACGAATTGCACGATGGCGGCGCCGGCACTGAAGACGGTTTGCGTTACAGGATACTTTATCTGGAGCCGTCCATCGTGCTGGACTGCCTCAATCAGACAGGCGCATCGCTGCCTTTCGTCAGGAATGCCGTGGTGACGGATCCTGTTTTCCGCACGCGGCTGCTTTCGGCGCTGGGGCCGTTGGACCAGAAGCTGGACGATCTGTTTGTCGCCGACTTCGTTGCGCAATTGATGCAAAGCCTGGCACGGCATTCAGGCCTGCCGGCGAAACCGATCCCAAGGACAGCGTGGCGGGCTGTTAGCCTGGCACGCGACTATCTGGAAGAAAATGTTTTCCGTACCGTCCGTTCCGAGGAGCTGGAGGCGATCACCGGGCTCGATCGCTATGCCCTGTCGCGGCATTTCCGTGCCGCTTTCTCCACCAGTCCGCACCGATTTCTCTTGATGCGCCGGCTTCAACGAGCACGCCGCATGATCGAGGCGAGCGAGTCATTGGCGCAGATCGCAATAGCGGCCGGTTTCAACGACCAAAGTCATTTCAGCAGGCACTTCAAGAAGGCGTACGGTGTCACGCCGGGCCGCTGGTCGGCATTGGTGCATGGATCGTCAGCAGCCGCTGCCTGATGGCGTCAGCCGCGGATCATTCGTCGGCGTCGATCTCGTCATCGACGAGAACCATCTCTCCGTTCGAGAGGTTCGCCTCAACGCGGGCGAGCAGCTTGAACAGCGCCTTCTGGTCCTTTTTATCGAGCCCCTTCAGCGCCTGCTTCTCGGTCTTCTTCACCGATTTCTCGATGGCATGAATGATTTCGCGGCCAGTGTCGGTCAGAAAGATATGGGCCTGGCGGGCATCGGCGGAAGAAGCGCGTTTTTCCAGAAAGCCTTGCGCCTGCAGCCGGTTGATGGTCTTGGTGATGGTCGGCGGGCGAACACCGAGGCGACCGGCAAGATTGCCGGGCGTCTGCCCGTCCTCACGGTCGAGCGCCAGCATGATCTGGTCCTGGCCGGCATAGAAGCCGTGCGCCAAAAGCCGCGCTGCGAGTGCCGTACGCGCCAGCCGCGCCGCCGAATGCAGCCGGCTCATTGTCGCAGTCTTGTCCGCCTTGGCCATGGCTATCCCTCTTCGGCCGAACCGGTGTGGACAGCATAGAGGCAGCCGCCCGGTTGGCAATGGACGATCAAAAAAGATCCGGCTTTGCAAAACAGCTTTGCCGGCAAGCAATGCGGTGTCCGCCGTGGCTAATGCCAGATGTTTATTTCAGTTAGATGACAAACGACTTTTCAGCGCAGGTGGTCGCGTTCGGAAGGAACGCCACACCCGATGCGGGACTCAATCAGCCCTCACCGCGACGATCATCAAGGCCTGGTAGGCGTCCGCCACCTCGCGCAGCGCCGCCTGCGAAAGCGGCCCGGCGCGCCGGGCGATACCATCCCTGGCGTTCGACGTATCCCGCTTGCCGGACCGGTCGGTGTAGGGCGCGACAGTGGTGAATATCTGTTCGCTCAGGCCGTCTGGGAAAAACAGCTGGCCGGTCATCACCGAATTGTCGTTGGGGAAGACTTTGAAATGGATGTGGGTGGTGCGGCCGCGATACCAGCCGGGATAGATGGTGGCGAACGAGACGATGCCGCTGTCATCGGTCTTTTGCCAACCGCGCAGAAAACTCTGCCCTGACGTATCGACATCCTGGCCGTCGCCTTGTCCCGGATAGCCTGAATAATGGCCTTGGGCGTCGCAATGCCAGATATCGACCCGCGCGCCGGCAAGCGGCCGGCAGCCTGCGTCGGCGACCTGCAGCCGCAGATTGAGGGCAACGCCCGCTTTGCCTTCGGTGATATCGGCGCGTTCGAGCTTCGGGTCGAAATAGAACGGGCCCTCAGTCGCTTCCGGTGTGATGGCGCAGACGCCGGCGCCGCTATCGAACAGGGCAAGGCCGGCATAGGGCGAGGCCTGCTGAGCCAGCGCGATGCCCGGCAGAAAGACACCGCCGCCCGCGCTAATAGCAATGAGGCCGAGCGCCTGGCGCCGGCTCAACGGCAAGGAGGACGCTTTGTCGGACATCCGGCGCCTCTTTTTGGTTTCTGTCGAGCAAGCTGGCTTGGTCTTATCTAGGCAGTGAGACCCGCCAACGCCAATGAAACCCGGCATGTTGGGAGAGCCCGGCAATGTTGGCGACCTGTTTGGCCCATCGGTTGCCACGTGCAAAAGCACAGCGTGCATCCTATATGGAGCCAACAATCCTTTTCGAGGCCCAACATGAGCGATGCACAGACGACGCAGATCCCCGTAACCGTTCTCACCGGCTATCTTGGCGCCGGCAAGACGACGCTGCTAAACCGCATCCTTTCGGAAAACCACGGCAAGCGCTACGCCGTCATCGTCAATGAGTTCGGTGAGATCGGCATCGACAACGAGCTGATCGTGGAATCCGACGAGGAAATCTACGAGATGAACAATGGTTGCGTCTGCTGCACGGTGCGCGGCGACCTGATCCGCGTCGTCGAGGGCTTGATGCGCCGGCCAGGCCGCTTCGACGCCATCGTGGTCGAGACGACCGGCCTCGCCGATCCGGTGCCGGTGGCGCAGACCTTCTTCATGGACGACGACGTGCGCTCCAAGACCAGGCTCGACGCGGTGGTGGCGCTGGTCGACGCCAAGCACCTGCCGTTGCGGCTGAAGGATTCCCGCGAAGCCGAGGACCAGATCGCCTTTGCCGATGTCGTCGTGCTCAACAAGACCGATCTCGTCACGCCGGAGGAACTGAGCAAGGTCGAGGCGACGATCCGCGCGATCAACCCGGCGGCCCGGATCCATCGCACCACGCGCGCCGGCGTGGCGCTGTCCGAGGTGCTCGACCGCGGCGCCTTCGATCTTTCCCGGGCGCTGGAGAACGATCCGCATTTCCTCGAGGCGCGTGACGACCACGACCATCATGATTATGATCATCATGACCATGACGGGCATCATCACCATGACGGTCATGACCACCATGATCACGCGCACCCGTCCGATATCCATGACGTGACGGTGCAGTCGGTGTCGTTGCGGGGCGGCGAGATGGACCCGAAAAAATTCTTCCCGTGGATCGAGAAGATCACCCAGATGGAAGGCCCGAACATCCTGCGCCTGAAAGGGATCATCGCGCTTAAAGGCGATGACGAGCGCTACGTCATCCAGGGCGTGCACATGATCATCGAGGGCGACCATCAGCGCGCCTGGAAGGACGGCGAGAAGCACGAGAGCCGGCTGGTGTTCATCGGCCGCGAGCTCGACGCCGAGCGGCTGAAGAAGAGTTTTGATGCCTGCCAGGCGGCTTGATTTCTAGGCCTTATAACGCTAGCGCTGCCGCTTCTCTCCTTCTCCCCTTGTGGGAGAGGGTGGCCGAGCGAAGCTCGGTCGGATGAGGGGGTGTTCCAGCTTGGCAACGACGGCATTCCGTCCAGCACCCCTCAACCGTCTTGGCGCTGCGCGCCAATCCACCTTCTCCCACAAGGGGAGAGGGAGAGCTGCACCTACCGGCGCTGGCCGCTCCCGCGCGGGTAGACGACCAGCCGAAATCTCGAATGGAATCTCCCATGCCGACAGTCGCCCCGCTTGATCTCCAGGGACATTGCATCGCCGCCGTCTTCCTTGGCGACGTGCCGCATTTCGCGCTGGCCGACGGCACGATCCATCGGCTGGACCATGGCCACAAGACGGCGCAGGCCAATGACGGGCTTCTCGCCGCCTTCCACGATGTGGCCAACGACCGGCTGATCACCGGCGGCGAGGACGGCAAGATTTTTTCCGTTACCGCCGGCGGCAATGCGGCAGAATTGGCAAGCGCCGGGAAGAAATGGATCACCAGCGTTGCCGCCGGACCACAAGGCGCCGTCGCCTATGCCTCGGGCAAGATCGCCTTCGTGCGTTTCTCCGACGGCAAGACCAAGGAATTCCTGCATCCGCGTTCGGTCGAGGGGCTGGCGTTCTCGCCCAAGGGCATGCGCTTCGGCGTCGCCCGCTACAATGGCGCGACGCTGCATTTCCCGGCGGCGAACGGCAAGCCGGTCGAGCTGGAATGGGCCGGCGCCCATACCGGCATCACCTTCTCGCCGGATGGCGCCTTCCTCGTCACCACCATGCAGGAGAACGCGCTGCATGGCTGGAAGCTCGCCGATGGCAAGCACATGCGGATGAGCGGCTATCCCGGCAAAGTTAAAAGCCTGTCGTGGAGCGCCAAAGGAAAATGGCTGGCCAGTTCCGGAGCCCCGGCGGCGATCGTCTGGCCGTTTTCGGGCAAGGACGGGCCGATGGGCAAGGCGCCGCTGGAACTCGGCACGCGCGGCAACGCCATGGTGACCTCGGTCGCCTGCCATCCGAGCCAGGATGTCGTCGCCGTCGGCTATGACGACGGCATGGTGATGGCGGTGCGTTTCGCGGACGCCAAGGAGGTGCTTCTGCGCCGACCGGGCAAGGGCGCCATTACCTCGATGATATGGGACAAGGAGGAACGCCGCGTCGCCTTCGGCAGCGCCGCCGGCGACTGCGGCGTCATCGATATTTCGGCCTAGGGCCGTAGAGGGCAGTAAGGGAGTAGGAACACATTCCCCTATTGCCCTCTGTCACTGAACCGCGCGGCCAATTGCGGTTCCGGCCGCCGATTGGCTAGAGTGACGCATGAGGGGGCATTCATGCATACAATCGACCATTCAAAGATGGCGATCGGTGGCATCAGCACTGCTCGCATCGCGGATCTGCGCGAGACCGAGGCCGAAGCCTTCCGCACGGCAAGGCCGAAATCGGCAGCCAAGGTCGGCAACGGCCTGCCGGGTTTCTTCGGCGGCGTGCCGATGCACTGGATGAACGACTGGCCGACGCCGTTCCCGATAATGGTCGACAGCGCCAGAGGCGCCACTATCACTGACATCGACAGCAATCGGCTCGATGATTTCTGCCTCGGCGACACCGGCTCGATGTTCGGCCACTCGCCGCCGCCGGTCGCCCACGCCATCCGTAGGCAGGCCGGACGCGGCCTGACCTACATGCTGCCTTCGGAAGATGCACTCGCCATCGGCCCGCTGCTGCAACAGCACTTCGGCCTGCCGTTCTGGCAGATTGCGACAACGGCGACCGATGCCAACCGCTTCGCGCTGCGCGTCGCCCGCGCCATCACCGGTCGGGGCAAGATCCTGGTCTTCAACGGCTGCTATCACGGCTCGGTCGACGAGACGATGGTGCGCCTGGTCGACGGCAGACCGGCCAACCGGCCAGGACTGGCCGGCGAATTCCGCGACCTGACCGGGGCGACCGATGTCGTCGAGTTCAACGATGTGCCGGCGCTTGAGACAGCACTCCGGGACCAGCAAATCGCCTGTGTCGTCACCGAGCCGGTGCTGACCAATTCCTGCATGGTGCTGCCCGATCCCGGCTTCCACAACGCGCTGCGGCGTCTCACCCGCGCCGCTGGCACCCTGCTTCTGATCGACGAGACGCACACGATCTCGACCGGTCCTGGCGGCTACACCAGGAAACACGGCCTGGAGCCGGACCTGTTCGTGCTCGGCAAGCCAATCGCCGGCGGCGTGCCAGCCAGCGTCTGGGGCATGAGCGATGGCGTCGCCACCCGCTATGCCGACTATGTCAGGACCAAGGAACCAGGCTATTCCGGCATGGGCACGACGCTCTCGGCGAATCCGCTGCAGTTCGCAGCGATGCGCGCCACGCTCGAAGAGGTGATGACCGACGAGAACTATAGCCATATGGACCATCTGGCGCGGCGGCTCGACGCCGGGCTGACCGCCGTCATCGACCGTTACCGCCTGCCTTGGCATGTTGCCCGAGTCGGCGCCCGCGTCGAGTTCATCTGCGCACCCGGCCCGCTGAGGAATGGCGGCGAGGCGGAAGCAGCGCACGCACCGGCGCTCGAAGCGGCTGTCCATGTCGCGCTGGTCAATCGCGGCGTGCTGATCGCGCCGTTCCACAACATCATGCTGATCTCGCCGGCGACCAGCGCTGCCCAAGTGAACCGCCTGATCACCGCCTTCGGCGCGGTTGCGGCAAGGCTCGCGGCATGAGACAAGCTTGCACATGAGAGAAGCGCACAAGCAAACTTTGAACGCCATCATCGCCTCCCCTTCGGGCTCAACGCCCGCCGAGGCGCATACCTTTCTCGACGCCCATCCCGAGATCGAAGCGTTCGACATCGTGCTGACCGATGCCAATGGCGTCGGGCGTGGCAAGATCGTGCGCCGGCACGAGTTGATGAGCATCTTCGAGGGCGGCAGGCATATGCCGATCTCGATCCTCGGCCTCGACATCACCGGCGAGGACGTGCACGAGACCGGACTGATCTGGACGACGGGCGACGGCGACCTGCGGGCATGGCCGATCCCCGGCACGCTGGTGCCGCTGTTCGGCACACAGCCGCCGCGCGGCCAGGTGCTGATGGCGATGTACCATCTCGATGGCCAGCCGATGTCCTCCGACCCGCGCCTGGCGTTGGGCCGTCAGGTGGAGATACTGGCGGCCAAGGGCCTGCATCCGGCCGGCGCCTTCGAGCTCGAATTCTTCCTGCTCGCCAACGAGCGCGACGCCGACGGCAAGGTGCAGCCGGCGCACGCGGTGCTCGACGGCCGCCGCTCGGCCAAGACAGAGGTCTATTCCGTCGACCATCTGCACGGCATGGAGCCGCTGTTTTCCGATATCTATGCCGCGGCCAGGGTGCAAGGCATCCCGGCCGAGACGGTCATTTCCGAATATGCGCCTGGCCAGTACGAACTGACGCTTAACTATCGCAAGGACGTGATGCGGGCCGCCGACGACCTCGTCATGCTGAAGCGGCTGGTGCGGGCGCAGGCGCGCCGCCACGGCGTCACTGCCTGCTTCATGGCCAAGCCGATCGAGAAATACGCCGGCTCCGGCATGCATTTCCATGTCTCGCTGCAGGACAAGGCCGGCAACAACGTCTTTGCCGAAGCCAGCGGCGAGACCTGGTCCTTGCCGCTGCTGCGCGGACTGGGCGGCCTCATCCAGACCATGGCCGAATCGATGCTGGTGTTTGCACCGCACGCCAATTCATGGCGGCGTTTCGTTTCGCAATCCTATGCGCCGGTGGCGCCGACCTGGGGCGTCAACAACCGCTCGGTGGCATTGCGCGTGCCGGCTGGCGACGCGAAAAACCGGCGCATCGAGCACCGGCCGTCGGGCGTCGACGCCAACCCCTATCTGGTGGCGGCAACCGTGCTGGCCGGCATCGTCAAGGGTCTCGATGAGGGCCTCGATCCAGGCCCCGAAACCACCGGCAATGGCTACGAATCAGCAATCACGCGCACCACCATGCCGGTGGACTGGCGCGCCGCGATCGAGGCGGCAAGGGCCTCGACATTCCTCAAAGCGGCGCTAGGGGAAGACCTGCACCGAACATTCGTGGCGATCAAGCAATCCGAATATCTGCGGGTGGCGCGCACGGTCAGCGAACTGGATTATCATCTCTATCTGCACGAGGTGTGAGGCATCGCATCGCCGGTCATTCGCCCAGCGAAAGCCGGGTCCCGGCTATTTGAAGGAACCTTTCTGGGGCTTCGCTCATTCCGCATCTGATCGCAGCAGCGGGCAAGGCCGCATAAGCCATGATCGCCAGGATGCAGACAAATTCTCCACACCACGCCAAGGTGCAGGCAAGACGCTGGCCCAAGCCTGAATTGCCTGAGACGGCAGAAGACGATGGCGCAAGCACCATTCCCGAACTCAGCGAAGTGGCGAAGGCCTGTCGCCGCTGCCCGCTGTGGCGCAACGCAACGCAGACCGTGTTCGGCGAAGGGCCTGACAAGGCCAAGGTGGTTTTCGTCGGTGAACAGCCAGGCGACCAGGAGGATCTGGCCGGCAAACCTTTTGTCGGTCCGGCCGGAAAAGTCTTCGACGCCATCCTGGACGATGCCGGCGTCGACCGGCTGAAAGTCTATGTCACCAATGCGGTCAAGCATTTCAAGTTCGAGCCGCGCGGCAAGCGGCGCATCCACTCGAAGCCAAATACCGGCGAGGTACGGGCCTGCCGCTGGTGGCTCGACAGGGAGCTCGATCTGATCAAGCCCAATCTGGCGGTGGCGCTCGGCGCAACGGCGGCGCAGTCACTGCTCGGGAAGGTCGTGCCGATCATGAAGATGCGCGGCGCGGTCGTGGATCGGGACGATGGCTTGCCTGTGTTCGTCACCATCCACCCGTCCTTCATCCTGCGTATTCGCGAGCCGGCGGACAAGCAGGCCGAACGCGAGCGGTTCCTGCAGGACATGAAGGCAGTGAAAAAGCTGATGGCCGCCTGACCCCTATCTGATCAGGATTGCCCTCAAATCATTGACGTTCGTCCCGGTCGGGCCGGGCACGAAGAGATCGCCGACGGCGTTGAATGCCGTCCAGGCATTGTTGCCCGCAAGCATCGCCTTGGCATCGACGCCTGCCGCCCGCATCCGCGACAGCGTCGAGCCGTCGGCAAAGGCGCCGGCATTGTCCTGCGAACCGTCGATGCCATCGGTGTCAGCGGCCAGTGCATGGGCACCCTCCATGCCGCTGATGCCGATGGCGAAGGCAAGCAGAAACTCGGTGTTACGACCGCCCTTGCCCTTCGCCCGCACGGTCACCGTCGTCTCACCGCCTGATAGAATCAGCACGGGCTTCGGGAAAGGCCGGTTGCGCGTCGCGACTTCACGGGCGATTGCCGCATGGACACCCCCAACTTCGCGCGCTTCGCCCTCGATGGAATCGGAGAGGATGGCCGCCTCGATGCCATGGCGCCTGGCTTCGGCCGCAGCCGCTTCCAGCGAGACGCCGGCCGAGGCGATCAGATGCACTTCGTTGCGCGAAAAACGCGGATCATCGACGCGCGGCGCATCGGCGGCCGGCGAATTGATATGCGCCATCACGGCAGCCGGCAGTTTCATGCCATAGGCGGCGATCGATGCCAGCGCCTCTTGGCGGTTGCCGGAATCGGGAACGGTCGGGCCGGAAGCGACAAGCGCCGGATTGTCGCCGGGAATGTCGGAGACGACCAGCGACACCAGCTTTGCCGGATAGGCAGCTGCCGCCAGCCTGCCGCCCTTGATGGTGGAAACATGCTTGCGGATTGTGTTCATGGCGGCGATCGGCGCGCCGGAGGCGAGCAGCGCCTCGTTGACGGCGATCTCGTCAGCCAGCGACAGACCTTCGGCGGGCGCCGGCAGCAGCGCCGAGCCGCCGCCTGAGATGAGCGCCACGACCAGATCGTCCGCGGTCAGCCACTGCACCTTTTCGAGCAGCCGGCGCGACGCTTCGAGCCCGGCGGCATCCGGCACCGGATGCGCCGCCTCGATGATCTCGATGCGCTGGCATGCCGCGCCATAGCCGTAGCGGGTGACGACCAGCCCTTCTATCGGCCCGTCCCACACTTTTTCGAAAGCCGCCGCCATCTGCGCCGAGCCTTTTCCTGCACCTATGACGATGGTGCGCCCTTTCGGCGTTGCCGGCAGATGATCCCTGATCGTCCTCTGGGGATCGGCGGCGGCGACGGCGGCATTGAAGATGGCGGCGAGGAAGGTCTTGGGATCGATCTCTGTCATTTTGCTTCCGGCGGCAGTGCCAGCTCGCGCCCGTCGACGCCGAGATGGCTGCACAGCGCATCGACGACGACGCCGTGATCCTCGCGCTCCGGCAGGCCCGAGACCGCGATCACACCGATCACACCGGCGCCCTTGACAGTGACCGGAAAGCCCCCGCCGGCCAGCACATAGTCCGATATGTCGAGCCCCTCGCCCGGCTTGAAGCTGCGGTCGGGACGCTGCTGCTCCAGCACCATGCGGTAGGTGCTTCTCAAAAACCGCCGCACCACGTTGATCTTGCGCCGCGCCCAATCCGGATTGGAGGCGTTCGAGCCCGGCATTGCCGCGTAAAACAGCGGCCGGTCGAAGGTCCTGATGTCGACGATGATCGGCAAACCCTGGGCCAGTGCCCGGTCGCGGATCGTCGAGCCGATCTTGAAGGCGACAGCTTCGTCAAAGACCGAGAAGACAAGCTCGGCTTCCTGTTTCTGGATCAGAGCGATATCGTCCGCAACGGCCATGTCGTTCCCCTATCAAAACGTCGCGGCACGCTTGACCGATGGCTGCCGCTGGGTCAAGCGGGACTTGTGGGATAGCTAAACCGCCATATCCGTCTTCATCGCCCGCCCGGCGACGTAGACCTCGCGCACGGCGCGGTCGTCGCCCAGCGTCTGCAGCAGAAACAGCTCCTCCGCCAGCGTGTCCGCCGTCTCCATCCGCAGCCGCATGGCCGGCGTGGCGCGGGCATCGAGGACGACGATGTCGGCATCGCTGCCTTGGTCGAGCGTGCCGATCTTTTCCACGATCGACAGCGCATCGGCATTGCCGCGGGTGAGCTGCCAGAACGACTGGAACGGATTGAGCTTCTCGCCGTTCAGCGCGATCACCTTGTAGCCCTCATCCATGGTGCGCAGCATCGAGTAATTGGTGCCGCCGCCGATATCGGTGGCGGTGGCGATGCGGAGTGGTTTTTCGCGGCGGCGGTAACGCTGATAATCGAACAGGCCCGAGCCGAGGAACAGGTTCGAGGTCGGACAGAACACGGCGACCGAGCCCGTATCCGAAAGCGCATCCGCCTCGCGTTCCGAAAGATGGATGCAGTGGCCGAACAGGCTTTTGCGCCCGAGCAGCCCATGGTGCTCGTAGACATCGGTATAGTCGCATGCCCGCGGGTAGAGTTGCAGCGTAAAGGCAATCTCGGCGTGATTTTCCGACAGATGCGTCTGCATGTGCAGATCGGGATGTTCGCGGCACAGCGCGCCCGCCATTTCCAATTGCTCGGGTGACGAGGTGATGGCGAAGCGCGGCGTGATGGCATAGTGCTGGCGCCCCTTGCCATGCCACTCCTTAATCAGCGCCTTGCTGTCGTCATAGGCCGATTGCGGCGTGTCGAGCACGCCCTCCGGTGCGTTGCGATCCATCATCACCTTGCCGGCGATGTTGAGCATGTTGCGGTGATGCGACTCGGCGAAGAACGCCTCGGCCGATTCCTTGTGCACCGAGCAATAGGCGGCGACGGTCGTCGTGCCGTGGCGCAGCATCTCGTCGAGGAACAGCCTGGCGATGCGGCGGCCGTGCTGGGCGTTCTGGAATTTGGTTTCCTCGGGAAAGGTGTAAGTATTCAGCCAGTCGAGCAGTTCGGCGCCGTAGGAGGCGATGACCTGCATCTGCGGAAAATGCGCATGCGGGTCGATGAAACCAGGCAGCAGCAAATGCGGACGGTGGTCGATCTTTTTTGCGCCTTCATCAGCCTTTTTCTCGACGTCGGCATAGGCGCCCGCGGCAACGATCCTGCCGTTGCGAAGCAGCAGGCCGCCGTCGTCCTCGTAGCGCCAGGCGGAATGGTCGTCGACGGTCTCAGGCCAGCGCAGGAAGGACAGCGTGCGGCCGCGCAGGAGGGTGCTGGTCATGCTTATTTCCCCGCCTCCTCGAACCATGCCACCAGCAGCGTCCGCTCCTTGTCGGTGATATGGGTGACGTTGGCGGGCGGCATCGCGTGGCTGCGGCCGGCCTGCAGGTAGATCTCGCGGGCCTGCCCGGCGATACCGGCGTCCGTGTCGAGCATCACACCTTTCGGCGCGTGATAGATGCCCTCGTAGGACGGCTCCTGCGCATGGCACATCGAGCAACGGCCAAGCACCGTATCGCGCACTGCGGGAAAATGCGCCGAGGCGATATAGACCTGTGCCGTCGAGGACGCCTTGACTTCGCCGGTCAGCACTTTCGGCGCGGTTGACAGCCAGATGATGACGACGAACAGGACGGCGGCAGCCAGCCAGATCCAGGTCGGGTTGCCCTTGCGCGCATGCATGGTGTTGAAATAGTGCCGGATCAGCACGCCGATGATGAAAACCAACGAGGCGATCACCCAGTTGAACTGGGTAGCAAACGCCAGCGGGTAGTGGTTCGACAGCATCAGGAAGAGAACGGGCAGCGTCAGGTAATTGTTGTGCAGCGAGCGCTGCTTGGCGATCTTGCCGTATTTCGGATCTGGCTTCCTGCCGGCGATCAGGTCGGCGACGACGATCTTCTGGTTCGGAATGATGACCATGAAGACATTGGCCGACATGATCGTCGCGGTGATGGCGCCAAGATGCAGGAAAGCGGCGCGGCCGGTGAACAGATGGGTAAGACCCCAGGCGATGAACACCAGCACGCCATAGAGCACCAGCATCAGGCCGGTGTCGCTCCTGCCAAGCGGCGAACGGCATAAGAGATCGTAGACCACCCAGCCGACGCCGATCGTCGCCAGCGACAGCAAGATGCCTGTAGGCACCGACATGGCAAGCACGTTGGGATCGATCAGGAAGAGGTCCGCGCCGGCATAGTAGACGACGCACAGCATGGCAAAGCCCGACAGCCAGGTAGCGTAGGATTCCCATTTGAACCAGGTCAGGTGCTCAGGCATTTCGGTCGGCGCCACGAGATATTTCTGGATGTGGTAGAAGCCGCCGCCATGCACCTGCCATTCTTCGCCGAAGGCGCCGACAGGCATGCCCGGACGCTGGCGCAAGCCGAGATCGAGCGCGACGAAATAGAAGGACGAGCCGATCCAGGCTATGCTGGTGACGACATGCAGCCAGCGCACGGCGAAACTCAGCCAGTCCCAGAAAATCGCAAAATCGATCATTGAAAAGTCGTCCCTGCCGATTGGGTGACTTTACGGACTGGAGCGCAAACGGAAAGGGCCGAGCGGCACGATGACTTTCAAAAAAAAATGGAAAATACTACAGCGCCGCGCGTCCCTTGGACGCGCAAAGGACGCTGTAGAACTCTTATCTGGTGCATGATCCTTTCCGAAAATCGATTCCGATTTTTCGGGGTCATGCACTAGGGTTATCCCTGCGCAGCCGCATGAGAGCCCCAAAGCCGCATGGCCTATCTCGACAACATCTCCGTCTTCGTTCGCGTCGTCGAGCTCGGCAATCTGTCGGCGGCGGGGCGCGACATGCGCATTTCGCCAGCGGTCGCCTCCAACCGCATCAAGGAGCTCGAAAAACATCTCGGTGTCAGGCTGTTCAATCGCACGACGCGGCAATTGATGCCGACCGAGCACGGCACGGTGTTCTACTCCGGCGCCAAGCAGGTGCTTGAGGCGGTCACCGAGGCGGAAGCCGCTGTCAGCGCTTTGTCCGGCCAGCCTCGTGGCACCATCAAGGTGACAGCGCCGCTTGGCCTCGGCCGGCGGCTGGTGGCGTCGGGAATCCCCGATTTCCACGACAAATATCCTGACATCGAGGTTCGGCTGAGGCTTTCGGACCACAATGTCGACATCATGAAGGAAGGCATCGACGTCGCGTTCAGACTGGGTATCATCGAGGATTCCAGCCTGAGAATGCGCGGCATCATGGAGTGCGAGCGGGTGCTGGTGGCGGCGCCGAAATATCTGGAGACGCGCGGCGAACCGACCGAGCCGCAGGAACTGATCGCCAGCAAACACGACTGCCTGATGCTGCGCTACGCCGGCGCGCGCGAATATGTGTGGACGCTGCAGACGGCCGACGGTCCGCGGAAATTCGAGGTGCACGGACCCTATGACACCGACGATGGCGACGTGCTGACCGGCTGGGCGCTGTCGGGCCGCGGCATCATCAACAAGCCGCGCTTCGAGGTCGAGCCGTTCATCCGGGACCGGCGTCTGAAGGTGATCCTGCCCGACACTCCACCGACGCCGGTGCAGTTCGCCGCCGTCTACCCGCACAAGAAGCTGCAGGACCCGAAGGTGCGGCTGCTGCTCGATTTCATGGCCGAGCGCTGCCAACGGCTGATCAAGGAAATTCTGGCCGGCAAATGAGCGTTGCTCGAATTCTGGCCGTCAGCCGGCCATTGCCTTGCCACGAGAGACGGGGTGCGGCGCGGCTCGCGCGCCAGCATGGGCGGCCAGTGCCGTCATGATCTCGGCCGCCGCCAAGGCCGCAATGACTTGCGGACGCTTGTCCTTGACCGCATCGCCGCCGATCGGCGAGACGAGGCCGGCAAATTGCGCCTCGCTGCCGTCCGCCGCCTTCAGGAACCAGTTCCTGAATGTCGCCTTCTTGGTCTTCGAGCCGATCATGCCGACATAGGCGGCATCCCGGCGTTTCAGTGCCTCGGCGACGATCAGGAAATCCAGTGCGTGGTCGTGAGTGAGGACGACGAATGCGGCGCCAGCCGAAGCCTTGCGCACCATCGCCTCGGGCATTGGCGTCAGGCTGGTTTCGACCCTGTCCGGCATGCCCTCCAGCGCCTCGGCCCGCGTCTCGACAACGACGACACGGACCGGCAGCAAGGCCACCGCCGAGGCCAGCGCCTGGCCGACATGGCCGCCGCCGAAGATGTAGACATGCGGCAGCTGCGCCTGCTCGGCGTCCGCCGCCGCGACCAGCTCTTGCGCCAACGCCGTGTCGACCAGCCGGATCAGCACCTCGACCCTGCCGCCGCAGCACTGCCCGATCTCGGGCCCGAGCGGGACATCGAGGGTAGCGCGGACATCCCTCCCCCTTGAGGGGAGGGTGGCGGCGAAGCCGTCGGGTGGGGTCGCCGCGCCAGTGCTCGACATTTTCTTAGGTCGCGTGCTTCCTCTACCGACCCCCTCTGGCCGCTCCGCGGCCATCTCCCCCTCAAGGGGGGAGAAAAGCAGCTGCCGTGCCTTATCGATCGCGATGAATTCGAGCTGGCCGCCGCCGATCGTGCCAAAAATCGCCGCGCCCGAGACGAGCATGAAGGCGCCCTTCTCGCGGGGCGTCGAGCCTTTGGTCCCGGCCACCTCGACCAGCGCGACACGGCCGGCGCCGCCAAGAAATGCTTTCAGGGTTTGCACTTTCGAGGTCATGTTTTTGCTTTCCCTATCGGGAAACATAGGGTTTTTCGGCCCGGATTGCACGCCTTGTACGAACCCCGGGACCGAGTTCAAGCACCAGCCTTGGCTTCCCTCTTCAGCCGTTCGATCGCCATCAGCACCCGCTCCGGCGTCGCCGGTGGGTCGAGGCGCGGGCAGATCCGGTGGTCGGCAACGCTTGCCACCGCATCCGACAGCGCATGCAGCACCGAGATGCCGAGCGGCAGCGGCGGCTCGCCGACCGCCTTGGAGCGGTGCACCGTCGGCTCGCTCGCTTCCGGCCAATCGGCCAGCGTCACATTGAAGATCTTCGGTCGGTCCGAGGCGAGCGGAATCTTGTAGGTCGACGGCGCATGGGTGCGCAGCCGGCCGTTTTCGTCCCACCAAAGCTCCTCCGTCGTCAGCCATCCCATGCCCTGGATGAAGCCGCCTTCGACCTGGCCAAGGTCGATGGCGCGGTTCAGCGAGCGTCCGGTCTCGTGCAGGATGTCGGTGCGCTCGACGACATATTCGCCGGTCAGCGTGTCGACCGAGACTTCCGAGCACGCGGCGCCATAGGCGAAATAATAGAAGGGACGACCCTCGCCCTTGTCGCGATCCCAATGGATTCTCGGCGTCTTGTAGAAGCCCGCCGCCGAAAGCTGGATGCGCGCCATATAGGCCTGCCTGATGAGATCGGCGAAGGCGATCTCCTGGTTGCCGATGCGCACCCGGTTGGGCAGGAACAGCACCTGGTCGCGCGGCACCTGGTATTTTTCGGCTGCGAAGTTGGTCAACCGCTCCTTGATCTGCTGGGCGGCGTTCTGCGCCGCCATACCGTTGAGGTCGGAACCGGACGATGCGGCCGTCGCCGAGGTGTTCGGGACCTTGCCGGTCGTGGTCGCGGTGATCTTTACCTGGTTGAGGTCGATCTGGAATTCTTCCGCCACCACCTGCGCCACCTTGACGTAGAGACCTTGCCCCATCTCGGTGCCGCCATGGTTCAGATGCACCGAACCGTCGGTGTACACATGCACCAGCGCGCCGGCCTGATTGTAGTGCGTCGCGGTAAACGAGATGCCGAACTTGACCGGCGTCAGCGCCAATCCACGCTTGATGAAGCGGCTGTTGGCGTTGAAAGCTTCAATGGTGCGGCGACGCCTCGCATAGTCGCAACTCGCATCCAGCTCGGCGACGATGCGGTGGATGATGTTGTCCTCGACCGTCTGGTGATAGGGCGTGACGTTGCGGTCGCTGGTGCCATAAAAATTCTTCTTGCGAATCTCGAGCGGGTCCTTGCCAACGGCAAAGGCGACCTCTTCGATGACACGCTCGGCGCCGACCATGCCTTGCGGCCCGCCGAAGCCGCGGAAGGCGGTGTTCGACACGGTGTTGGTGTAGAGCGGCGCCGATTGCGCATGAACCGCCGGCCAGAAATAGGTGTTGTCGCAGTGGAACAGCGCGCGATCGGTGACCGGGCCCGACAGGTCCGCCGAGAAGCCGCAGCGCGCCGCAAACATGAAATCGACGCCGAGGATATTGCCCTCGTCGTCGAAGCCGACCTCGTAATCGACGAGGAAGTCATGGCGCTTGCCGGTGGCGATCATGTCGTCGTCACGGTCGGGCCGGATTTTCACCGCGCGATGGTGTTTTTTCGCAGCAATCGCCGCGAGCGCGGCAAACTGGTTGCCTTGCGTTTCCTTGCCGCCAAAGCCGCCGCCCATGCGGCGGATCTCGACCGTGACGGCATGGCTCGGCACGCCGAGCGCATGGCTGACCATGTGCTGGATTTCGCTCGGATGCTGGGTCGACGAATAAATCGTGACGTCCTGATCCTCGCCGGGAATGGCCATGGCGATCTGGCCTTCGAGATAAAAATGGTCCTGGCCGCCGATGCGCATTTTTCCTTTCAGCCGGCGCGGCGCCGCCCTGATCGCAGCCGCGGCATCGCCGCGCCTCAGGGTCAGCGGCGGCGTGACCAGCTTGTCCTTCCTGGGATCGAGGACGCCGATGTCGGTGACGAAAGGCAATTCCTTGTATTCGACCTTGGCCTGCCTTGTGGCGCGGCGCGCCTGCTCGCGGGTTTCGGCGATGACGCAAAAGATCGGTTGGCCGAAGAACTGCACCTTGCCGTCGGCCAGCACCGGTTCGTCGTGGCGGCCGGTCGGCGAAATGTCGTTTTCGCCCGGCACGTCGCTCGCCGTCAGCACGTCGACGACGCCGGGTGCTGCGCGCACCGCCGCCAGGTCCATGCTGCTGATGGTGGCATGCGTGGCCGTCGAAAGCCCGAGGCAGCCATGCAGCATGCCGGATGATTCCGGCATGTCATCGATATAGACGGCCGTGCCGCGGACATGCTTGTGCGCGGAATCATGACGCTGGTCGGTGGCAACGCCACCAGCGATTTTCTGCGACTTGAGGTTTGGAGCGTGCTTGGTCATCACGCCGCCTCGTGGCGCGATATCTGGATCGGTGCTTTGGTGCCGCTGGTCTCGGCGAAGAACCGCAACAGCAGGTTGCGCGCCGCCAGCGCCCGGTATTCGGCGCTCGCCCGCATGTCGGTCAGCGGGGTAAAGTCTTTGGCGTACTCGGCCATGGCGGTCTCGACCATCGGTTCCGTCCAGGGCCTGCCGAGCAGCGCCTTTTCCACGCCGAAAGCCCGCTTCGGCGTTGCCGCCATGCCGCCATAGGCGATGCGCACCTCCGCCACCGTGCCGTCCTTGGCCAGGGCCAGCAGGAATGCGCCAAGTGCGGCGGTGATGTCCTCGTCACGGCGCTTGGTGATCTTGTAGACGGCGAATTTGGTATCCCTGCCCGGCACTGGGACATGCACGGCCTCGACGAATTCGCCCGGCTGTCGGTCCTGCTTGCCATAGGCGATGAAGAAGTCTTCAAGCGAGATCGTCCGCCGCTTGTTGCCGCGGCGCAGCGTCAGCCGCGCGCCGAGTGCGATCAGCGGCGGCGGCGTGTCGCCGATCGGCGAGCCATTGGCGATGTTGCCGCCGATCGTGCCCATGTTGCGCACCTGGTCGCCGCCGATGCGATCGAACAGCGGGCCCAGCGCCGGGATGCGTTTCGCCAGCATTGAGAAAGCCTCGGTGTAGGTGACACCAGAGCCGATCGAGATGATGCCCTTGTCTTCGGAAATCCGGCACAGCCCGTCGAGATTGCCGATGAAGATCGCCGGCGCAATCTCGCGCATGTGCTTGGTCACCCACAGGCCGACATCGGTCGAACCGGCAACGATGGTGGCGCCCGGCTCCTTGTCGAGCACGGCGGCGAGGTCGTCGGCATCGGCCGGGACGATCAGGCGCTGCTTGCCGGCGCCGATCTCGATGCGCGAACCGTCTTTCATCGCTTCGAGCTTGCTCGTGATCGCCTCGCGCTCCGCTGCCAGCGGATCCTTTGCCGCCTTGCCGTAGCTGGAGATGGCACGTGCCGCCCGCATGATCGCCTCGTAGCCGGTGCAGCGGCAGAGATTGCCCTGAAGCGCCTTTTCGATGGCTGCATCCGACGGCTCCGGTGACCGCATCCACAGGGCATAAAGCGACATGACGAAGCCCGGCGTGCAGAAGCCGCATTGCGAGCCGTGGAAATCGACCATCGCCTGCTGCACCGGATGCAGTTTTTCGCCGTCGCCGCGCAGATGCTCGACGGTTACGACATGCGTGCGATCGACCGAGCCAAGGAAGCGGATGCAGGCATTGACGCTTTCATAGACCAGCCGGCCGCTTGACAGTCTTCCGACCAGCACGGTGCAAGCGCCGCAGTCGCCCTCGGCGCAGCCTTCCTTGGTGCCGCGCAGCGAGCGCTCGAGCCGCAGCCAGTCGAGCAAGGTCTCGTCGGGCGCGACCGTGGTCAGCGCAACATCCTCGCCATTGAGGATGAAGCGTATCTCATTGCGTATCTTGAGCCTCGTCATGTCTCAGCTCCCCCGATAGGTCGAATAGCCGTAGGGCGATATGAGCAGCGGCACGTGATAGTGCATCGGCTCGGCCATGCCGAAGCGGATCGGCACGCTGTCGAGGAAGGCCGGTTCCGGGAGTCTCAGCCCCTGCCGGCGCAGATAGTTGCCGGCGGCGAAGACCAGCTCGTATTCGCCGGTGCGGAATTCCGCGTCGGCAAGCAGCGGCGCGTCACACCGGCCGTCGGCATTGGTGACCGCTGTCTTCAGATGCGTCCGCATGTCGTCGTTGATGCGGTAAAGCTCGATCGACAGGCCTGCCGCCGGCCGGCCGGTCGCGGTGTCGAGGACATGGGTCGTCAGACGTCCGCCTTCGGCTTTCGACGATTCCGCCACTGGCTGCTCCCATTCCGGTACACTCAAAACGTGCTTGACGAATTGTGCGCCAATTAAAGGCGATGCATAAGTCCCGGTCGAGTGAAGTGCTGCAAAAACACTTTCAAAAATTTTCGGGGGAATGCGCAAGCGGCCCTTTCGACTATCCTGATCACACTATCCGGCAGGAGCGACAATGCGTTACGAACGAGACATGCGCGGCTACGGCGCCAATCCGCCGGATCCGAAATGGCCCGGCGGGGCGCATGTCGCGGTGCAGTTCGTCGTCAATTACGAGGAAGGCGGCGAGAACTGCGTCCTGCATGGCGACAAGGCTTCGGAGGCCTTCCTGTCCGAGATCGTCGGCGCTGCACCCTGGCCCGGGCAGCGCCACCGGAACATGGAATCGATCTACGAATATGGCGCCCGCGCCGGCTTCTGGCGATTGCTGCGCCTGTTCACCGAGGCTGAGGTGCCGATCACCTGCTACGGCGTCGCCACAGCACTGGCGCGTTCGCCCGACCAGGTCGTGGCGATGCAGGAGGCCGGCTGGGAGATCGCCTCGCACGGGCTGAGATGGATCGACTATCGCGACCATGCGCCGGAGGACGAGCGCCGCGACATGGACGAGGCAATCCGGCTGCACTACGAGGTGACCGGGGCACGGCCGACCGGCTGGTACACCGGCCGCACGTCGATCAACACCGTGCGGCTGGCGGCGGAAGAGGGCGGCTTCGACTATGTGTCGGACACGTATGACGACGAGCTGCCGTACTGGTTCGAGCATGGTGGGCCGGACGGGTCGGCAAAGCCGCAGCTCATCATCCCCTATACGCTCGACGCCAACGACATGCGTTTCGCCACGCCGCAGGGCTTCAACTCGGGCGACCAGTTCTTCGCCTATCTTAGGGATAGTTTCGACACGCTCTATGCCGAGGGCAAGGCAGGGCGGCCGCGCTTGATGAATATCGGCCTGCACTGCCGCCTCGTCGGCAGGCCGGGCCGGGTCGCGGCGCTGAAGCGCTTCGTCGACTACGTCAAATCGCACGACAGGGTCTGGCTGGCGCGACGCATCGACATTGCAAGGCACTGGCAAGAAAACCATCCGTTCCGGCCGCCGACGCTGCGCCCGTCGAAGATGGAATTCGAGGCTTTCGTCCAGGCATTCGGCGGCGTATTCGAGCATTCGCCGTGGATCGCCGAGCGCGCCTGTGAGCTGGAGCTCGGTCCGGCGCATGACAGTGCCGGCGGCCTGCATAATGCGCTGTGCCGTGTCTTTCGCGGCGCCAGCGAGACCGAGCGGCTCTCCGTGCTCAACGCCCATCCCGACCTCGCCGGAAAACTGGCTCAGGCCAAGCGGCTGACAACGGAATCGGCCAGGGAACAGGCTTCCGCCGGGCTCGAGGCGCTGACCGATAAAGAGCGCGAGCTGTTCTCCAAGTTCAATGCCGCCTACGTCACCAGTTTCGGCTTCCCCTTCATCATCGCGGTGAAAGGCAAGACCAAGGAAGAAATCCTGGCGGAGTTCGAGGCGCGCATCGGCAACAGCCGCGCCGTTGAATTCGAAACCGCCTGCAAACAGGTCGAGCGTATCGCACTGCTCCGCCTCAAGGACATGCTTCCGCAATAGGCCTGGCTTCCGCAACAGGCTCTGAACTGATGGATACGATGAAAATGGCCGACCGAACCTATTACGCGCCGCAGGGCGGCCACCCCGGCCAGAGTGAGCTGCTGACCGGCCGGGCCGTCTTCACCGAGGCCTATGCCGTCATTCCCAGGGGGGTGATGCAGGACATCGTCACCAGCGCCCTGCCGTTCTGGGACAAGACCCGCGTCTGGGTGCTGTCGCGCCCGCTGTCGGGTTTTGCCGAGACGTTTTCGCAATACATCGTCGAGGTCGCGCCCGGCGGCGGCAGCGACCGGCCGGAACCGGATGCCGCCGCCGAGGGCGCCCTGTTCGTGGTCGAGGGCGAGCTGACCGTTTTGCTGGCTGGCGAGAAACATGTCCTGCAGCCGGGCGGCTTTGCTTTCCTGCCGCCGGCCAGCGGATGGACCGTTCGCAACGAGGGCGGCGCACCCGTTCGTTTCCACTGGATCCGAAAAGCCTATGAAGCCGTGGAGGGCATCGATACGCCGCAAGCCCTTTTTGCAAACGAACAGGACATCGCGCCCACGCCCATGCCCGGCACCGAAGGCAGATGGGCGACGACGCGTTTCGTCGATCCTGAAGACATGCGCCACGACATGCACATCACCCTGGTTACACTCGAGCCGGGCGCGGTCATCCCCTTCGCCGAGACCCATGTCATGGAGCACGGCCTCTATGTGCTGGAGGGCAAGGCGGTCTACCGCCTTAACCAGGACTGGGTCGAGGTCGAGGCCGGCGACTATATGTGGCTGCGCGCCTTCTGCCCGCAGGCCTGCTATGCCGGCGGTCCGAGCCAGTTCCGATATCTGCTCTACAAGGACGTCAACCGGCAGGCCAAGCTTGGCGGCGCCGGCGTCGCGAGGCGCGCGCCATGAGCCGCATTGTGGCGCGCCCGCTGACCCGCGAGAACTTCGCTGAATTCGGCGACGTCATCGATATGGGCGGCGACAATCACTACCCGATCAATGGCGGCAAGGCGGAACGCTACCACGACCTCGCCACCGCCGAGGCGCAGGGACCGAATGCGCGCGTGCTGATCTCTATGGTGCGCGGCACGCCTTACGATTTTCCGCTGAAGCTCACCATGGTCGAGCGTCACCCGTTCGGCAGCCAGGCTTTCATCCCGCTGTCGCCACGGCCGTTCCTGGTCGTCGTCTGCCATGACAGCGACGAAGGCCCAGGAGAGCCGCACGCATTCATCACCGCGCCCGGGCAAGGCGTCAATTACCCACGCAATCGGTGGCACGGCGTGCTGACGCCGATCGGTGAGGCCCAGGATTTTCTCGTCGTCGACCGCGGTGGCGACGGCTCCAACCTCGAAGAGTGCCATTTCTCGCACGGTTACGAGATCAATCTGCCGGACAGGAGCCAATAATGGCCGATACTTCGCTGATCGACCGCCTGCTCGACGTCATCGAGCATGACATCGTGCCGAAGACGGCCGAAGGCGTCGCCCATGGCAACAAGCTGTTCGGCGCGGCGATCTTGAGAAAGGATGACCGCTCGCTGGTGCTCGCCGAAACCAACAACGAGGCGGAAAATCCGCTCTGGCATGGCGAGGTGCACTGCCTGAAGCGGTTCTACGAAATGCCGAAGGCGGAGCGCGTCGACACCAAGGACGCGATCTTCCTCGCCACGCACGAACCCTGCTCGCTCTGCCTGTCGGCGATCACCTGGACCGGCTTCGACAATTTCTACTATCTGTTTTCGCACGAGGATTCGCGCGACAGCTTCGCCATCCCACACGACCTGAAGATCCTGAAGGAGGTCTTTACCCTCGACCCTGGCGGCTACAATGCCGAGAACGCCTATTGGAAGAGCTTTTCGATCCGAAGACTGGTGCGGTCGCTGCCCGAGGCCGAGCGCAAGCGGCTGGAAGCACGGATCGGCAAGATCTCGGCGCGCTACGACGAACTGTCCAGCGCTTACCAGGCGAGCAAGGACGAAAACGACATCCCGTTGAGTTGACGCGGATTGACCAGCCGAATTCGTCGGCTGGCCCACGACGACGTCCCACGGGCTCCATCATTTGGCGGTCCTGGAGTCGCCCGCATGAAAACCGTCACGGAATTTCCCCGCAAGGTCGTCGAGTTTCCGGACATGGGCATCGTCATGCCGGATGGCTGCCGGCTGTCGGCGCGGGTGTGGATGCCGGCCGATGCCGCCGACGATCCGGTGCCGGCGATCCTCGAGCACCTGCCCTACCGCAAGCGCGACGGCACGATCTTTCGCGATCAGCTGACGCATCCCTATTTCGCCGGCTATGGCTACGCATCGATCCGCGTCGACATGCGCGGCAATGGCGATTCCGAAGGGCTGATGGACGACGAATATTCCGAGCAGGAATTGCAGGACGCCTGCGATGTGATCGCCTGGGCGGCCGCCCAGCCCTGGTGCAACGGCAATGTCGGCATGATGGGCATCTCCTGGGGCGGCTTCAACTGCCTGCAGGTTGCAGCCAAGCAGCCGCCGGCGTTGAAGGCAGTCATCAGCCTGTGCTCGACCGTCGACCGCTATGCCGACGACATCCACTACAAGGGCGGCTGCCTGCTGATCGAGAATTTCGGCTGGGCCTCGACCATGCTCTCCTATTCGTCGCGGCCACCGGACCCGCTGCTGGCCGGCGACAACAGATGGCGCGACCTATGGCTGACCCGGCTGGAGAACCAGCCCTTCCTGGCGCCGCTGTGGCTGAGACACCAGCACCGCGACGCCTATTGGAAGCGCGGTTCGATCTGCGAGAACTATTCCGCCATCCAAGCCGCCGTGCTGTCGATCGGCGGCTGGCATGACGGCTATCGCAATACGATTTCCTACCTCGCGGCCAATATCGAGGCGCCGGTCAAGGGCATCGTCGGCCCGTGGATCCACAAGTACCCGCATTACGCCGCACCGAAACCAGCGATCGGCTTCCTGCAGGAGGCCTTGCGCTGGTGGGACCGCTGGTTGAAAGGCATCGACACCGGCGTCGAGGCCGACCCGGCCTACCGCGCCTATGTGATGGACAGCGTGCGCCCCGCGCGTTGGCACCCCGAGCGGCCCGGCCGCTGGGTTGCCGAAGCAGACTGGCCATCGCCCAACATCAAGGCTGAGGCGATCGAACTGATCCCGGAAGGCGCCAGGCCTGTAATCGTGGCTTCGCCACAAAGCTGCGGCCTCGCCGGCGGCGAATATTTCCCCTTCACCTTCGGGCCGGAACTGCCCGGCGACCAGCGCCCCGACGATGCGCTGTCGGTGTGTTTCGACCAGCCCCCGCTCGGCGAGGCGATCGACATTGTCGGCGCGCCGGAGGTTTTGATCCAGGTCGCCTCGGATCGACCGCAGGCGAACATCGCGGTGCGGCTGTGCGACGTGCATCCTGACGGCGCATCCGAATTGATCTCCTACGGCGTGCTCAACCTGACGCACCGCAACTCGCATGAATTCCCCGAGGCGCTGGTGCCGGAAGAGACCGTTTTGGCGCGGGTGGTGCTCGACCAATGCGCCTATCGCGTGCCATCAGGCCATCGCCTGCGTATTGCCGTTTCGAACGCCTACTGGCCGATGATCTGGCCATCGCCGGAACGGGTTCGGCTCGACCTGTCGGCGGCTACGCTGAAGCTGCCGCTGCGTCCGCCGGCGCAAGGCGACGAAGTCACGTTCCCTACGCCCGAGGCAGCCGTGCCCTGGGCAACCGAAACGGTCCGTGCCGCCAATTCGGAGCGTCATGTTGATCGCGACGAGAAGACCGGAATCGTCACGCTTTCCATTGTCGACGATTTCGGCGAGGTGCGCGACCTGGAGCATGGCCTCGCCAATGGCAGCGTCGCCCGCGAGACATGGGCGATCCATCCTGACAATCCGCTGTCAGCGTCGGGCAAGACGCACTGGACGCAGACGCTGTCGCGAAATGGATGGTCGGTGCGCACAGAAACGTCAGCCGAGATGCGGTCCGATGCGCAAAACTTCATTATTAGCGCCAGAATCGAAGCCTATGAAGGCGAGGAACTGGTTTTCGAGCGTAATTTCGAAGAGAAAATCCCGCGCGATCTGCTTTGAGCGCTTATGCGGATTGGTCCAATTGCGACGTACGATTTACGCCACGGCATGTCGCATTCGGTCTTGCTTACGGCGTTCCCTTGCGGTCATTATTCTCCTCACAAGAAACCATAAAAAACGACCACAAGGTCGAACCAACAGAGTGAGGAACTCAACATGTCAAACGAACTGGAATTTCTTAGCCTGCGCGTCGCATCCGGCAAACTGAGCCGTCGTGATTTTCTCGGCCGGGCGGCAGCGCTCGGCGTCACCGCGACCTTCGCCAACTCGCTGCTTTCAAGTGCAGCGCGCGCCGCGGGTCCGGTCAAGGGCGGCACGTTGAAGGCCGGCCTGGTCGGCGGCGAGTCCACCAACAGCCTCGATCCGGCCCTGTTCATGACGCAGGTGCCGTTCGCCTTCGGCAAGATGTGGGGCGAACTGATCGTCGAGCTTTCCCCGGAAGGCACGCTCGAGAACCGCATCGCCGAGGAGATCGGCTCGTCTGACGACGCCAAGGTCTGGACGCTGAAGATTCGCGACGGCGTCGAATTCCATAACGGCAAGACGGTAACCGCCGAGGACGTCGCCGCCACACTCGAACGCCATTCGGACGAGAAGTCGAAGTCGGGCGCGCTCGGCTACATGAAAGGCATCGAGAGCATCAAGGCCAGCGGCAAGGAAGTCGTGCTGACGCTGAAGGAAGCCAATGCCGACCTGCCCTATCTGCTTAGCGATTACCATTTGATCATCCAGCCCAATGGCGGCAAGGACAAGGCCGACGCCGGCATCTCGGCCGGACCCTACAAGATCACCACCAACGAGCCCGGCGTGCGCCATGGCGGCGAGCGGTTCGCCAATTACTGGCAGGCCGACAAGATGGGCCATGCCGACCAGATCGAGATCATCGTCATCAACGACGCCACGGCGCGCACTTCGGCCTTGCAGGGCGGCCAGGTCAACATGATCAACCGCGTCGAGCCGAAGATCGTCGACCTGATCAAGCGGCTGCCCGGCGTCACCATCCGCAACCATGCGGGTCCTGGCCACTACGTCTTCATCATGCATTGCAACACGGCGCCGTTCGACAACAACGATTTGCGCATGGCGCTGAAGCTGGCGATCGACCGCGAGGAGATGCTCGACAAGATCCTCAGAGGCTATGGCTCGCTCGGCAACGACTTCCCGATCAACTCGGCCTATCCGCTGTTTTCCGAGGACATCGAGCAGCGCAAATACGATCCCGACAAGGCCAAGTTTCATTTCAAGAAGTCGGGCCATGACGGCGCCGTCCTGCTCAGGACATCGGACGTCGCCTTCCCCGGCGCCGTCGATGCCGCGCAGCTGTTCCAGCAAAGCGCGGCCAAGGCCGGCATCACGCTGGAGATCAAGCGCGAGCCGGGCGACGGCTACTGGTCGGAAGTATGGAACAAGCAGCCCTTCTGCGCCTCCTACTGGGGCGGACGCTCGACGCAGGACCAGATGTACTCGACTGCGTACCTGTCGACGGCCGACTGGAACGACACGCGTTTCAAGCGTCCCGAGTTCGACAAGATGGTGCTGGCGGCGCGTGCCGAGCTCGACGAAGCCAAGCGCAAGGCGATGTATCGCGACATGGCGATGCTCGTCCGCGACGAAGGTGGCCTGATCCTGCCGATGTTCAACCAGTTCATCGACGCGACGGGCGCCAAGGTCGCCGGCTGGGTCGACGATCCGCATCAGGAGCTGATGAACGGGTACGCTCTGGCAAAGTGCTGGCTCGAAGCCTGAGCCCGGCCTTGCGGATATGTCCTCACCCATCGTGAAACTGGTGGCCCAGCGCATTGCGCTGGGCATCCTCCTGCTGTTGGCCGTATCGGTCCTGATCTTCGCCGGCACCCAGATCCTGCCCGGCGACGTCGCGCAAGCCATCCTCGGACAGTCGGCGACACCGGAGTCGCTCGCCAATCTGCGCGAGCAGCTCGGCCTCAACGATCCGGCCTTTATCCGCTATTTCCGCTGGCTCGGCGGCGTCGTGACCGGTGATCTCGGCACCGCCATGTCCAGCGGGCAGGATATTGCGACGTCGATCAAGGGGCGGTTGTGGAACACGCTGTTCCTCGCCTTCTGGGCGGCGGTCGTTGCCGTGCCGCTGGCGATCATCCTCGGCCTGTTTGCGGTGCGTTACCGCAATGGCTGGGTCGACAAGCTGATCTCCGGACTGGCGCTTGCCTCGACCTCGTTTCCCGAATTCTTCATCGGCTATGTGCTCGTCTATTTCTTTGCCGTGAAATACCAGATCTTCCCCGGCATCTCGACGGTCTATGACGGGATGCCGTTCGGCGAGCGCATGCAGGCGATCATGCTGCCGGCGGCGGCACTGACGCTGGTGGTGCTCGCCCACATGATGCGGATGACGCGCGCCGCGATCCTCAATGTCATGCAATCGGCTTATGTCGAGACGGCGGAGCTCAAGGGGCTTTCGGCATTCGCCGTCATTCGCAGGCATGCCTTCCCCAATGCGATTGCGCCGATCATCAACGTCGTCATGCTCAACCTCGCCTACCTGATCGTCGGCGTCGTCGTTGTCGAAGTGATCTTCGTCTATCCGGGCATGGGGCAGTATCTCGTCGACCACGTCACCAAGCGTGACGTACCGGTGGTGCAGGCGGTCGGCCTGATCTTCGCCGCGGTTTATATCAGCCTGAACATCATTGCGGACATAGCGGCGATCGTCGCCAATCCGCGTCTCAGACATCCGAAGTGAGGGGCGGCGCTGTGCTCGACATAAAACGCATCCCCATCCCTGCGCTGATCGGCCTGGTGCTGACGGCATTGTTCGTGCTGGCGGCGATCTTCGCGCCCTGGATCGCGCCTTACGGCAATGGCGAGATCGTCGGCGACGTCTGGGCACCGATGTCGGCGACACATTTGCTGGGCACCGACAATCTCGGCCGCGACCTTCTTTCGCGCATGATCTACGGCGCCCGCGTCACGCTGTTCATCGCGGTGCTGGCCACCGCGCTGTCCTTCTCGCTCGGCGCCATCCTTGGCTTCTCGGCGGCGGTTTTCGGCGGCTGGTTCGACACGCTTATGTCGCGCCTTGTCGATCTCCTGATGTCTATTCCGACGCTGATCATGGGCCTCGTCGTGCTCTCCGTGCTGCCAACCAATCTGGTGACGCTGATCCTGGTCATGGGCATTCTCGACTCGACCCGTGTCTACCGCCTGTCGCGGGCGGTCGCCGTCGACATCAACGTCATGGATTTCGTCGAGGCGGCCAAGCTGCGCGGCGAAGGCAGCGTGTGGATCATCTTCCGCGAGATCCTGCCCAATGCGTTGTCGCCGCTGGTTTCGGAACTCGGCCTGCGCTTCATCTATGCCGTGCTGTTCCTGTCGACGCTGTCCTTTCTCGGCCTCGGCGTGCAGCCGCCTAGCGCCGACTGGGGCGGCATGGTCAAGGAAAACAAGGACGGCATCGTCTTCGGCATCGCGGCGGCGCTCATCCCTGCCGCGGCGATCGCCATGCTGGCGATTTCCGTCAACCTTGTCGCCGACTGGGTGCTCAACCGCACGGCGAGCCTGAAGGGAGGACGCGGGTAATGGCTGACCAGCGAGCAAAGAACGTGTTGCTCGATATCCGCAACCTGCGCATCGAGGCGACAGTGTTCCCGCCGGGCGAGGCGCCGAAAAACATCGTGCTGGTCCACGACGTCTCGCTGACGCTCGAGAAGGGCAAGGTGCTCGGCCTGATCGGCGAGTCCGGAGCCGGCAAGTCGACCATCGGCCTGGCGTCGATGGGCTATGGCCGCGGCGGCGTGCGCATCACCGGCGGCGAAGTCATGCTCAACGGCCGCGACATTCTCAAGGGCGGCAAGGAGGGTTTTCGCAAGCTGCGCGGCCGCGAGGTCTGCTATGTCGCGCAATCGGCTGCCGCCGCCTTCAACCCGGCGCACAGACTGATGGACCAGGTGGTCGAGGCGACGCTGCTGCATGGCACGGCAACGCGGGCCGCGGCCGAAAAACGCGCCATCGCGTTGTTCAAGAAGCTCAGCCTTCCGAACCCCGAAAGCATTGGCGAGCGCTTTCCGCACCAGGTGTCCGGCGGCCAGCTGCAGCGTGTGATGACGGCGATGGCGCTGTGTTCCGAGCCCGACCTGATCGTCTTCGACGAGCCTACCACGGCGCTTGACGTGACGACGCAGATCGACGTGCTGGCGGCGATCAAGGACGCCATCCGCGACACGCATGTCGCGGCGCTGTACATCACCCATGACCTTGCCGTCGTCGCTCAGGTCTCGGACGAGATCATGGTCCTGCGCCATGGCCGGCTGGTCGAATGGGGCGGCACCCGCCAGATCATCAAGGAACCGCGCCAGGAATACACCAATGCGCTGGTCTCGGTGCATGAGATCGAGCACCAGGAGCAAAAGCCCGGCACGACGCCGTTCCTGTCGGTCAAGAACATCACCGCCGCCTATGGCCGCAGCCATATCAAGGTGCTGAAGAACGTCTCGGTCGACATCTATCCGGGCCAGACGCTGGCGGTGGTCGGCGAGTCCGGCTCGGGCAAGTCGACGCTGGCGCGCGCCATCACCGGCCTGTTGCCGCCCGAACAAGGCACCGTCACCTTCGACGGGCGGCCGCTCGCCAACCGGCTTGCCGATCGGCCGAAAGAGGATCTGCGCCAGTTGCAGATGATCTACCAGATGGCCGACGTGGCGATGAACCCGCGCCAGACCGTCGGCACCATCATCGGCCGGCCGCTCGAATTCTATTTTGGTCTGCGCGGCCGCGAGCGCGACAAGCGCGTCGCCGAACTGCTCGACAAGATCGAGATGGGCAAGGGTTTCATCGACCGCTACCCGGCCGAGCTTTCCGGCGGCCAGAAGCAGCGCGTCTGCATCGCCCGCTCGCTCGCCGCCAAGCCGAAGCTGATCATCTGCGACGAGGTGACCTCGGCGCTCGACCCGCTGGTCGCCAACGGCATCCTGAAGCTGCTGCTCGAGCTGCAGAAGGAGGAAAACGTCGCCTATCTGTTCATCACCCACGATCTCGCCACGGTGAAGTCGATCGCCGATTCGATCGCGGTGATGTATCGCGGCGAGGTGGTGCGCTACGGTGCCAAGAGCCAGGTGTTGGCGCCGCCCTTCGACGCCTACACAGACCTTCTCTTGTCCTCAGTCCCCGAAATGGAGATCGGCTGGCTGGAGAAGGCGATCAAGGGACGACGCATGGCCAGCGCCGGCAATTAGACACCCCGGTGGCGCTCGAGACAAAACTTCTGCTGATCATCCTCGACGGCGTGCCTTATCGCAATTGGCGCCGGCTGATGGGCAATCTCGAAGGCTGGGTGCAATCGGGCGAAGCGCGCGTCTGGAAGATGCGCTCCGTGCTGCCGTCGACCTCGGCCTGCTGCTATGCGTCGATCCATACTGGCGTGGCGCCGCAAGTGCACGGCATCCTGACCAACGAGAACCGGTTCCGCGTTGAGCAACCCGACATATTCTCCGAGGTCAGCAAAGCCGGTGGCAAGACCGGCGCGGTCACTCATTCCTACTGGTCCGAATTCTTCCGGGCCTATCCGTTCGATCTGGTCGAGGACATGGAGTTCGATGAGCCCGGCGGGCCGATCACGCATGGCCGGTTCCACACCATGACCGGCTACAACGCCCGCAATCAGATGACGCCGAGCGACGTCGACCTGTTCGCGACGCTGACGATGCTGACCAGGCGCCACGGCATCGACTACGGCATCCTGCACACCTGCACGCTGGACTCGATGGGCCACCGCTTCGGCCACGACTGCCATGAGATGGACAATGCCGTCTATGCGATGGACGGCATGCTGGCCACCTTCCTGCCGCGCTGGCGGGAAGCCGGCTACGAGGTGATCGTCACCGCCGATCACGGTCAGACCGATCGCGGCCATCATGGCGGCCATGACGACGAGATGCAGGATTTTGCGCTTTACTACTTCGGGCCCGGCATGGGGCCGGAGGCCGACGCTCTGTTAGACCAGTTGCAGCTTGCGCCTACGGTGCTTGCGCGCCTCGGCGTGCCGGTGCCCGCGACGATGAAGGCCAGGCCGTTCCTGGACTGAACACGCGTCTTCCCTTCTCCCGCTGTGGGAGAAGGTGGATTGGCGCGAAGCGACAAGACGGATGAGGGGTGTTGTAAGAAACTCGGCGTGAACATATTGAGGGATTTGAAGCGCTTATTTCTTCGGTGTAGCGATCCGTTCAGCACCCGTCATCCGACCGAGCTTCGCTCGGCCAGCTTCTCCCACAGGGGGAGAAGGGAAGAAGCTCCCGCTGGCAACGCTGCCGCTCTTCGGCTAGCTTACAGGATAATCGGGGCGATAGCGGTGAACCTTTTTGGGCCGATCAGCGACAGAGCAGAAAGGAGCCAGGCGGCTCGACCGGCCATGACGGCAGCCGCGGAAACCGATCGCGCGCTTGTCGGCCGGGTCGCCAAAGGCGACCGTGCCGCCGTGCGGCTCCTGTTCATGCGCCACCACGCGCGGGTCTACCGCTTCGTGGTGCGCCAGACGGGATCGGAAATGATGGCCGACGATATCGCCAACGAGGTGTTTCTCGAACTCTGGCGCCAGGCGCCCGGCTTCGAGGGGCGCTCGGAAGTCTCGACATGGCTGCTCGGCATCGCCCGCTTCAAGGCGCTGTCGTCGCTGCGCAAGAAAAAGGAAGACTGGATAGACGACGATGACGCGGCCCAGGTCGCCGACGGCGCCGACTCTCCGGAAGTCGTCACCATGAAGGAAGACAAGGGCGCCGCGTTGCGGCGCTTCATCGATGCCTTGCCGGAAGAACACCGCACGGTGATCGACCTTGCCTACTACCACGGACAGTCGGTGAGCGAGATCGGCGAGGTGCTCGGTATCCCGGTCGCCACCGTCAAGACCAGAATGTTCTACGCCCGCAAGAAACTCGGCGAGGCCCTCAAGGCCGCCGGTTACGACAGGGGGTGGCCATGAGCGCCGCTGAAAAGATGTCGCGCCGCGATGAAATGGAAACGCTGCTGCCGTTCTATCTGAATGGCTCGCTGGAAGGCGCAGAGCTCGAAGCCGTCGAGGAATGGCTGGCGACCGACCCGGCAGCGCTTGCCGCACTCGGCGAGGCCGAAGCCGAATTCTCCGGCACCGCTGCATCCAATGAGGCGATCCGTCCGCCGGCCGATGCGCTCAGCCGATTCGCCCGGGCGCTCGACGCCGAGGCCGGTCCAGCGCGCGCGCCGGCGGCCTCCTGGCTGGCGCAAGCGTGGGGCCGCTTCACGGCAGTTCCCGCCGGCGTCGCCTGGGCTGCGGCCGCGGCTCTGCTGGCGCTTGTTGTGGTGCAGTCGTTTGAGCGGCCCGGCGGCATCGACAGCGATTTCGAAATTGCCGGCCAGCAAGGCGATCTTGCGAAAATGCCGTTCGCGCTGGTCACGTTCAAGCCGGATGCGAAGATGGCCGACATTGTCGCTTTTCTTGGCGAGCACCAGCTGAAGATTGCCGGCGGCCCGACCGCCGAAGGTGTCTTCCGTCTTGGCATCCCGGCCGCGACCGTAGCCGACTATGAAAAAGTGCTCGGCCTGATCGCCGCCCAGCCGTTTGCAGAGGCTGTGGTCGAGGGAAGGAAACCGGTCGATGGCGGCTAGGGCGGTCATCCGATTTGCGGCGCTGCTTGTGGCGGCGATGATAATCGGCGCTGCACCTGCCCTGGCGCAGACCAATGATCCGAACCTTACGCAGACTGAAATCGACTGCCTCAACCGAGGGGCGACGGCGGCCGACTGCATCAAACGCGACACAGAGGATGGCAGCGGCGAAAGGCCCGGTGCAGGTTCCGCCGCGACAAATGCAGTGTTTCTTCCCGCGCTGATTGTCGACCTGTTCCCAAATCCTGTCGGCGGCGGCCAGGCGCCGCTGCCGACGCCCGATCCGCGCCGCGATCCGGCCAGCGGTGCGTTGCCGCCGCCGGTCCCGCCTGCCGGTGCGACAGCGATACAAGCCGCTGCGGCAGGCGGGCCGATCGTTTCGCCCAGCGATCTGGTCGCGGCCGAGCCGCCGCGCGCCGTCGTCGGTGATTTCGTGCCGGACGAGGTGCTGGTGACGGTGGAGGGCGACGCCGTCCAGCAGATCGCCGCCTCCTTTGGCCTCGAGGTGCGCTCGCAGCGCCAGTCTCAGTTGCTCGGCGCCACGCTGGTACGCTTCGGCATTCCCGATGGCCGCCCGGTCGGCGTCGTGCTGGCGCAGCTTGCCGCCGACGGCCGCACCTTGCGGCGCGAGCCCAACCATATCTACTCGCTGCAGCAGGCAGCCACCATCGTCAACTATGCCTTCGAGCGCATCGCGCTCGATGCGAAAGGGGCGAGCGGCGAGAATGTACGCATCGCCGTCATCGACACCGCCATCGACGATACCAATCCAGCACTCTCCGGCGTCATCGCCGATCAGTTCGACGCCATGCCCGACGTGCCGATCGAGGCGCGCGATCACGGCACCTCGATCGACGGCCTGATCGCCGGCGTCGGTGCGCTCAAAGGCATGGCGCCGGGCGCCAGGATCTACCACGCCCGCGCCTTCGAGGGCGGCAAGTCGACCATGGACGTCATCCTTGCGGCGCTGGACTGGGCGGCGGAGCAAGACGTCCGCATCATCAATATGAGCTTCGTCGGCCCGAAGAACGACCTGCTCGGCGTCGCCTGCCGCAATGCTCGCGCCTTGGGCATAGTGCTGGTCGCCGCCGCCGGCAACAACGGACCGAAGGCGCCCTACGGCTACCCGGCCGCCTTCGACAGCGTCGTCGCGGTGACTGCCACCGATGCCAAGGACGGGCTGATGCAGCAGGCCAATCGCGGCGCCTACGTTTTCCTCTCCGCTCCCGGCGTCGAGATGGTGGCGCCGAGCGGCGCCGGTTCGGATGTCGTCACCGGCACCTCGTTTGCAGCAGCGATCGTCACCGGCGCGATCGCCAATCTGCTGCATACCGCACCCGACCGTTCCGCCGACTGGATCGAGAAAGCGCTGGCCGCCACGGCAAGGGATCTCGGCCCCAAGGGACGAGACAATGATTTCGGCTATGGCCTGCTCAATACCAAGGCGGCCGAGGCGGCGAAAGAATAAGTCTCGGGCTTGAAGCATCTGCTTTTATGCACGTCGTTTTCCCAGCCGCTGCATAATTTTCGGCAACAGATATTGGGGTCAAAACTCAATCAGCCGGTTGCCGCAAATGAGCGAGATGGGTGGAGTGCGGCCTTGCGCTATGTCGTCTCCATCGCGTGTTAGCCGATGCCTCTGACACCGGCCTCTGACATTGCCAGCTTGAAGGTTTCTGACACGAAAGGAAGATCAAACCCGCTCATGCGCGGGTCGATCCAGACGTTGCGCCCGCCGACCCGCCGCAGATTGACGACATAGGAACCACCGGGTCTGTTCATCCAGAGTCCCGACTTTTCGCGGAACTCATGCGTCGTTTGCTCTCTATCCATGCCGTCGATGCGGTTGCATGGGTAAAACAGAAATAGGAGGCGGCATGGCTGCCGTCCTTCCACAGCAGCTCGACTGGAACGAATTGATGCAGGCCGGGCTCCAGTTTCTCGACCACCTCACGGAATTTGCCACTGACGAAGAAGGAGTTGTGCATCATCAGGTCCGCCGGCATGATCTTCCCCCCTCCCACCTTTTTCGTGGGCAGGTGGGTGGGATCGATCGGGACGCCCTGGTAGGTGGCCGATTTGTCCACCCACGTTCCATCTTCCAGCCTCGCCGAATTCGTGACCGGATGGAATTCTAACCCGGCCGGGACACCTTCCGGCGATCGCCATCGACTGGATCGCCGCGACGTCCGAAGTCCGCGCCCTGGTCGGCGCCGGCGATTTCGGAATAGTTAGAAATTGCTGGCAAGCAAGGTTAGCAACTGCTGGTAATCGTCGGAAGGTCCGCACCGGGTCGAACTCGGTCGCTCAGAGTGATTGAGTTTGACCACTAGGCCGGTGCGCCGGCGACCGATCCCCTGACCACCAGATCGACCGGCCAGGCTTCGCCGCGGGCGTCAGATATCAGGCGAGTACTCTTGTATCAGACTTGCCTGGAAGCGCTCGACCTCTTCCGCAAGAGTTACCCAATGATGTTGATATCGCTCGAAGATCGACACGGTTGGGGCCGGGAAGTTTGGATCGGCCAATGCGCCAACGGCTACGCCGATCATCGTAGGCAGAGCATCAGGCTTCCAATAGACTGTCGAACCACAGGTCGGGCAAAAATACATGCGTACATTGCGGCCGCTATCGGCAACGCGAATGAACTCCCTTGCAGCTCCCGAAATCGCGACGGTATCAGTCGCATAGAACGCGTTGACGCTGAATGATGTACCGGTTCGCCGTTGGCAAGCTAAACAATGACACGCGGCAACCAATTTTGTTGGCTCTTGCATCATAAGTCTGAGTGCGCCGCATACGCATTGGGCATCGGCCATGGAGAATCCTCCGTCTTTCTCGGTGAAACAACTTTGCGGTGTAGGGGTGAGGCGCAGTTCGAACCGCTGTTGCAGACAGGCAACGCGTAGGACGTGACCCTATCGAGGATCGGGATGCGCAACGCCAACAATGATGCGGCTCACGGAAGCTGTCAACCGCAGCGCATTTCCCGGGCCTTTCTGATGCGTCTCTCGACTACACGGCGATCGCGGTCGATCAGTTCCAGTTCGACCAGGCGAGGCAGATAGCGGGAAGATCGACGCCGTCGCGCGCATTCGCGAGCGACCTTGTCATACTCCCGCAAGACCGCGCAGGTCCAAAAGGGTCGAACTCAGTCGATCGAGTGATCCTTAGCCAGGTGCGCCGGCGACCGATCCCCTGATGACCAGGTCGACCGGCCAGACTTCGCCGCGGGCGCCCTCCTCCAACCCCGAAATCCGCGCCGCCAGCCGCTCGGCGATACGAGCGCCGGCCAAACGGATCGACGAACGCGTCGTCGATAACGGCACCGAAAAATTCTCCGGCTTCAGCCAAGGGAAGACGTCGTCATGGGCGATCAGCGACAGGTCGCCCGGAATGGTCAGGCCGAGATCGCGCACCGCTCGCACGACGCCGAGCGCCATGATCAGGCTGGAGCAGGCGATCGCGGTCGGCGCGTCGCTTTGCTCAAGTAAGCGCCTGGCGGCGCGGTAGCCGTTCTCCTCGGTCATGGCGAGGGAACAGACATCGCCTTCGCCAAGCGCCAGACCGCTTGCCGCCAGCGCTCGGCGCACACCGCGCTCGCGGTGAATGGCGAAGGTCTCGCGGCCGTCGCCGTTGATCAGCGCCAGCCGCCGGTGACCGAGTTGGACGAGCAACCGTGCCGCCTCGTGGAAGGCGCCCTCATTGTCGATGTCGGTGAAAGGGTAATCGAAATCGAGCCCTTCACTGCGGCCATGGACGATAAAGGGAATGCCGAGCGTGTTGACCAGCGCCACCCGCCGGTCGGCCGGCCTCGGCGAGGAGATGTAGACGGCGTCGACCTGCCGGTTGGCGACGATACGCCGATAGGTCGTCTCCTGGTCGTCGGCATCGGCCGGGGACAACACCAGGTCGAGTTCGTGCGAACGGGCGTAGTCGCCGAGACCGGAGAGGAATTCCACGAAATGCGGGTCGATGTCAACGGCCGCCCCGGTCGGCAAGACATAACCGATCATCCCGGTCTTGCCGGTAGCCAGCCGACGCGCGCTCGGGTTGGGACGGTACCCGTGGCGCTTGGCGGCGTCGATCACCCGCCGGCGCGTTTCCTCGTTGACTTCCGGGTAGCCGTTCAGCGCGCGGCTTACCGTCGTCTGCGAAAGCGCCAGCATATGGGAAAGCTGTTTGAGGTTCACCGGAGGCCTCCAAGCCTCAAAGCGCTTTAACTATGGGTCGCTCGCGCCACGGCGGCGAGCGCTACCGATGCGACGATCATAAGCACCCTTTCTAACCGGTTTGAAGCAAAATTTGCTGTTGCAGCGCCCAAAATGGTGCTGCAGCGCACTTTGTTTGCTCTTGTGGCCGTGAAATTAAATCGATTAGTTTACCAGCCTCTTGACTTCTGATTAATTCAGTGGCGTGATTGCGAAGACCAAAGCGCTTTGGAAGACTCTCCGAAAGGTTGCGGTTCCTTTCCGAGTGAGTCACAGTCCTGCAGCGTCGGCGGACGGAATGGAGGTTCCGTCCGGTGTCTGTCACCACTGGGAGGGAATACCAATGAGGAAAATGCTTCTGCTGAGCGCCGCCTTTGTCGCGCTCGCCCTGGGCGCACCGGCGCAAGCCGAACTGAAGTTCAAGCCGGGCGAAGACCCCCGCTTCAACTGGGCGAATTACGAAGAGCTCAAGAAAGTCGACCTCAAGGGCGAGACGCTGTCGATCTTCGGGCCATGGCGCGGCGAAGACGAGGGCCTCATCCGCACCGTTCTCGACTATTTCTCGGAAGCCACCGGCGCCGAGGTCAAGTACTCCTCGTCGGAAAATTACGAACAGCAGATCGTCATCGACACGCAGGCCGGCAGCCCGCCCAACATCGCCGTGCTGCCGCAGCCGGGCCTGATCCAGGACCTGGCGTCCAAGGGCCTGCTGACGCCGCTCGGCGACGACACCGCCAACTGGATCAAGGACAATTACGGCGCCGGCCAGTCATGGGTCGATCTCGGCACCTTCAAGGACAAGGATGGCAAGGAGGGCTTTTTCGCCTTCCCCTACAAGGCCGACGTGAAATCGCTGGTCTGGTACTCGCCGGACAATTTCGAGGAAGCCGACTACGAGGTGCCGAAGACGCAGGAAGAGCTCGCCGAGCTCGAAAAGCAGATCATCGCCGACGGCGGCACGCCATGGTGCATCGGGCTCGGTTCGGGCGGCGCCACAGGCTGGCCAGCGACCGACTGGGTCGAGGACATCATGCTGCGCACCCAGACGCCCGAGACCTACGACAAGTGGGTAAAGAACGAGATTCCGTTCAACGACCCGGCGGTGGTCAACGCCATCGACATTTTCGGCAAGATCGCGACCGACGACAAGATGGTCGACGGCGGCGCCAAGGCGGTGGCGGCGACCGATTTTCGCGATAGCCCGAAGGGCCTGTTCTCGGTGCCGCCGAAATGCTATTTGCACCACCAGGCGTCGTTCATCCCGACCTTCTTCCCGGAAGGCACCGAGATCGGCCAGGACGCCGACTTCTTCTACTTCCCAGCTTACGCTGCCAAACCCGACCTCGGCACCCCGGTGCTCGGCGCCGGCACGCTGGCCATGATCACCAAGGATAGCAAGAGTGCCCGCGCGTTCATCGAATTCCTGAAGATGCCGCTCGCCCATGAGATCTGGATGGCCCAGGGCGGCTTCGTGACGCCGTTCAAGTCGGTCAACAAGGACGCCTATGCCAGCGACGCGCTGAAGAAGCAGGGCGAAATCCTCGCCGAAGCCTCGACCTTCCGCTTCGACGGGTCCGACCTGATGCCGGGCAAGATCGGCGCCGGCGCCTTCTGGACCGGTATGATCGATCTCGTCGGCGGCAAGTCCGCCCAGGATGTCGCCACCGATATCCAGAAGAGCTGGGACGCGATCAAGTAGGCGTCCCGGCTGAACGTCCGATCCTGCATGGACCCGGGCCTCGGTGGCCCGGATCCGACCAGCGGCCCCACACCGCAGCAATTTTTATGAGCACATTCCGCATGACGCGCGACCAGCAAAAGCAAACCCTGCCTTGCATCCGGTCGCGTTCCAAATAACTGAATCGGCCTGTGATCGCGTCGCCAAAGTCATTCCCGACTGGCGGATCATGCGCAGAGGGAGGGACCCGTGGCGGCTCAGATTTTCTCGGCCATATTCGTCATCGTCGTCGGCGTCGGCGGCTGCGTCGCCTATTTCTGGGGCGCCAACAAGCTGGTGGACATCATCTTCCCGTCGCGCGGCGTTGCAGGTGCGGCGGCCATCGACAATCTGCGCCGGCAGGGGATGATCCGGCCGTGGCTGTTCGTCGGCCCGGCCATGATCATCCTCACCATCTATCTGATCTACCCGGTCGTGGAGACGCTGAGGCTGTCGTTCCTCGATCGCGGTGGCGCCAATTTCGTCGGCTTCGCCAATTATGAATGGGCGTTCGGCGACCGCGAATTCCGCACCTCCATCCTCAACAACATCATCTGGCTGGCGGTCGTGCCTGCCGCCTGCACCTTCCTCGGGCTGATCATCGCCGTCCTCACCGACAAGATCTGGTGGGGCACTATCGCCAAGAGCCTCATCTTCCTGCCGCTGGCCATCTCGTTCGTCGGCGCCAGCGTCATCTGGAAATTCATCTACGAGTATCGTGGTGCTGGCCAGACGCAGATCGGCCTGCTCAACGCCATCATCCAATATTTCGGCGGCCAGCCGCAGGTCTGGATATCGCTGCCGTTCTGGAACAATTTCTTCCTGATGATCATCCTGATCTGGATCCAGACCGGCTTTGCCATGGTCATCCTGTCCTCTGCCTTGCGGGGCATTCCCGAGGAGACGCTGGAGGCGGCCGTCATCGACGGCGCCAATCCGTTCCAGATCTTCTGGAAGATCATGGTGCCGCAGATCTGGGGAACGATCGCCGTCGTCTGGACCACCATCACCATCCTGGTGCTGAAGGTTTTCGACATCGTGCTGACGATGACCAACGGCCAATGGAACAGCCAGGTGCTGGCCAATCTGATGTTCGACTGGATGTTCCGCGGCGGCGGCGATTTCGGCCGTGGCGCCACCATCGCCATCATCATCATGATCGCGGTCATTCCGATCATGATCTGGAACATCCGCCAGGCCAACAAAGAGACGGGAGGACATTGATATGGCCGTCTCGACCGGAAAGTCCTTTGCCAGCCGTTTCGGCGTCCATATCGCGGTCTTCCTCTTCGTCGCGATCTGGACGATCCCGACGCTCGGCATTCTCGTCTCGTCGCTGCGCGACAAGGACCAGATCATCGCCTCGGGCTGGTGGAACTCGTTCGCCAGTTCCACGCAGACGGAAGCGGGGCGGCTGCCACCCGCCTCGGCGCAAGTCGAGAAGGACGGCAAGTTCGTCCTCGAGGGCAACATCTTCGGCGATGATCCGGCCCGCGACATCAGCGCCTTTGGCGTCAAGTCGTCGGCGCCGACGCAATATCCCGCCGGCACCACCGCCGATCTCGGTGACGGCGAGACCTTGCAGCTCAACCCCGACGGCAGTTTCGTCATGACCTCGACCAAGCCGTTCGAGGGCGAGCGTGGCCAGCGCGTCTACTACGCCTCGTCGGCGCCGCCGAAATTCACCACCGACAATTACAATACGGTGCTGTTTTCGGAAGGCATCGGCCGCTCCTTCATGAATTCGCTGACCGTCACCATTCCGGCGACCGTCATCCCGATCCTGATCGCGGCGTTCGCGGCCTATGCGCTGGCCTGGATGCGCTTTCCCGGCCGGGCGTTGCTCATCGCGGTGATCATCGGGCTCCTGGTCGTGCCGCTGCAGATGTCGTTGATCCCGCTGCTGAAGCTTTACAACGGCGTCGGCAGCTTCTTCGGCGTGCCGTCGAAAACCTATCTCGGCATCTGGCTGGCGCATACCGGCTTCGGCCTGCCCTTCGCCATCTATCTCTTGAGAAGCTACATTGCCGGCCTGCCACGAGAAATCATGGAATCGGCGCGCATCGACGGCGCCAGCGATTTCGAGATCTTCGTCAAGATCGTGCTGCCGCTGTCGTTCCCGGTGCTGGCCTCTTTCGCCATCTTCCAGTTCCTGTGGGTGTGGAACGATCTGCTGGTCGCGATGGTTTTCCTCGGCACCGAGGGCGACCAGATCGTGCTGACCGCTAAGCTCAACGCGTTGCTCGGCTCGCGCGGCGGCGACTGGGAGATCCTGACGACATCGGCCTTCATCACCATTGTCGTGCCGCTGATCGTGTTCTTCTCGCTGCAGCGCTATTTCGTCCGCGGGCTTCTCGCCGGCTCGGTGAAGGGAGGCTGAGATCATGCAATCCGCTGTGAAAGCGACGTTGAGTCCCGACTTCGCCGTCGACCGCGACTGGTGGCGAGGTGCCGTGATCTACCAGATCTATCCGCGCAGCTATCAGGACTCGAACGGCGACGGCATCGGCGACCTCAGGGGCATCATCGGCAGGCTGCCCTATATCGCGGCGCTCGGCGTCGATGCCATCTGGATCTCGCCGTTCTTCAAGTCGCCGATGAAGGATTTCGGCTACGACGTGTCCGACTATTGCGACGTCGATCCGATGTTCGGCACGCTGGCCGATTTCGACGCTCTGACCGCCGAGGCGCACAGGCTCGGGCTCAAGGTGATGATCGACGAGGTGCTGTCGCATACCGCCGACATCCATCCGTGGTTCAAGGAAAGCCGCTCGAGCCGCACCAACCCGAAGGCCGACTGGTATGTCTGGGCCGACGCCAGGCCCGACGGCACGCCACCCAACAACTGGCTGTCGATCTTCGGCGGTTCGGCCTGGCAGTGGGACACCAGCCGCCAGCAATATTACCTGCATAATTTCCTGGCCGAGCAGCCCGATCTCAACTTCCACAGCCGCGCAGTCCAGGACGCGCTGCTCGATGTCACCCGCTTCTGGCTGGAGCGCGGCGTCGACGGTTTCCGCCTCGACACCATCAATTTCTACTTCCACAGCCAGGGCCTCGAGGACAATCCGCCGCTGCCGCCCGAACAGCGCAACGACCAGACCGCTCCTTCCGTCAATCCCTACAACTACCAGGACCATCTCTACGACAAGAGCCGCCCCGAAAACCTTGGCTTCCTCGAACGCTTCCGCGCCCTGCTCGACGAATATCCGGCGACGGCGGCGGTTGGCGAAGTCGGCGATTCGCAGCGCGGACTGGAGGTGGTGGCGGCCTATACCGCCGGCCGCAAGCGCGTGCACATGTGCTATTCATTCGACTTCCTGGCGCCCGAAAAGATCAGCGCGGCAAAGGTGCGTTCGGTGCTGGAAGCCTTTGGCGAGGTCGCCAGCGACGGCTGGTCGTGCTGGGCCTTCTCCAACCACGACGTGATGCGCACTGCCTCGCGCTGGGCGGCCGGCGAGGCCGACCAGACCGCTTATCTCAAGGTGATCTCGGCGCTGCTGATGTCGCTGCGCGGCTCGGTCTGCATCTACCAGGGCGAGGAACTCGGTCTTGGCGAAGCGGAATTGCAATTCGAGGATCTGCAGGACCCCTACGGCATCCGGTTCTGGCCGGAATTCAAGGGCCGCGACGGCTGCCGCACGCCGATGGTCTGGAATGGCGCCGACGGCAATGGCGGCTTCTCCACGGCAAAGCCCTGGCTGCCCGTGCCTGCCAAGCACCTTTCGCAGGCGGTCGATGTGCAGCAGGGCGACGACAACTCGCTGCTCGAACACTACCGGCGCTTTCTCGCTTTCCGCCGCCTGTATCCGGCGCTGGCCAAGGGCGAGATCGAGTTCATCGAAAGCCAGGGCGATACGGTCGCCTTCACGCGCCGCGAGGGCAATGAGCAGATCGTCTGCGCCTTCAATCTCGGCAGCCGACCGGCCGAAGTCAATCTCGGCGGACGCTCGCTGCAGCCCTTGCCGGGGCACGGGTTTTCGGGACAGACTGACGCCGGCTTTATCCGCCTCGGCGGCTACGGCGCCTGGTTCGGGCGTATCGACTGAATTTGCAATTCACTGGAGGGAACCCATGGCCGATGTCACGCTAAGGCAAGTGAAGAAATCATACGGCAATCTCAACATTCTCCATGGCATCGACCTCGACATAAAGTCGGGCGAGTTCATCGTCTTCGTCGGCCCTTCGGGCTGTGGCAAGTCGACCTTGCTGCGGTCGATCGCCGGGCTTGAGGAAATCACCTCCGGCGAGCTCAAGATCGACGGCGAGGTGGTGAACGACGTGCCGCCGTCGAAGCGCGGCATCGCCATGGTGTTCCAGTCCTATGCGCTCTATCCGCACATGACTGTCTACGACAACATGGCGTTCTCGATGAAGATCGGCAAGGAGAGCAAGGCCGAGATCGACAAGCGGGTGCGCCAGGCGGCGGAAATCCTGCAGCTGACCAAATATCTCGACCGCCTGCCCAAGGCGATGTCGGGCGGCCAGCGCCAGCGCGTCGCCATCGGCCGCGCCATCGTGCGCAACCCCAAGGTCTTCCTGTTCGACGAGCCGCTGTCGAACCTCGACGCGGCGCTGCGCGTCGCCACCCGCATCGAGATCGCCAAGCTCAAGGAATCGATGCCTGCTACAACGATGATCTACGTCACCCACGACCAGGTCGAGGCGATGACGCTGGCCGACCGCATCGTGGTGCTCAAGGAGGGCCATATCGAGCAGGTCGGCACGCCGATGGAGCTCTACAAGAGACCCGGCAATCTGTTCGTCGCCCAGTTCATCGGCTCGCCGGCCATGAACATCCTGCCGGCGACGATCGACAAATCAGGCGACCCGACCATCGTCAGTCATGTCGGCGGGCGCAAGGCGACGGTGCCGATCGCCACGCCGGCGTCGGTGAAGGGCGCTTCGGTGAGCTTCGGCGTGCGGCCGGAAGATCTGACGATCGCCACCGGTGCGGATTATCTTTTCGAGGGAACGGTGGATTATGTCGAGCAACTCGGCGAGGTCCAGCTCGTCTATGTCGACATCGGCCGCGCCGACCTGCCGCTGGTCACCAAGCTGCCAGGCAATGTCGGGGTCAAGCGCGGCGCTGCGCTGCGGTTGAATGCCGATGCCGGCGACCTGCATATTTTCGATGCCGACGGACATTCATTCACGCTCCACAAAGCGGAAGCAAAGGCAGCCTGAGAGCAGCAGCCGAACTGATGGATGTTTGGTGACCCAAAAACGAGAGCGGCGGGCAAAGCCGCCACTCTTGTGCGTTCCGGTCGCTGTTAGAGCGACGTGCGTCCAAGTGGACGCACAAAGGTACGCTCCAACACTTTAACCCTGCGCATCGTGCTTTCCGAAAATCGGAACCGATTTTCGGGCCGATGCGCTAGCGGCCGAACAGGTTCCGGTCGCTGCCCTGCGGGGCGGACTTCTGTACGTCGCCCGACGAGTTGAGCAGCTTGTAGACCGGCGAGCCGGTATTGCGTACCGAAGAAGTCTGCGTGTTGTCGACGTTGATGGTCGCCTGCTTGTTGATGTCGGTTCTGCCAAAGTTGTCGCTACCGGCAAAAGCGCCGCCCGCAGCAATCAAAAGCGCGGCGGCGGTAAGAACGATCTTCTTCATTTTCAAAACTCCTGGATTTTCTTGGTTCCGCCAGCCCGGCGGGCAAATGCCGCCGCCGCTGTTGGAACGAACTGTTAGTTGTTGCCGAACAGGTTACGGTCGCTGCCGTTGACGGGTTTCTCGTCAGCCGGAACCGGATTCTGCGCCGAAGCCGAATTCCGAATCGAAGCCGTGTACGAGTTGCTGTCGACCGCAGCGGCCGGCTGGTTGGCGCCGTTCGATCCAAAGTTGTCGCTGCCGGCAAAAGCGCTGCCGGAGATGGCCACAATGGCGGCGGTGGCAAGAATGAGCTTCTTCATTTCAAATACTCCTGAGTTCCTCAGATCCCGAGCGGCGGACCGCCACTTTGCTGTTTGGGACCAGCTGTTAATTGTTGCCGAAAAGGTTGCGGTCGGCGCCCTGGCCAACGGGCTGCTTTTCAGCGTGAGCCGGCGTCTGGACAGAGGCCGTATACGAGCTGTCGACCGCGACGGCCGGCTGGTTGGCGGCGTTGGACCCATAATGGTCGCTGCCGGCAAAGGCGCTGCCGGTGATGGCCAGAGCGGCGACGGCAGCAAGAGCGATCTTTTTCATTTTAGTACTCCAGTATCTTGGTCTTCAGTCCGTCTAGCGGCGTGTCTTGGGAGGATGCGCGCGGCGTTCGGATAGCCCCGATGTGGGAAGGCCATTCGGCGGATTCCAATCACGAAGTTGTTCTGTGTGGACCAAGAATCTACACCTTGAAATTGTACCAGAGGCATCTGCCACTATGGTTTTATGGTTCGTTTTCAATATTTTATGCCAAATTTGCCGTTCGACGATTTGACGGATTGGCGGATCTGCGTTCACTGCGTGCTGCACGCATTGTCAACAGAAACGAACCGTTCGGTTCGATTTTAGGAGCGACTAATAGTCACTTTTGTAAACTGTTAACCTTCCTGGTCTCCGCCGCGGTCGGATTCGATGTCACGGCAGCCGACAATGGCCGCCGACAAAGCGGGTTTCAGCCCTGCAGATATAAACCTGCAGGTTTCGCCGGTGGTGTCGCGCCGCATGGATACGATGTCGCTTTCATGCCGGCAGTCAGCCGGCCGGCATGATTAGATCACGCCATCTCAGGTGCCGCTTGGTGACGACGAAGCGGAGAATTGGGAAGCCGGTCAGAACCCGGCGCTGCCCCCGCAACGGTGGTGGAGTTCAAGTCGCAACGGGAGACCACTGGGCCACAAGCCTGGGAAGGTGTCGCGACGAGTCCGCAAGGACACTCCAGAGCCCGGAAACCAGCCCGAGATTTTCAGACTCGACTGATCGCGGTGGGCGGTCAAGAGGTGGATGATGGACGTCCGGCCCTGTCGCCGGCGTGCAAACGGTCCTCCCTCCATCACCACCAGTTCAGTCCTTACACGAGGACAGGACATGGACGCGCGCAACGACATGCTGAGGCTCTTGCACGGCCGCAGGCAAGGCTATTCGCTCGAGCAGCCCTTCTACACCGATCCAGATTTCTTCAAGCTCGACATGGAGCTGATCTGGTATCGCGACTGGCTGTTCATCGGCCACGATTGCGAGTTGCCGAAAGCTGGCAGCTATATCACCGCCCAGATCGGCGACTATCCGGTCGTGCTGGTCCGCGACCAGCAAGGCAAGATCAATGCCTTCCACAATTCCTGCCGGCATCGCGGCAGCCGTGTCTGCAATGCCGACAAGGGCACTGCGGCGAAGCTGGTCTGCCCCTATCACCAGTGGACCTACGAGCTGGACGGCCGGCTGTTGTTTGCTCGCCAGATGGCAGACGGCTTCGACAAAAGCCAGTTCAGCCTGAAGCCGGTGGCTTGCGAAAGCGTTGGCGGCTACATCTTCATCTGCCTGGCCAACGAGCCGGCCGACTTCGCGCCGATGCGCGCCATGATCGAGCCTTACCTCCTGCCGCACCGGCTGCGCGAGGCAAAAATCGCCTTCGAATCGACCATCGTCGAGAAGGGCAACTGGAAGCTCGTCTGGGAGAACAACCGCGAGTGCTACCATTGCGCCGGCAACCATCCGGAACTCTGCAAGACATTCCCGGAAGCGCCGACCGTGACCGGCGTGCAGGGCGCCGACAGCGATCCAGAGATGCTCGCGCACTGGGCGAAATGCGAGGCGGCGGGCTTGCCGAGCAAGTTCCGCATCGATCCGGCCGGGCAGTATCGCGCCACCCGCGCGCCGCTGCTGCGCGACGCCGTCAGCTACACGATGACGGGAAGACGCGCGGTGAAGAAGAAACTTTCCGACAGCGTTTCGACCGACCGTATCGGCTCGCTGCTGCTCTATCACTATCCGACGAGTTGGAACCATATCCTCGGCGATCATGCCGTCACCTTCCGCGTGCTGCCGATCAGTGTCACGGAAACGGCCGTCACCACCAAATGGCTTGTCCACAAGGACGCGGTCGAAGGCGTCGATTACGACCTCGCCGAACTCACCCATGTCTGGACCGAGACCAACGACCAGGACCGTCGCATTGTCGAGGAAAACGCCTTCGGCATCCTGTCGCCGGCCTATGAGCCCGGCCCCTATTCGGAACTGCATGAGGGCGGCGTCATCCAGTTCGTCGAATGGTACGCCTCCTTCATCGGGCCGCGCCTTGCCGAGGCCGGGCGGCCGGCGCTGCGCAGCGTCGCCTGAGCGAGGTCAAGGGGATGAATGCGATGACGGACCTTGGCCTCTACCGCCATCTCGACGAGATGGCGCCCTGGAACGACAGGCTCCAGGTGCTGGAAGTCATCGGCGTCAGCGACGAGGCGCCTGACGTGAAGACCTTCACCTTCCGCTCTGACAACCAGACCTGGTTCCGCTACAGACCGGGGCAGTTCGTGACGCTGGAACTGCCGACCACCGAGGGCCTGATGATGCGGACCTATACGCTGTCGTCCTCGCCGTCGAGGCCGTTCTCGATCGCGGTGACGGTGAAAGCGCAGGCCGGCAGCCTCGGCACCCGCTGGATGTTCGACAATTTGAAGCCCGGCGTTCACGTGAAGGCCTATGGGCCGGCGGGCGACTTTTCGCTGCACAGCCATCCAGCGGCCAAGTATCTGTTCATTTCGGCCGGCTCAGGCGTGACGCCGATGATGTCGATGCTGCGCTGGCTGAACGACTGCGCGCCATGGACAGATGTCGGCTTCGTCAACTGCGCGCGAAAGCCCGAGGAGATCATCTTCCGCAAGGAGCTCGAGCTGCTCGGCAGCCGCATGCCGGGCCTGACGCTCGGCTTCATGATCGAGGAGCGGTCCAGCCGTGAGGGCTGGTTCGGCCATATGGGCCGGATCGACGCGATACGGCTGCCGCTGCTGGCGCCCGATTTTCGCGAGCGCGAAATTTTCTGCTGCGGCCCCGACCCGTTCATGCGCGCCGTGCGGCAGATGCTGGAGGCGGCCGGCTTCGACATGGCCAACTATCATCAGGAGAGCTTTGCGGCCCCGGCGGTGGAGGAAATTCCGGCCCCGTTCGGTTCGCCGGCAGAGGGTGGGCCGGCAAAAGGTGGGCCAGCAGAGGGCGGGATCGAGGTACCTGCCGAGGCCGCAACGCCGATCCGCTTTTCGCTTTCGGATATTGATGCCGAATGCGTTGCCGGCCAGACCGTGCTGCAGACGGCGCGCGCTTCGGGCGTACGCATCCCCGCAGCCTGCGAGTTCGGCCTGTGCGGAACCTGCAAGGTGAAAAAGGTCTCGGGCACGGTCGAGATGAGCCACAATGGCGGCATCCTCGATCACGAGATCGACGACGGCTTCATCCTTGCCTGCTGTTCGAAGCCGCTGACGGCGATCGAGATCGACGCCTGACCGGCGGGGAGCTTAAAGCGCGTCGCGGCTGAATGGATTCATGCGACGCGCTTTAAGTTATTGTTTTTATGCATGTCGTCATCGCAAAACCGCTGCACACTTTTGCGTGACATGCATTAAACCCCGTAGCGTTCGGTGCGGATGAGGCTTGCCGGCACACCGGCATCGATCAGCGCCTGGGCGGCGGCCGACACGAACGCATTCGAGCCGCAGACAAAGGCGAACCTTGGCGGCGCGGGCAGCCGCAGCATCGATTGCTCCATCATCGCGGCATCGACCCGCCGCGAATAGTCTGACGGGCGCCGGGCGGCCTCGCGGGTCAGCGCCAACACCAGATCGAAGCCGTCCCGGCGATCGTGGAAGTCGATCAGCTCGTCGCGAAAGATCACCTCGTCCCAGGCCCGTGCGGAAAATACCAATGCCACGGGCACCGCCGATCTGCGCGCGGCGCGATGGCGGATCATCGCCATCAGCGGTACCACGCCGGACCCGCCGCCGACCAGCAGAAGCGGGCCGCCGTCGCTGTCGGACCAGACGAAATGGCCACCGAGCGGTCCGCGCAACTCGACCTCGTCGCCAACCGCCGCGATATCGTGGAAGAAGGGCGAGATCTCGCCATCATCGAGCCTTTCGATCGCCAGCTCGATCGTCTCGCCGGCTTCCGGCGCCGAGGCGATTGAGTAGGAGCGGCGCGCCTGATAGCCGTCCGGCGCCGTCAGCCTGACATCGACATGCTGCCCGGCACGATAGGCGAAGGGCCGCGACGGCTGGAGGAAAAAGCTGGTGACGCGGGGCGTGCGCTTTTCGATGCGGGCCATGGTCACCGTCTGCCAGGGCGACTGCGCCGCCGGCGCGTCGCTCATGGATCGCCCGTATAGCGCTGCTCGCGCCACGGGTCGCCATAGATGTGATAGCCGCGCAGCTCCCAGAAGCCGGGCTCGTCGCGCTCGGTGAACTGCAGGCCGTTCAGCCATTTGGCCGACTTCCAGAAATAGAGATGCGGAACCAGCAGCCGCGCCGGGCCGCCATGGGCCGGCGTGATCGGCTTGCCTTCGTAAAGCAGCGCCACCATTGCCTTGCCGGCAGTGAGATCCTGCGTCGGCACGTTGGTTGTATAGCCGTCGAAGGACAGCGCCAGCGTGAAGGCGGTCGGTGGCTCGATGCCGGCATCCGCCAGAATATCGTCGACCAGCACACCCTGCCACGCCGTGTCGAACTTGGTCCACGCGGTGACACAATGGATGTCGCGCGTCATCTTGGTCAAAGGCAGCGCGTTGAACTCTGTCCAGTTCCACGTCTTGATCGGCCGCGGTCCGTGCTTGAGCGTGAACGACCAGTCCTCGGTGCGCACAGGCGGCGTCGGCCCGGCCGACAGCACCGGAAACCCTTGCTCGAGATACTGCCCCGGCGGGATACGCGCATCCGCATCCGTCGGGGGCTTTCGTCCTGAAGAGAAGCCCCGGGTGACCATCGAGACAATCCGTTTGCATCAGGCCGCCTGTCGGCCTTCACCAATGTTGTCAAAGATACTCTGGCGGGCAACCAGATTCTTGGCTTATGCGCCGTCTGTTCGCCTGAGATAACCGGTGGCGATCTCGCGCATCCGTTTGGCGTCGAAATTTGGTCCATGGCCACCATGGCCGATGCTGACAGGCAGATCGAGCAGCCGCTGCATGGTTCGGCGATAGGCTGATCGGTCGGAATCCGGCAGGTCGTCGATCAGCAAGGCGTCGTAGATGGCGTCGCCGGCGAAGAACAGGCCGTCGGCCTCATCGAACAGCGCGATCGAATCCGGCGAATGGCCGGGCAGATGCAGCACCCGGAATTGCCGGTCGCCAAGGTCGACCAGATCGCCCTCGTCAAGCGTCCGCGTCAGCGGCGCCGGCTGGATTCTGTATTCGGCCGCTCTCCAGCCCGGTGCCGGCAGCTTCGAGACGGCGCCGTCGAGATCATGAAACATGTGGGCGTAGGTGACGGCGTCATCCATGCTGTCGAATTGCGCAGCACTCATCCTGGGCCCGGCTCGCAGCGGGAATTCGTGCAGCGAGCCGACATGGTCGAGGTGGATATGGGTGGCGACGACGAGCAGCGGCTTGCCATCAGGCGTGTCGATCTCCGGCGCCAGCGGGCGAATCCCCATGCCGGTGTCGACAAGCAGGTCGACGTCGCGGCCGCGCAGATGCCAGATGTTGGCGCGCACGAAATCATGCACGAACGGCTCGGTCAGCATCGTCGTATCGGCGTCGATGACGGTCTTGCTGAACCAGTCCCGCATCACGAAGATTCCGGCATCAGAAGCGAGCCGGCTCAGACGAACGGCTTTCCGACCTTGTACTTTTCGGGAACCAGCCGCTTCAGATAGGCCATTCCTGCGTCGGAGAGCTGGTTGGCATCCGGCAGCATGAAATCGTCGGGCATGTGACGGGTCTTGCCGGCAACGTTTTTCAGCGGCACCTTGTTCAGCACGGTTTTCTCGCCGTCATATTGCAGTGCCACCGAGCCGCCGCCCTGTTCGGCGACAGCGACCGCAAAGACGCCGGCATCGAAGGCTTCCTGCGCATCGACGGCGTTGATGGCCCCGACATAGCCGCGCGGCATGTAGCCGAGCGCATCGACGCGTGCCCGCTTGCCCGGCAATCCTTCGGCCAGCGCGCGCTCGAGGGCGGCCGGCAGGTCGCTGCCCGACAGCTTGACGTTGCCATGCGCATCGCGCTCCAGTTTGTCTGGCGGGACAAGACTTTCGACCAGCGCCTTGCCGTCGGCTGTGCTAACGCCTTCGGAGACTGCGACGATGCAGCGCTTGTGGCGATCGAGCGTGGCGCGCACGTCGTCGATAAAGGCTGAAGCCGAGAACGGTCGCTCCGGCACATAAACGAGGTGCGGGCCGCTGTCGGGATCAAGCTGCCATGCGGCGGCGGCGGCGGTGAGGAAACCGGCGTGCCGGCCCATGACGATACCGACATAGATGCCCGGCAGAGCACGGAAATCGAGGTCGACCGAGAGAAAGGCGCCGGCGACGAACTCGGCTGCCGAAATGAAGCCCGGCGTGTGGTCGTTCTCCTCGAGATCATTGTCGATGGTTTTCGGCGCATGGACGAAAGCCATCTTGCCGCCGGCGGCGTCGGTCAGGATCTGCTGCGTGCCGGATGTGTCGTTGCCGCCTATATAGATGAAGGCATCGGCGCCCGCCTTGTTCAGGCCGTTGAGGATGATCTCGCAATAGGCCTCGTCCGGCTTGTCGCGGGTCGAGCCAAGCGCGGCGCTCGGCGTCGCAGCAATCAACCGCAACCGGTCCTCAGGGATAGCCGAAAGATCGACATAGTTGCCGTCGCGGATGCCGCGCACCCCATGGATGGAGCCCAACACCTTGGCGCCGGGATACCGCCTGCGGATCTCGAGTGTGGCGCCCACCACCGTCTGGTTGATGACGGCGGTCGGGCCGCCGCCTTGTGCGATGACAAAAGTTCCGGACATGCTTCACGTCTCCCGAGCAGTGACTTTGCAGGGCACATTCGCCTGTCTTGCGAGATCGCGCAACGGGAGAGTCGAGCGGCCGCGTCAGCCGCCTCGAGTTCAGACGATGACCGGGAGGGTCAGACGACGACGACCGGGTTCTTCCTGGAGACGCGGCTGTAGAGGTCGATGATGTCCTGGTTGATCAGGCGAACGCAGCCCGACGACATCGCCTGGCCGATGCTCCACCATTCGGGCGAACCGTGGATGCGGTAGCCGGTGTCCTGGCCGCTCTGGTAGATGTACAGCGCACGCGCGCCGAGCGGGTTGTCGAGGCTGCCGGGCTGCCCGGCCTGCCATTTCACCAGTTCCGGCTTGCGGGCGATCATCTCGGCCGGCGGCCTCCAGGTCGGCCATTCCTTGCCGTACTGGATGTTGGCGCGGCCGGACCAGCGGAAGCCATCCTTGCCGATGCCGACGCCGTAACGAATCGCGTCACCGCCGGGCTGCACCAGGTAGAGCAGCCGCTCCTGCGAATGGACGACGATGGTGCCGGGCTGCTCGCCGGTCGGGTCGACGACGATCTGGCGGCGGAACTCCGGCTTGACCTTGAGGTAGGGCACTTCCGGCAGCGTGAAGCCGCCGTCGGTGACGGAGGCATACATCACACCAGGGCTGGTGATGTTCTTGTCGACGCTGATGCTCGGGCGGACAGGGGTGATCGCGCCGGTGGTGACGGCGTCGAGTTGCAGCGCCGACAGGTCGAGCGTCTGGCTGCAGCCGGCGACGCCGAGCAGCGCCAGCGCACCGGCGCCGGACAACATTGCGCGGCGGGAAAGCTGGATTTCGGAAATTTCGATTTCGTCGCCATTGTGCGGCGGCGTCAGACCTTGCGGCAACTCACGCATCTACCCAAACCCTACGCTGTCGGCGGGAAACACGGTCCGGCCGGATAGAGTGCATTTTCACCAATCATGGTTGAAAAAGCGTGAAGAACCGTTGCCGATGTTAACCTAGGGGCATTTTCGATTTTTGCCCTTTACATCTTCGCGAGCCCAAGGATTTATCCTTTTCTTTGAGCTCAAGGAGACGAGCATGTCCTTCGAAAACTGGGCTGCCTTTGCCGCCGCCTCGACGATCCTTCTTGTAATTCCCGGCCCGACCATCCTTCTGGTCGTGTCCTATGCGCTCGGCCAGGGCTGGCGCACCGCGCTGCCGATGGCGGTTGGCGTGGCGTTTGGCGATTTTACCGCGATGACGCTGTCGATGCTTGGCATCGGCGCGCTGCTGGCGGCGTCGGCCACCGTGTTCACGGTGCTGAAGGTGGTCGGCGCCGGCTATCTGATCTATCTCGGCATAAAGCTGTTTCGCGCCGGTGGCACGCTCAAGGCCGAGCCGCGCCTGGATGCGGTGTCCTCGGCCAAGATGACGGCGCATGCCTGGCTGGTCACCGCGCTCAATCCGAAAAGCATCACCTTCTTCGTCGCCTTCCTGCCGCAGTTCCTCGACCGGCATGCCGATTTCTGGACGCAGATGCTGATCTTCGAGACGACTTTCCTGGCGCTCGCCTTCGCCAATGCCTTCGGTTACGCGCTGATCGCCGCAAGGGCACGCAACGTCGTTCGCAACCCGAAGGCGATCCGCATCTTCAATCGCACCGGCGGCACGCTGCTGGTCGGCGCCGGTATCGCCACAGTGGCGATGCGCTCGGGCAATTGAGGACATGACGTGGCAGTCAGGGACGCATTCGGGCTGACGTTTTCGGGCGCGACTGAGGCCGGGTTCTCGTCTTACAGCCAGGCCGTGCGCGAACTGCAATGCTTCATCGGCGATCCGGTCGGCTCGGTCGATCGCGCCATCGCCGAGGATCCCGGCTTCGTCATGGCGCATGTGTTCAAGGGCTATCTCTTCGGCCTCGCCACCGAGCGCGAGGCGGCAGCCGTGGCCAGGACATGCCACGAGGCGGCACTGCCGCTTGCCGCCACGCCGCGCGAGCAGGCGCATGTCGCAGCACTTGGCCATCTTGCCGCAGGATGCTGGCATGAAGCCGCTCGTCTGCTCGAGAATATCGCCATCGAGTTTCCGCTCGATGCGCTGGCGCTGCAGACCGGGCACCAGATCGATTTCTTCACCGGCAATGCCCGCATGCTGCGCGACCGCATCGGCCGCGCGCTGCCGTCGTGGCAGAGCGGCATGCCGGGCTACCACGCCGTACTCGGCATGCAGGCCTTCGGGCTGGAGGAAATGGGCGACTATGCGCGCGCCGAAAAGCTTGGCCGCATGGCAGTCGACATCGAGCCGCGCGACGGCTGGGCGCAGCACGCCGTCGCCCATGTCATGGAAATGCAGAGCCGGCAAAGGGACGGCATCGCTTGGATGCGCGCCAACCCCGACGCGTGGACGCGTGAAAGCTTCCTGAAAGTGCATAATTGGTGGCATCTGGCGCTGTTCCACTACGATCTCGGCGAAACCGACGAGGCGTTGGCGCTCTATGACGGCCCAATCTACGGCGAACGCTCGACGCTGGCGCTCAACATGGTCGATGCTTCGGCGATCCTGTGGCGGCTGCATCTCGGCGGCGTCGATGTCGGCGGCCGCTGGGCGGCGCTCGCCGCCAACTGGGCGAAGGCCAGCGCCGGCAACTATGCCTTCAACGATGCCCACGCAATGATGGCCCTCGTCGGCGCCGGCCAAGAGACGCCGGCTCGCACCTTGCTCGAGGCGCAGCACGAGGCCATGCACGCCAACGACCACAACGCCGCCTTTACCCGGGATGTCGGCCATCCCGTGACGCTCGCCATCAAGGCGTTCGGCGAAGGCAATTATGCCGAGACGGTCCGCCTGATCCGGCCCATCCGGGCGATCGCCCACCGCTTCGGCGGCAGTCATGCACAACGCGACGTCGTCGACCTGACGCTGATCGAGGCAGCGCTGCGGTCGGGCGACCGTGCATTGGCAAGGGCACTTGCCGCGGAACGCGCGCTGGCGCGGCCCGACAGCCCGCTGTCGGCGCTGCTTTCGCGGCGGGCTGCCGATTTGTCGGAGAATTGACCGGAGGCGGATCTTGTCTTAAAAACTGCCAAGTCAGATTTTTTCGAGATCCGAAAAAATTAATGACAATGGGAGGACACCATGTATCTCGGCCTCGATCTGGGCACGTCGGGCGTCAAGGCGCTGTTGATCGATGCCGGGCAGAGCATCATCGGCTCCGGCCACGCGTCACTCGACGTGTCTCGGCCGCACCCCGGCTGGTCGGAGCAGAACCCCGCCGAGTGGATCCGCGCCTGCGAGGGAGCGATCGCCGAGCTCAAGGTTTCTCATCCAGAACAGCTCGCCGCCGTCAAAGGAATCGGCCTCTCCGGCCAGATGCATGGCGCTACATTGCTCGATGCCGGCGACCAGGTGCTGCGCCCCTGCATCCTGTGGAACGACACGCGCAGCCATGCCGAGGCCGCCAAGCTCGACGCCGACCCGCGCTTTCGCGAGCTGACCGGCAACATCGTGTTTCCCGGTTTCACCGCGCCAAAGCTGGTCTGGGTGAGAAACAATGAGCCGGATATTTTCGCCAAACTGGCAAAGGTCTTGCTGCCAAAGGATTTTCTGCGGCTCTGGCTCACCGGCGAGCATATTTCGGAGATGTCGGACTCGGCCGGCACGTCCTGGCTCGATGTCGGCAAGCGAGGCTGGTCATCCGACCTGCTTTCCGCCACGTCGCTCGACGAGAAGCAGATGCCGTCACTGGTCGAAGGCACTGAGAAGGCTGGCGCGTTGCGCAGCGAACTGGCCTCGAAATGGGGGATGCAGGCGGGCATCCCGATCGCTGGTGGCGCCGGCGACAATGCGGCGTCGGCTTGCGGCATGGGCACGGTCGCCGCCGGCCAGGCCTTTGTCTCGCTTGGCACGTCAGGCGTGCTGTTTGCCGCCAATGCGTCCTATCTGCCCAACCCGGAAAGCGCGGTGCACACATTCTGCCACGCGTTGCCCGACACCTGGCACCAGATGGGCGTCATCCTGTCGGCAACCGATTCGCTCAACTGGCTGTCCGAGATTTCAGGCAAAGGCGCCGGCGAGCTGACCGCCGAGCTCGGCGATACGCTGAAGGCGCCGACCGGCGTGTCCTTCCTGCCCTATCTCTCGGGCGAGCGCACCCCGCACAATGATGCGGCCATTCGCGGCTCGTTTACCGGGCTTGCGCATGAATCGAGCCGCGCCGTGTTGACCCAGGCCGTGCTGGAGGGCGTGGCTTTCGCCTTCCGCGACAGTCTCGAAGCCCTGGCCAAAGCCGGCACGACGCTGACGCGGGTGACGGCGATCGGCGGCGGCTCGCGCTCGCACTACTGGCTAAAGGCAATCGCCACCGCGCTCGGCCAGCCCGTCGACATTCCCGCCGACGGCGATTTCGGCGCCGCCTTCGGTGCAGCGAGGCTTGGCCTGATCGCGGCGACGGGCGCCGATCCGCTCAGAGTGTGCACGGCGCCGGCCACCGATGCCACAATCGAGCCGGTCGCCGCGCTAAGCAACGCCTATGCGGATGCCTATCAGCGCTACCGCTTGCTTTACCCGGCTATCAAGGCGGCCACGGCGTGAGTGGTTTCCCACCCACGCCGCGGCCCGAGATCACCTCACTGTGCCGGGACCTTGTCGAGAAAGCCGGTGACGCTTTTCAGGCGGCCATTCTCGATGACGCCGATGTCGGTGCCTTCGATGACGGAATCGGTGCCTTCCGGCCCGAGATTCCACGAGAAGCGGATCGTGTCGCCAAACCCGTCCGGCTTGCCCTTCAGCGAGAACCGGAAGCCGGCAAATCGTTTTTGGACACCATCGATCAGTGCGGCGAGGCCATTGTGGCCGTCTCCCTGCATGATCGGATCGCGGTAGCTGACGTCATCGGTGAAGGCCGCCTTGAGCAAGGCTTGCCGGCGCGCGGCATCGCTCTCGTTCCAGGCGGCGATGTAGTTTTCGGCGATCGTGTTGAGGTCGGTCATGGTCTTCTCCGTGGTTGATTGGCTTTGACATGACCCTTTTCATCCAGCGCCAGCGCGAAACCAATTACGCCTGAGGTAATCAGGACCGAACCCTGCGAGAGGACAGACAGACATGACCAGCGGCTTTTTCGGCGACATCCAGAAGATCAAATACGAGGGGCCGGATTCGACCAATCCGCTGGCCTACCGGTTCTACAATCCCGATGAGGTTGTCGCCGGCAAGCGGCTGGAAGACCATTTGCGCTTTGCCGTCGCCTACTGGCATTCCTTCGCCTGGCCAGGCGGCGATCCGTTCGGCGGCCAGACCTTCGAGCGGCCGTGGTTCGCCGAGGCCGGTGGCACCGACACGATGGAATTGGCCAAGCTCAAGGCCGATGTCGCCTTCGACATGTTTTCGCTGCTGGGTGTTCCCTATTTCTGCTTCCACGATGCCGATGTGCGGCCGGAGGGAAAAGATTTTTCTGAAAGTGCCGCGCGGCTCGACGAGATATCAGACTATTTTGCGGCGAAGATGAAGAAGACCGGGGTCAAGCTGCTTTGGGGCACGGCCAACCTGTTCTCCAATCGCCGCTTCATGGCGGGAGCCGCCACCAATCCCGACCCGGACGTCTTTGCCTATGCGGCAGCGACGGTCAAACACTGCATCGACGTCACCAAGCGGCTGAAGGGCGAGAATTATGTGCTGTGGGGCGGCCGCGAGGGCTATGAGACGCTGCTCAACACCGACCTTGCCCGCGAACAGGAACAGGCCGGCCGCTTCCTCAACCTGGTCGTCGACTACAAGCACCGGATCGGCTTCAAGGGCACCATCCTGATCGAGCCGAAGCCGCAGGAGCCGACAAAGCACCAGTACGACTATGACGTCGCCACGGTCTACGGCTTCCTGAAGCGCTTCGGGCTGGAGAAGGAGGTCAAACTCAACATCGAGCAGGGCCATGCGATCCTGGCCGGCCATTCCTTCGAGCATGAACTGGCGCTGGCCAATGCGCTCGGCATCTTCGGCTCGATCGACATGAACCGCAACGACTACCAGTCGGGCTGGGACACCGACCAGTTCCCCAACAACGTGCCGGAGATGGCATTGGCCTATTATCAGGTCCTGCAGGCCGGTGGCTTCAAGACCGGCGGCACCAATTTCGACGCCAAGCTTCGGCGACAGTCGCTCGATCCGCAGGATCTGCTGATTGGCCATATCGGCGGCATGGATTGCTGTGCACGCGGCCTCAAGGCCGCCGCTCGCATGGTCGGGGACAAGGCGCTGTCGGGACCGTTGGCCGAGCGCTATGCCGGCTGGAACTCGGCCGAGGCCAAGGCGATGCTTGCCGGCAAGCGGACGCTGGAGGAGATCACCGAGCGCGTCGTCAAGAAGAAGATCGAGCCGCAGCCGAAATCCGGCCGCCAGGAACTGCTCGAGAATATCGTCAACCGATACGTCTGAGGTGCCGCACCGGCGGGTCTGTTGACCGATCCGCCGGCCCGGAACAGCTTTGCGCGAGGGCGGAACCGACGACAAGGTTTTGCCTCGCACCGCCCCTCAATCGCCTCGCTCTTGCCTTCAAACAGCCGTCACGAATCTTGTATATGTGGTTCGTGGCGGGAACAGAAAGAAGGAGGCGAACCGATATGCAGCACGAACGCGAAATCGACGCCCTGCTCTCATCTGGCGAGGGATCGATCATCGACCGGCTGATGGCGCTGCCGCATCCGAAGGATGGCGCGCGCGGTGCAAACGAATGGGACCGCGCGGTCGCCAGCCGCTTCGAGACCCACCTTGCGAGACAGATGCGCTCGCAGATCGACGGCAAAAGCGACCGCCAGGACGCTGCCTGATCCCGACTATCTCCTGCGCAGCCTGACCGGCGCTTCGCCGAAAGCTCTTGAGAACGCCCTGGAAAATGCCGCGGCGGACGAGAACCCCGTTCGCCCGGCAATATCGGCCATGGCCACGCGCGTGTCGACCACCAGCCGGCGCGCTGCACCCAGCCGCAGCCTGAGATAATAGGCGCCCGGCGTCTCGCCGATCGACTTGCGAAAGATGCTTTCCAGCGTACGTGCCGTCACCCCGGCACGCTTTGCCACCGCGGCGATGGTCAAGGGCTGGTCGACGTGGGCTTCCATCAACCGGATGGCTTGCGCAAGCTGCGGATCGTAGCCGTCGAGGCGGCCGAGCGAGACCAAAGGCTGCGCGTCGGTCGCGGCGCGTGCCTGGTCGTAGATGAAGACGCTTGCCACATCGAGCGCGACCGCCATGCCGAGCCGCGTGCGGATTAGATGCAGCATCAGGTCGAAGGTCGGCGAAGCGCCACCGGAGGTGAAGACCGGCCCGTCGATGACATAGCGGTCGGGGCGAACGTCGACCTCGGGAAAGGCCGAGGAGAAATCCTCCATGTCCTCCCAATGGGTGGTGGCGCTGCGCCCTTCCAGCAGACCGGCGCGGGCGACCAGCCAGGTACCGGCTTCGACGCCGCCGCAGGCGCGTGCGGCGCGCCCCGCTCGGCGCAGGCCGGCAAGCAGGGCCGACGTGGCATAGTTCTGCGTGCCGAAACCGGCGACGACGACAAGCACATCCGTCGTATCCGCCGCATCGAAGCGGCCGCTGACCGCAACCGGCAGGCCGCATGTGGTGACCGGCGCTTCGCCGGTCACCGAAACCAGCCTAAAATCGAACAGCGTCTCGCCGGCAATACGGTTGGCGGCGCGCAGCGGATCGACGGCCGAGGCCACGCACATGATCGACGACCCGGAAAACACCAGCAGCGTCACCTTGAGCGGCAACCGTTCGGCGCGAAAGATCGACGACTTTTCGTTTTTCATCACACGCACTTCGTAAAATGCAAAACAGTTTCCGGCAAGTCAGGCATTGTTGCCATCTGTTCGATTGGGTCCATGTTTGATCGGGACCATCTGTGCTGATTGGGAGAAAAGTCGATGCCGCTTGCGATGAACCGTGAGGTCTTCATTACCTGTGCCATAACCGGGTCCGGCAGCTCGCAAGACCGCAGCCCGCATGTGCCGCGCTCGCCCAAGCAGATCGCGGATTCGGCCATCGACGCGGCAAAGGCGGGTGCGGCGATCGTCCACTGCCATGTGCGCGACCCCGAAACCGGCAGGCCGCGCCGCGACGTGCAGCTTTATCGCGAAGTGACCGAGCGCATCCGTGCGGCAGACGTCGACGTGGTGCTGAACCTGACCGCCGGCATGGGCGGCGACATGGTGTTCGGCTCGCCGGAAAACCCGCTGCCGCTGAACGAGAAAGCCACCGATATGGGCGGCGCCACCAACCGCGTGGAACATGTGCGCCAGTGCCTGCCGGAGATATGCACGCTCGACTGCGGCACCATGAATTTCGCCGAGGCCGACTATGTCATGACCAACACGCCAGGCATGCTGCGCGCCATGGGCGGCATGATGACGGCGCTTGGCGTCAAGCCGGAGATCGAGGCCTTCGACACCGGCCATCTGTGGTTTGCCAAGCAACTGGTAGAGGAAAAGGTGCTGGACCCGGATGCTCTCGTGCAATTGTGCATGGGCGTGCCATGGGGCGCGCCGGACGATCTCAACACTTTTATGGCGATGGTCAACAATGTGCCGTCAGGTTGGACCTGGTCGGCGTTCTCCATCGGCCGCAACCAGATGGCCTATGCCGCCGCCGCGGTGCTGGCCGGCGGCAATGTCCGCGTCGGGCTCGAGGACAATCTCTGGCTCGACAAGGGCGTGCTGGCAACCAATGCGCAGCTGGTCGAGCGGGCGGTCAGCATCGTGTCGAACATGGGCGCAAGGGTCATCGGCCCCGATGAAGTGCGCAAGAAGCTCAATTTGACGAAGCGCGCACCGCTTTGAACAAGCAATCGGTAGGGAGGAGCCGCCGATGAAGACCGTGAAATTCACCGCAATGAAGGATGGCGACCGCGACGATTACGCGTTCCTCACCGAGCACGAGATCGACTATGCGGCGAAGACCGGCGAACGGCTGCTTGACGCGCTTGTCCAACTCGACGAAGGCCTGTCCGGCTACAAGATCACCCGGCTCGGCCATTCGCTGCAGGCGGCGACGCGCGCATGGCGCGACGGCGCCGACACCGACTGGATCGTCTGCGCCCTGCTGCACGACATCGGCGACGTCTACGCACCGTACAATCACGACGAATATGCAGCTTCGGTCCTAAAACCTTTCGTGCGCGAGCAGTGCACCTGGGTTGTGGAAAAGCACGGCGACTTCCAGCGCCTCTATTACGCCCACCATCTCGGCGGCAATCCGCATGCGCGCGACCGTTTCGCCGGCCACCTTTATTTCGACGATTGCGACCAGTTCTGTGAGCGCTGGGACCAGTCGAGCTTCGACCCCGACTACGAGACGTTGCCGATCGACTTCTTCCGGCCCTTCGTGCTCGAGGTGTTTGCGCGCAGGGCCTATGACCCCACCGTGATCCGCGCCGGCGAGCGCGTGCCTCTCATCGACCTGGAAAAAGCCAGGACAAGAACCGGAGCCTCCGCATGAGCATCATCACCAAGGCAGCTGTAATCGGCGGCGGCGTCATCGGCGCCGGCTGGGTGGCGCGACTGCTCTTGAACGGCATCGACGTGTCGATTTTCGATCCCGACCCCGAAGCCGCGCGCAAGGTCGGCGAAGTGATGAAAGGCGCGCGCCGCGCCTACAAGCAGATGCTGCCCGACGGCCTGCCAAAAGAAGGCAAATTGACCTTTGCCAAGACCATTGCCGACGCCGTCGCCGATGCCGATTTCATCCAGGAAAGCGTGCCGGAACGGCTCGACCTGAAACACCGCGTGCTGGCCGAGATCGACCTCTATGCGCCGGCCAATGCCATCGTCGGCTCCTCGACCTCCGGCATCAAGCCGACCGACATGCAGGTGGCGATGAAGAAGCATCCGGAACGGCTGGTCGTCGGCCATCCATTCAACCCGGTCTATTTGCTTCCGCTGGTCGAGATCGTCGGCGGCGAGCAGACCTTTCCCGAGGCGATCGAGGTCGCCAAGGAGATGTACGCCTCGATCGGCATGAAACCGGTGGTGATCCGCAAGGAGATCGAGGCGTTCGTCGGCGACCGCCTGCTGGAGGCGGCATGGCGCGAGGCGCTGTGGCTGATCAAGGACGGCATCTGCACGGTCGAGGAACTCGACGACATCATGCGCTATGGCTTCGGCCTGCGCTGGGCGCAGATGGGCATGTTCCAGGTCTACCGCGTCGCCGGCGGCGAGGCCGGCATGCGCCATTTCATGGCGCAGTTCGGGCCGTGCCTGAAATGGCCGTGGACCAAGCTGATGGATGTGCCGGAGTTCAACGACGAACTGGTCGACCTGATCGCCACGCAGTCGGACGATCAGGCGGATGGCCTGTCGATCCGCGAGCTCGAAAAGATCCGCGACGACAATCTGGTCGCCATCATGGATGCGCTCTCGAAGCAGAACAAAGGCAGGGGCTGGGGCGCCGGCGCTTTGCACAAGGACTATACCAAGCAGCTCGCCAAGCTTGCGGCGAAGAAGCCCACCGCCTCCAAGGCGGCCGAGAAGGCCAAGGCCGAAAAGCCGAAGAAAAAGAAGAAAGGCTGAGACCATGGATTTTGGCCTCTCCGAGGAACAGAAACTGATCGTCGAGACGACGCGCGCCTTCGTCGAGAACGAGCTTTACCCGCATGAGCGCGAGGTCGAGCGCACCGGCGTGCTGCGCCGCGAGCTGATCGAGGAGATCAAGGCCAAGGCGATCGAAGCCGGGCTCTATGCCGCCAACATGCCTGCGGAGGTCGGTGGCGCCGGCCTCGATACGGTGACCTGGCTGCTTTACGAGAAGGAACTCGGCCGCGCCAATTACGCACTGCACTGGACCTGCGTGGCGCGGCCATCCAACATCCTCTTGGCCGGCACGCCGGAGCAGCGCGAAAAGTATCTCTATCCCTGCATTCGCGGCGAGAAATGGGATTGCCTGGCGATGACCGAGCCGGGTGCCGGCTCCGATCTGCGCGGCATGAAGGCGACCGCGGTTCAGGACGGCGACGACTGGGTGCTGAACGGCACCAAACACTTCATCAGCCATGCCGATCTTGCCGATTTCGCCATCGTCTTTATGGCTTCGGGCGAAGAGGAGACGCCGCGTGGAAAACGCAAGAAGATCACCGCCTTCTTCGTCGACAAGGGCACCAAGGGTTTTACGGTGCGTGACGGCTACCGCAACGTCTCGCACCGCGGTTACACCAACGCCATCCTCGAATTCGACGATTGCCGGCTACCCGGAGCCCAGGTTCTGGGCGAGGTCCACAAGGGTTTCGACGTCGCCAATTCGTGGCTTGGCGCGACCCGCCTGCAGGTCGGCGCGACCTGTCTCGGCCGGGCCGAGCGGGCGCTTGGCCATGCGATCGAATACGCCGCGCAGCGCCAGCAGTTCGGCCAGCAGATCGGCAAGTTCCAAGGCGTTTCATTCAAGCTTGCCGATATGGCGACAGAACTGAAAGCGGCCGACCTGATGGTGTTCGAAGCCGGCTGGAAGTACGATCAGGGCACCGTCACCGATCAGGACATGGCCATGGCCAAGCTGAAGGCCACCGAAATGCTTGCCTTCGTCGCCGACGAGGCGATCCAGATCCATGGCGGCATGGGGCTGATGGACGATCTGCCGCTGGAACGCATCTGGCGCGACGCCCGCGTCGAGCGCATCTGGGAAGGCACGTCGGAAATCCAGCGCCACATCATTTCACGGGCGCTGCTGCGCCCGTTCGGGGGCTGATAAATGCACAAACTTGAGCGCCTCTTGCGCCCGCGAACGATCGCCGTGTTCGGTGGCGCACAGGCCGCCGCCGTCGTCGCGCAGTCGATCAAGATGGGCTTTGCCGGCGAGATCTGGCCGGTGCACCCGACCAAGGACGAAGTCGCCGGCCGCAAGTCCTACCGTTCGGTGGCTGATCTACCCGGCGCCCCGGACGCCGCCTTTGTTGGCGTCAACCGGCATTTGACCATCGAGGTGGTCAAGGCGCTGGCCGAGCGCGGTGCCGGCGGCGCCGTCTGCTTTGCCGCCGGCTTTCTCGAGACCGAGGCTTATGACGAGCATGGCGAGCGATTGCAGGCGGAACTGGTCGCTGCGGCGGGCCAGATGCCGATCATCGGGCCGAACTGCTACGGCCTGATCAATTGTGCCGACGGCGCGCTTTTATGGCCCGACCAGCATGGCGGCATCAGGCTGGCAGAGGGTGGCCGCGGGGTCGCCATCATCACCCAGTCGTCGAACATCGCCATCAACATGACGATGCAGAAGCGCGGCCTGCCGATCGCCTTTCTGATGACCGCCGGCAACCAGGCACAGACTGGCCTTTCGGAAATGGCGCTCGGCCTGATCGAGGACGATCGGGTCACTTCGCTCGGCCTGCATATCGAGGCGTTCGATTCGGTAGCCGGCTTCGAAAGGCTGGCCGCGCGGGCGCGAGAGCTGAAGAAACCGATCATCGCCATGAAGGTTGGCCGCTCCGAGCAGGCGCGGCTAGCAACGGTGTCGCATACCGCGTCGCTGGCCGGCTCGGACGCTGCCTCGGGCGCCTTCCTGAAGCGGCTCGGCATCGCCCGCGTCGATTCCATCCCGGCCTTCATCGAGGCGCTGAAGCTGCTGCACGTCACCGGTCCCCTGCCCGGCTACCGGCTGTCGTCGATGAGCTGTTCGGGCGGCGAGGCGTCTGTCATGGCCGACAGCGCCGAAGGCCGCTGGGTGAATTTCCCGGCGCTGACCGACACCCACCGCGCCCACGTCAAATCGACGCTCGGGCCGCTGGTTGCGGTGGCCAACCCGCTCGACTACCACACCTTCATCTGGAACAACGAGCCGGCGATGACCGCCACCTTCACCGCCATGGTGTCGGGCGGCTTCGACCTCAACATGCTGGTGCTCGATTTCCCGCGCCCCGACCGCTGCTCCGACACCGACTGGTGGACGACGCTGCGCGCCTTCGAATCGGCGCTGAAGACCAACAAGGCGCAGGGCGCGATCGTGTCCTCGCTGCCGGAGAACCTGCCCGAGGAATACACCGCCGGGCTGATGGGACGCGGCATGGTGCCGTTGTTCGGCATTTCCGAAGCCATGGACGCCGCCCAGGCGGCCGCCTTCATCGGCTGGGCCTGGCGCGAGCCGCAGGCGCAGCCGATCGACACCTCCGCTTCCGGGGCGCCGGCCGGCGAGCATGTCACGCCTGATGAGGCCGAGGCGAAAGCGCGGCTGATCGAGGCCGGGCTCCCCGTGCCGAGGGGTGAACGCGCCGGCAATGCGGTCGAGGCGGTCATCTCATCGATGGCGCTCGGTTTTCCGGTTGCGCTGAAGGCTTTGGGCGTCACCCACAAATCCGAGCTTGACGCGGTTCGGCTCAACCTCAGGGACGCCGAATCCGTCAGCACGGCCGCCCATGATCTCGATGCGCTCGGCACCGGCCTCTATGTCGAGCGCATGGTGCGCGACGGCGTCGCCGAACTGCTCGTCGGCTTCACCCGTGACCCGATGTTCGGCGCGGTGATGACGCTGGGCACCGGCGGTGTGCTGGTCGAGCTGCTGCGCGACAGCGTCACGCTGATGCTGCCGGCGACCCGCGACGACATCGAGGCGGCATTGCGCCGGCTCAAATTGTTCCCGCTGCTCGAAGGCTATCGCGGCCGGCCCAAGGCCGATCTCGCGGCGGCCATCGAGGCGATATCAGGCATCGCCGCCTTCGTGCAGAAAAATGCCGGCGAGATCGAGGAGCTCGACATCAACCCGCTGATCGTCTGCGCGCAAGGCAAAGGCGCCTGGATCGCCGACGCGCTGCTGGTGCTTGGAGAAAACTAGAATGTCTGACGTCATCACCACCCGCCGCGAGGGCACGATCCTCGAAGTCACGCTCGATCGGCCCAAGGCCAACGCTATCGACCTCAACACCTCGCGGCTGATGGGCGAGACCTTCAAGGCGTTCCGCGACGATCCGGATCTGCGGGTCGCCATCGTCAAGACCGCCGGCGACAAGTTCTTCTGCGCCGGCTGGGACCTGAAAGCCGCGGCCGGCGGCGATGCTGTCGACGGCGACTATGGCGTCGGCGGGTTCGGCGGGCTGCAGGAGCTGCGCGATTTCAACAAGCCGGTCATCGCCTGCGTCAACGGCATGGCGGTCGGCGGCGGCTTCGAGCTGGCGCTGTCCTGCGACCTCATCTACGCGTCGGATCACTCCTCCTTTGCGCTGCCGGAAATTCGCGCCGGCACGCTGGCCGATGCAGCGACGATCAAGCTGCCGAAGCGCATTCCCTATCATGTCGCCATGGACCTTTTGTTCACCGGCCGCTGGATGGATGTCGCCGAAGCGCATCGCTGGGGTCTGGTCAACGAGGTTCTGCCCAAGGAGAAGCTCGAGGATCGCGTCTGGGAGATCGCACGACTGCTCGCCGGCGGTCCGCCGCTGGTCTTTGCCGCGATCAAGGAGACGGCGCGGGTCGCCGAAGCACTCACCTTCCAGGACGCGATGAACCGGGTGACGCGCCGCCAATTGCCGACGGTTGACGCACTGTACGGCTCGGAGGACAATCTCGAGGGTTTTCGCGCCTTTGCCGAAAAGCGCGACCCAGTGTGGAAGGGGAAGTGAAGGTATTGTTGAAATGACGGCACTCCGTCACACCCCCCTCTGGCCTGCCGGCCATCTCCCCCTCAAGGGGGGAGATCGGATGTCGCTTCGATTTTCGCCAATCTCCAACGTTGCAAGATGGGCTGCAAGGCCGAAGCTGCCAATCTCCCCCCTTGAGGGGGAGATGCCAAATTCTGTCAAACAGGGCAGGCCAGAGGGGGGTGTCCAGGCGAATTCGTTGCGATCCGGTCAGCGTCCATGACCGACTACAAAAAACTGATCGACGCCGAGACCTGGGCCTTCATCGAGCGGACCAATTCCTACTATCCGCCTGATGCGATCGACTACACGATCGATCAGCAGCGCGACATCTACGACCGCATGTGCCGTGAATTCTCTGCCGGCCACCCAGACAACGTTACGGCGGAGACCACCGCCATTGCCACGCCTTCGCATCCCATCCCGATCCGCATCTACCGCACACCCGCGCCGGAAGCGGCGGCGATGGTGCTTTATTTCCATGGCGGCGGTTATATCCTCGGCGGGCTCGACAGCCATGACGACCTCTGCGCCGAGCTTTGCAGCCGCACCGGCTATGAGCTGGTTTCGGTCGATTACCGGCTGGCGCCGGAACATCTGCATCCGGCCGGCTTCGACGATGCCATCAGCGCCTTCGAATGGGCGGCGACGACCTACAAGCGCCCGATCCTGCTTTGCGGCGACAGCGCCGGCGGCAATCTTGCCGCCGCGGTCAGCCATGCGACGCGCGGCCATGCACGAAGGCCGATCGGCCAGGTGCTGATCTATCCCGGCCTTGGCGGCGACCGCTCGCAAAGCTCTTACGTGACCCATGCCGAGGCGCCGATGCTGACGGTCCGCGACCTCGATTTCTACACGAATATCAGGACCGGCGGCGAAGACCGCACCGGCGATCTCACGCTGTCGCCGCTGGCCGATGCCGATTTTGCCAATCTGCCGCCGACTGTGCTGATCACCGCCCAATGCGACCCGCTGTCGTCAGACGGCGAGGCCTATCGCGACCGCCTCGTCGCGGAGGAGGGTCACGCCTACTGGTTCGAAGAGCCGGGGCTGGTGCATGGCTATCTCAGAGGCCGGCACACGGTCGGTCGTGCGCGCTCGAGCTTTACCCGGATCGTTGACGCGGTATCGGCTCTGGGACGCGGCGAATGGATCTGGTGAGGGTCCTACCCCACTGCCCGCGACGCCGCCCGGCCGGCGCTGCGGCCTGAAAAAATGCAGCCGCCAAGAAACGTCCCTTCCAGCGCCGCATAGCCATGCATGCCGCCGCCGCCGAAACCGGCGGCTTCGCCAACCGCGTACAATCCTTCGACCGGTTGGCCATCGGTACCCAGGACGCGGCTGTCGAGATCGGTCTGCAAACCGCCCAGCGTCTTGCGGGTCAGGATGTTGAGCCTGACCGCGATCAGCGGCCCATTGGCAGGGTCGAGCATCTTGTGCGGCTTGGCCGTGCGGATCAGCCGGTCGCCGAGATAGGCTCGGGCGCCGCGCAAAGCGGTGATCTGCATATCCTTGGAGAACGGATTGTCGAGCTGCCGGTCACGGGCGCGGATTTCGTGCTTGACCTGCGCCAGTTCGAGCAGCGGCTCGCCGCCGACAAGCGCGTTCATGCGGGCGACCAGCGCCGGCAAATCAGGCTCGACGATGAAATCCTCGCCCTTCTCCATGAACGCCTTTACCGGACCGGGAACGCCCGATGTGGCGCGGCCAAGCACTTGGCGCCAGCTTTTTCCGGTGAGGTCGGGGTTCTGCTCGGAGCCCGACAGCGCGAACTCCTTCTGGATGATCTTTTTGGTCAGGATGAACCAGGAATAATCGAAGCCGGTGCTCATGATGTGGCTGAGCGTGCCCAGCGTGTCGAAGCCGGGATAGAGCGGCACCGGCAGGCGCTTGCCGCGGGCGTCGAGCCACAGCGACGACGGGCCGGGCAGGATGCGGATTGCATGGTCGGTCCAGAGCGGCGCCCAGTTCCTGATGCCTTCGACATAGTGCCACATGCGGTCGCGGTTGATGATGCTGCCGCCGGCCTGTTCGGTGATCGCCAGCATGCGGCCGTCGACATGGTCGGGAACGCCAGAGATCATGCACTTGGGCGGCGTGCCGAGCCGCTGCGGCCAGTTTTTGCGGACAAGCTCGGGATTGCCGCCGATGCCGCCGGAGGCGACGATGACCGCTTGCGCCTTGAGCTCGAAATCGCCGGCGATATCGCGCGAACTCCTGCGGCCGCGCTCGACATCGCTCGGCTCAAGCATGTCGCCGCGCACGCCATTCACGGCGGCGCCTGTCTGCGTCAGTTCGTTGACCCGGTGGCGGAATTTGAATCGGATCAGCCCGCTATTCTCGGCCTCGCGCACGCGCCGTACGAACGGGTCGAGCACGCCCGGCCCGGTGCCCCAGGTGACGTGAAAGCGCGGCACCGAATTGCCGTGGCCGACGGCGTTGCCGCCGCCGCGCTCGGCCCAGCCGACGATTGGGAAGAACTTCATGCCGCGCTGCGTCAGCCAGGAGCGCTTCTCGCCGACGGCGAAGCCGACATAGGCCTCGGCCCAGCGGCGCGGCCAAAAATCTTCCGCACGGTCGAAGGCGGCGGTGCCAAGCCAGTCCTCGAGCGCCAGATCATGCGAATCGCGGATGCGCATGCGCCGCTGCTCGGGCGAATCGACGAGGAAGATGCCGCCAAGCGACCAGAACGCCTGGCCGCCGAGCGACTGTTCAGGCTCCTGGTCGACAACGATGGTCTTCTTGCCGGCCTCGGCCAGCTCGGCCGCCGCGACGAGCCCGGCAAGGCCGGCGCCGACAATGATCACATCCGCATCGTCAGCCACTTTCTCCCCCGGCTCTCCTCCCCCGGCTGACGATTGTCAGACCGTCTCCCAGCCTTCCTTCTCGCCGGCGCGGAAGATGGCGTCGATGACCTTCTGGTTGAGCACGGACTCTTCCAGCGTGAAGACGCGGTCGGTGCCGCCCTGTGCCGCCCGCGCGAAGGCCTCGACCTCCAGCCGGTATTGCTGCATGCCGGGGAAGCGGAACACTTGCGCCTCGCTGTGGTTCTGGTTGTGCAGCTCGATGCGATGGTGGTCGTAGATGCCGGCGTTGAACGGCGAAAGCACCTCGATGAAGCCCTTCTCGCCGTGGAACACCATCACCTGCCGCGCCGCCATCTGCGTCGACAGATAGAACGACAATTCAAAGTCGCCGAAATCGGCGCGGATCGAGGAGTAGATGTCGGTGCCGAATGTCTTGTCGCGCTCGATCGTCGCCTGGACGCGCAGCGGCTCCTTGCCCGTCGAAAAGCGCGTCGACACCGTCGGGTAGACGCCGATGTCGGGCAGCGCGCCGCCACCGAGGTCGAGCTGGTTGCGCATGTTATTGGGATCGACATTGTAGTAGGAGAACGCGCCCTGGACATGGCGCAGCCGGCCGATGGCGCCGTTGGCGATCAGCTCGCGCACCTTGACCCATTGCGGGTGGTAGACGACCATGAAGGCTTCGCAGACCAGCACGTTTTTGGCGTCGCGCAGCTTGATCAGCGGCGGAATGTCCCTGGCGTCGAGCGCCAGCGGCTTTTCGACCAAAACATGCTTGCCGGCCTCGATCGCCTTGGCGGTCCATTCGACATGCTGGGCGGTCGGCAGCGGGATGTAGACGCCGTCGACATCCCTGGATGCGAGCAGCTCGTCATAGGAGCCGAAGGCATGGGGGGCGCCGAACCGATCGGCCAGGGCACGGGCTTTCGACAGGTCGCGGCTGGCGATCGCCGACAGCACGCCATTCTCCGCCTCGACCATTGCAGGCAAAAGATGCTCGCGGCCGATCTTGGCCGTCGACAAAACACCCCATCGGAACATCAGGCTTCTCCCTCTTCAAATTGCAGGCGTGGAGGTTTGCCTGAAATCGGCAAAAAAGCCAATGCGAAGCATGGCAGCGAGCAAGGCGATCGTCTGCGGCTTGTTCGGATGCCGGCGCTGCTCTCCGCAGAGCTTGGGTTCCTCGTCCCCGCAAAGGCGGGCGAGGAAACCAGGTCCTGCAAAGGCTATCCCTTTCTACCTGTATGTGTCATGTCGAAGCCGACGACGCTCCTACAAGCCGGCTTTCTATCTTGAAGAAATCGACAAAGGCTCGCAGCGCCGGCCGCATCTGGCGGCGGCTCGGGTAGTAGGCGAAGAAACCGTCGAAGGGCGGGCACCAGTCTTCCAGCACGCGAATGAGCCGGCCGGTGGCCAACGCCTCGCGGACATAGTCCTCGAACAGGAAGGCAAGCCCAGCGCCGTCGGCCGCCGCATTGGCGATCAGATGGTCCTCGTCGAGGATCAGCGGCCCTTGCACCGCCAGCTCGATCTCCTCGCCGTCCTTCTCGAATTCCCAGCGGTAGAGGATGCCGCTGGAGAAACGGAAGCGGATGCAACGGTGACCGACGAGATCGTGTGGATGGCGCGGCCTGGGCATGGTCGCGAAATAGGATGGCGCGCCGACGACGGCGCCGCGAAGGTTTGGACCGATGCGCACAGCGATCATGTCGCGTTGCAGGCTCTCGCCGAGCCGGACGCCGGCGTCGAAGCCGCCTTCGACCACATCGGTGAAGCGGTCTTCGATGACGATCTCCAGCACGATGTCGGGATAGGCCGATGCAAAGGCACCGAGCCGCGGCGTCAGCGCCAGGTGGGCGGCGGTGCGCGGCACGGTCAGCCGGAGATTGCCAGCCGGCCGGTCGCGCGCCTCGACAGCCGATTCCAGCGCCAGATCGATTTCCGACAGCGCCGGCCTCAGCCGCTCGAGCAGCTGCGCGCCTTCCTCGGTCGGGGCGACGCTGCGCGTGCTGCGCGCCAGGAGCCGCACGCCAAGACGCGCCTCCAGGCTGGAAACCGCATGGCTGACTGCGGAGGGCGCTATGCCGAGCTCCTTGGCCGCACCGCGAAAGCTGCCGCACTGGGCGACGGTTGCCAGCACCGCAAGTTGGGAGAGATGCGTTCGGTTCATTGATCTATTTTTTAGAACAGCCCGTGCGAGTAAGAGCCGATTATAGAACGCGGTGCAAGGCGCTATCTCTGTCGCATCACAACAAGGAGACGCGTGATGCAAACCCGCAAGCTTGGAAATGAACTTGACGTCTATCCGGTCGGCCTCGGCTGCATGGGGATGAGCTTCGGCTATGGCGGCCAGCCGGAGGTGGACGCGATCGCCACACTGCGCCGCGCCGTCGATATCGGCGTCAATTTCTTCGACACGGCCGAGGTCTATGGCCCGTACGAGAATGAGATCCTGCTCGGCAAGGCGCTGAAGCCGGTGCGTGACCAGGTGACGATCGCGACGAAATTCGGTTTCAAAATCCTTGAAGAAGGCAACGGCGTCGAGCGCATGGCGGGTGTCGACAGCCGCCCCGAACACGTCAAGGCGGTGGCCGAAGCGTCATTGAAGCGGCTGGGCACCGAGGTGATCGACCTGTACTACCAGCATCGCGTCGATCCCAATGTGCCGATCGAGGATACGGTCGGCGCCATGGCCGAGCTGGTGCGCGAGGGCAAGGTGCGCGCGCTCGGCCTGTCGGAGGCGAGTGCCGCGACCATTCGCCGGGCGCATGCGGTGCATCCGATATCAGCCGTGCAGAGCGAATATTCGCTGTGGAGCCGCGATCCGGAGGAAGAGGTGTTCGCCGTCTGCCGCGAACTCGGCATCGGCTTTGTCCCCTACAGCCCGCTCGGCCGCGGCCTGCTGACCGGAACGATCGCCAAGCCAGAGGTGCTCGGTGCCGATGACTGGCGGCGTGGACTACCGCGCTTCCAGGCCGACGCCATGGCCGCCAATGCGGCCGTTGTCGCCACGCTGGAGACAATGGCGGCGGACAAGGGCGTGACGCCGGCGCAGCTGGCGCTCGCCTGGGTGCTGCATCAGGGCGATTTCATCGTGCCGATCCCCGGTGCGCGAAAAATCCGCCATCTCGAGCAGAATGCGGCAGCAGCACAGATTGCGCTGAGCCAGGCGGAGGTGGCGGCCATTGGCGACGCCCTGTCGCCGGAGAAGGTCGTCGGCAAGCGCTACACCGAAGAAATGCTGGCGCTGGTCAATGGATGAACGGTGATCTACGGAGTAATCGAAACGGGGCGTTTCGATGCGCCTTTTTCGAGCCCCGCGCAACAATTGCGAGACGTGGGCGCGAGACACCCCCCTCTGTCCTGCCGGACATCTCCCCCTCAAGTGGGGAGATTGGATCTCTCCCACTTTCGCCAACTGCCAACGCCGTAAGATGGCGGGACGGCGAAACAGCCATTCTCACCCCTATCGGAGGAGATGTCCGACAGGACAGAGAGGGCGCTGTCCCGCCAACTTCTGCGGAGAATACTCGGCTCACCACGGCACGACAGTGATCGCCATGTGCTCGCAGCGTCAGGCTCTGAGCACGCCACCGGTCTGCTTTTGCACATTCTCGACGATGCGCTTGGCCAGCGCCTCGAAATCCTCGTCGGTCAGCGTCCTTTCGACCGGCTGGATCGACACTTCAATGGCGATCGATTTCTTGGCTGCGCCGAGTGACGCCCCTTCGAAAACATCGAAGACCGAGACGTTGGTGATCAGCTTCCTGTCGGCGGCAAGGGCTGCGCGGGTCAGCGTGCCGGCTTCGACCGCCTTGTCGACAACGAAGGCGAAATCGCGCTTGACCGCCTGGAAGGCGGACAGTTCCAGTCTCGGTTTTGTCCGCGTCGGCTTGGCCTTCGGCTCGGGCACGGCATCGATGAAAACCTCGAAGCCGCAGAGCGGCCCGGAGACGTCGAGTTCCTCCAGCGTCTTCGGGTGGAACTCGCCGAACGTGCCCAAAATGACCTTGGGCCCGAGCTTGATCGTGCCGGAGCGGCCGGGATGATACCAGGCCGGGCCGCCGGCCTCGATCTGCAGCCGCTCGACCGGCGCACCGCAGGCTTCAAGTGCTGCGATCGCGTCGGCCTTGGCGTCGAACACGCCGACCGGATCGGCATTGCCGGCCCAGTGGCGGCTGGAGCCTTCGAGCTTGGCCGTGCCGCGCCGCACGCCGGCGGCGACGCGCCGCTGCTGGTCGGCCGCGTCACCCTCGTAGGTGCCGGACACTTCGAACAGCGCTACATCGCCGATGCCCTTGTCGGCATTGCGCTGCGCGGCGGCGATCAGGCCCGGCAGCAGCGACGGCCGCATGTCGGACATGTCGGCAGCGATCGGATTGGCGAGCCTGAGTGCGGTCTGGCCGCCGCCGAACAGTTCGGCATGTTTTGCCGGAATGAACGACCAGGTGACCGCCTCCATCATGCCGCGCACCGCCAGCGCCCGCTTGGCGGCGCGGGTGCGGACCTGCAGGACAGTCAGGATCTTGGCGTTGACGGCATCGTGCGCGCCGAGCGGCTGCGGCGCGATGTTGTCGACGCCATGGATGCGCATGACCTCCTCGACCAGATCGGCCTTGCCGTCGACATCCGGCCGCCAGGACGGCACCGCCACATCGACGACATCGCCCGCGCCTTCCGGCTTGAAGCCGAGGCGCGAAAGAATGGCGAGGCTCTCCTCCATGGGCACCTCTGTGCCGGTCAGCCGCCTCACTTCCGACAGCGGGAAGGAAACGATCTTCGGCGCGTGACCGGCATAGCCGACGACTTCGGTTTCGGTCGGCGTGCCGCCGCAGAAGTCCAGCACCAGCTTGGTCGCCAACTCCACGCCGGGCACCATGAATTCCGGGTCGACGCCGCGCTCGAAGCGGTAGCGCGCATCGCTGATGATGCCGAGCGTGCGGCCGGTGCGGGCCGTGGTGATCGGATCCCACAGCGCCGATTCGATCAGCACGTCGGTGGTGTTCTCGTCGCAGCCGGAATGTTCGCCGCCCATGATGCCGGCGATCGATTCGACGCCGTCCTGGTCTGCTATCACGCACATGTCAGGCGTCAGCGTGTATTCGCGGCCGTCAAGCGCCAGCACCTTTTCACCGTCACGCGCCCGGCGCACGGTAAGGTTGCCGGCGACCTTGTTCGCGTCGAACACATGCAGCGGCCGGCCGCGATCGAAGGTGACGAAATTGGTGATATCGACCAGCGCGCTGATCGGCCGAAGCCCAATGGCGATCAGCCGCTGCTGCAGCCATTTCGGCGACGGTCCGTTGTTCACGCCTTTCACCAATCTCAGGGCGAAGCCGGGGCAGAGCTCCGGGGCTTCGATCGTCACCTTCACCGGGCACATGCCGCTGCCGGCATGCGGCATGATCGCGCCGCCGACGAGGCGGCCGAGCCCGCTCGCCGCCAGATCGCGGGCAATGCCGTAGACGCTGGTCGCGTCCGGACGGTTCGGCGTCAAATTGATCTCTATGACCGGATCGTCGAGATGGGCATAGGCGGCGAAGCTGGTGCCGACCGGCGCATCGGCCGGCAGATCGATGATGCCGTCATGCTCTTCGGAAAGCTCGAGCTCGCGCTCGGAGCACATCATGCCGTGGCTTTCGACACCCCTGATCTTGCCCACCGTCAGCGTCACGTCGATGCCCGGAACATAGGTGCCGGGCGCTGCAAAGGCGCCGATCAGGCCCGCGCGGGCGTTCGGCGCTCCGCACACAACCTGCACGGGTGCCTTGCCGTCGCCGGTATCGACCGTCAGCACGCGCAACCGATCGGCATCGGGGTGCTGCACCGCCGCCAGCACCTTGGCGATGACGAAGGGTTTTAGGCTCGATCTGTCGTCGACATGCTCGACTTCGAGGCCGATCGAGGTCAGCCGCTCGACGATCTCGTTGAGCGAGGCGTCGGTCTCGAGGTGGTCCTTGAGCCAGGAGAGGGTGAATTTCATGACTGTGTTCCGTCTGGTCTGGGCACGCTGGTCTTCAGATGTCTCGGCAAGTCATCCGGCATGTGCACGAAGGGAAGCTGCTCGCGCACATGGGCGTGGTGCGTCGGCTTGAAATAGGCCGGCATGTCCATGGCGCCGAGCATGAAATAGATGTGGTCGGCCAGCCGCTCATCGACATAGGCGATCGGCGAGCCGCAGATGCCGCAAAAGGAGCGCGTCACCGGCCCGTTCTCGAACATCTTCAGCGCCTTGCCCGTGAAGGCGACCTGCTCGGTGATGAAGCCGACGAAGGCCGATACCGGCGCGCCGCTGGCCCGCCGGCAATCGCCGCAATGGCAATAGCTGACATGGTGCGGTTCGGCCGAAGCCTCGAACCGCACGGCGCCGCAGCGGCAGCCGCCGGTGTGGGCCGCTGTCATGTGCTCAAGCCTGCGAACAGCGTCGGCATGTCGAGCGGCCGGAAGCCGTAATGCGACAGCCAGCGCACATCGGCGTCGAAGAAGGCGCGCAGGTCCGGCATGCCGTATTTCAGCATGGCGATGCGATCGATGCCCATGCCCCAGGCAAAGCCCTGATATTCGTCGGGATCGAGCCCGCCATATCTCAGCACATTGGGGTGGACCATGCCGCAGCCGAGGATCTCCATCCAGTCGGAGCCTTCGCCGAAGCGCACCTCGCCCGGCCGCGAACGATCGCACTGGATGTCGACCTCCATGCTGGGTTCGGTGAACGGGAAGAAGCTCGGCCGGAAGCGCATCTTGACTTGGCGTACCTCGAAGAAGGCCTTGCAGAACTCCTCCAGCACCCATTTCATGTTGGCGACGTTGGCTGATCTGTCGATCACCAGCCCCTCGACCTGATGGAACATCGGCGAGTGCGTGGCATCGGAATCCTGGCGGTAGGTTTTTCCGGGAATGACGATTCGGATCGGCGGCTTCTGCACCTCCATGGTGCGGATCTGCACCGGCGAGGTGTGGGTGCGCAAAAGCTTGCGCTCGCCCTTCTCGTCCGGTTGGAAAAAGAAAGTGTCATGCATCTCGCGCGCCGGATGGCCTTCCGGGAAGTTCAGCGCGGTGAAATTGTAGTAATCGGTCTCGATATCGGGACCTTCGGCGATGGCAAAGCCGAGGTCGCCGAAGATCGCGGCAATCTCGTCGCTGACCTGGCTGATCGGATGGATGCGGCCGCGCTCGGCCGGCGATTGCCGCACCGGCAGTGTGACGTCGACCTTTTCCGCCGCGAGCCGTGCCGCGATCGCTGCGTCCTTGAGTTCGGCGCGGCGCGCGGTAAGCGCCTCGGTGATGCGGTTCTTGAGACCGTTGATCGCCGGGCCTTTTATCTGGCGCTCTTCTGCGCTCATCGAGCCGAGCGTCTTCAGCATTTCGGAGACCGAGCCCTTCTTGCCGAGCGCTGAAACACGCACGGCTTCGATCGCCTGCTCGTCGGCGGCCGACGAAATGTCGCTCATCAGAGAATTTTCGAGAGTTTCCATGTCACTCATGTTTCAGACTCGATTGAAGGCAAAGAAAAACCCGCGCCAGCCCTGCCAGCGCGGGTTTCCCAAATCAAGTGTCGATGTGCTTGGGAAGGCGCTGGTTAGGCTACAGCGCTTTCAAAAGCGTTCGGCGTGGTGTTCTTGAGGTACTCGAGCGCGACCTTGGCCTTGGCCACAAGGGCGGCAAATGCCTGCGGCTCGTGGATGGCCATGTCCGACAGGACCTTGCGGTCGATCTCGATGCCGGCCTTGTTGAGACCGTCGATGAACCGGCCATAGGTCAGGCCATGCTCGTGGGTCGCGGCATTGATGCGCTGGATCCACAGAGCGCGGAACGAACGCTTACGGTTCTTGCGGTCGCGGTAGGCATACTGCAGCGACTTTTCCACCGCCTGCTTGGCGATGCGAATGGTGTTCTTGCGGCGGCCGTAGAAACCCTTGGCGGCTTTCAGGACCTTTTTGTGCTTGGCGTGCGAGGTGACGCCTCTTTTTACGCGTGCCATGTCATGATCTCCTTAAAACTTGTCCGGACCGAATGCCTTAGAGGCCGTTCGGCAGAAAATTCTTGATGACCTTCTTGCCATCCGGTTCAGCCAGAACCATCGTGCCGCGGGCATTTCGAATGAACTTGTTGGAACGCTTGATCATGCCGTGACGCTTGCCGGCCGCAGCCGACAGGACTTTACCCGTACCTGTGATCTTGAACCGCTTCTTGGCGGCTGACTTGGTCTTCATCTTGGGCATTTTGCTACTCCGTTTATGTGCGCATCATCGCGCTTTTTGTTCGCTTCAGGCCGACCAAAGCCCGAAAAGCAAATGAAACCGCCACGGCATGCCCTGCCGGGCGGTTTTTGGGAACGGCGGTGCTATACGTCAAAGCGGGCCGGCGTGCAACACCCTGCGCCGACACACAATGGGCCTATGGGAAACGGAACAGCACCGGCAGTATGCCCGATTGCTGGGCGGCGTCGATCGATTCGAAAAACGGCATGGCGACGAGGAACACCAGCCCGTCCAGCAGCGTCGTCCGCAGCAGACGCGGCTTGAAGCTGCCGGTGTTGCCTTCCTGATACAGCGAAAGCTTCGGGAAAAAGCGCGGCACTCGCGCCATATAGGCCTGGAATGGCGTTCCGAAGGCCTCCTTCAGGAACGTCTCTTCGCGCAGGATGACGACATGAAAAGCGGCGGCGCAAATCACCGCGAAGCCGATCGCCGCAGTGATCGAGCCCATCTGCGCGCCGACGCCGGCGGCAGCTATCGAGGAGAAGACATAGAGCGGATTGCGGGTGATCGAATAGGGTCCGCCGGTAACCACCTCGGAGGATTTGCGTCCGCCGATATAGAGCGTCGACCACAAGCGCCCGACAATGCCGAGAAAGATCAGCAGGACGCCGACCATTTCGATCGTTTCGTGCGGCACGCTTTCGGGAGGAAAAGCAGACTGGCCAAACAGCAGCGCTGCGAACATGACGACCACGAGGGCGGCAAGCACCATCCTGCGCGCGTGCTGATACCTGCCCAGCGCACGCCTGGCCTGCGCTTGTTCGGCCTGCGCAGATTTAACTTCATTGAGCATGTCGGGAATCCAATCGTCGAGGAACTTGCCGGCGATCGCGGCATCCGCAGCTCAATACAGCCAGAAGAGGACGGGAATTACGCCGCTTTCCTGTCCGGACTCGATGAGTTCGAAAAACGGTACGGAAGCCACGAACATCAAGCCGTCGCGCAGCGTGTGATTAAAAATGCGCGGTGTGAAGGTGACCTCGGCCTGGTCGCGATAAAGCCGGGGATTGGGAAAAAACCGCGGCACCCGTGCGATGTAGTCCTTGTACGGCGCCCCGAGCACGGTCGTCAAATGCCGTTCCTCGCGCAGCGTGACGATGTAGAACGCGGCCGCGCACAAAACCGCCGACGCCACCGAGACGATCACGCTGCCGGTCTGGGCGCCGATGCCGGCGGCCCCTATGGTGGAGAAAAAATACAGCGGGTTGCGCATTACCGAATATGGGCCGGTAGCAACCAGTTCGGCCGACTTGCGGCCGCCGATATAGAGGATCGACCAGAGCCGGCCGCCGATCCCGATCAGTATCAGGGCGATGCCGTACTGCCCCTCTATGCGTTCGTGGCCTAGTTCATCGTGCGTGGAGCCGCCGAAGATCAGCAAAGCGCAAAAAGCACCGATCAGCAGCGCCAGCAGGACGCGCCGGCGCCGCTGATAGCGGCCCATTTCGTCGAACGATCTTTCAATCGGGGAACGTGCCGCAGCGGCCATGGACAATCCTTTCGCCGCGAGGACCGGCAACCGGAATCCTTGTCGATGCAACTTGCGGAGAAATCATGGCGAAGACAAAAACAAACAAAAGGCCGCCGAAGCGGCCTTTGCTTTGACGGGACCGCTTTAGCGGAATCGCTTAGCGGGGCGCCAGCACCATCATCATCTGGCGGCCTTCGAGCTTCGGTTCGGCTTCGACTTTTGCGATCGGTGCAACTTCCTCGCGAACCTTGTTCAAAAGCTGCATGCCGAGTTCCATATGCGCCATCTCGCGGCCGCGAAAGCGCAATGTCAGCTTGACCTTGTCACCTTCCTCGAAAAACCGCCGGACCGCTTTCATCTTGGTCTCGTAGTCATGGCTGTCGATGTTCGGGCGCATCTTGATCTCTTTGATCTCGATGACCTTCTGGTTCTTGCGCGCCTCGGCCGCCTTCTTCTGGTTGGCGTATTTCAGCTTGCCGAGATCGAGAATTTTTACGACGGGCGGCACTGCGTTGGGCGATATCTCGACCAGATCGAGCCCAGCCTCTTCGGCGAGCAGCAATGCGTCGTTGATGGAGACATCGCCATGGTTGTGGCCTTCGGCGTCGATAAGCTGGACCCGGGGAACCCGGATGTCACGGTTGGAGCGCGGGCCCTCCTTGGTGGGCGCCGTTGCTTTGAAAGGTCTGCGAATGGTCGTGGTCTCCTTGAGCCGTTTCGTTCGGGGTTTTCAATTCAGAATTGCGAACGCGCCAATGTGGTGAGCGCGCGGCCGGAGTCAATAGCATAGCGCTCACAGGAAATCACCTGTTCCCTGACTTCTGCCTGCACCAAACGAAGAAAGTTGCCGAGCACTTTTCGTTGAACCGTCCGCTGTGTCAAAAGACCTGCGTGAGGAGTGAGCAATGACCGCACCGGTTTTTCTCGACGTCGACGGAACCAGCATCGCTGTCAGGCGCGCTGCGGGTGCCGAGCCAGGCATTGTCTGGCTCGGCGGCTACAAGTCGGACATGCTGGGCACCAAGGCCGAGAAGCTGGCGGAATGGGCGAGCGGGCAAGGCCGGGCTTTCCTACGCCACGACTATTCCGGTCACGGCGAATCGGGCGGCGCCTTTGCGGACGGCACCGTCTCGAACTGGCTTTCGCAAAGTCTCGCCGTCTTCAATCATTTCACGCAAGGCAGGCAAATCCTGGTCGGCTCCTCGATGGGCGCATGGATCGCGCTGCGCATGGTCCAGGAATTGCGCCAGGAATTGCACACGCCAGGCGAGAACCGCATCGCCGGTCTGGTGCTTCTAGCGCCGGCGCCGGATTTCACCGCCGAGTTGGTCGAGCCGGCGCTGACCAAAGCGCAGAAGCGCGATCTTGCCAAGAAAGGTTTTTTCGAGGAGCCGTCGGACTATTCGGCCGAGCCTTACATCTACACCCGAGCGCTGATCGAGGACGGCCGCAACAACCGGGTGCTGACCGGGCCGATCGACACCCACTGCCCCGTCCACATATTGCAAGGGCTGGCCGATGCCGACGTGCCGCCGAGCCATGCGCTGAAACTGGTCGGCCTGCTGCCGGCCGACGACGTCACGCTGTCGCTGATCCCCGACGGCGACCATCGCCTGTCGCGGCCTCAGGATCTCGACATGCTGGTGCGGGCGGTCAATGCCATCGTGCGGCAGGCAGGCTAGGACATGCGCATTTCCATTCCGGTATCCGCCTTCGTTGCAGCGATTGTCGGCTTCGGCGGCACGTTGGCCATCGTCATCGCCGCCGCCAAGGCAGTCGGCGCGACGCAAGTCGAAACCGCGAGCTGGGTGACGGCGATCTGCCTCGCGATGGCGATCGAGAGCCTGTGGCTGTCGTGGCGCACCAGGATGCCGGTCATCGCCGCATGGTCGACGCCGGGGGTGGCGCTGATCGCGGCATCGAGTGGCTTTTCGATCAACGAGGCCGTCGGCGCCTTCATCGTCACCGGGATTTTGCTGATTGCCACCGGCCTGTTCAGGCCCTTGACCAAGCTGATCGCCAGGATACCGGCCTCGGTCGCGTCGGGGATGCTCGCCGGCATCGTCGTCACCTTCGCCGTCAATGCGGTGAAGGCGATTCCCGTCGACCCGTGGCTGATCCTGCCGCTGATCGCCGCCTTCTTTGTCATCCGCCTGTTCAATCCGGCGCTCTCGGTGCTGGCGGTGCTGATCGGCGGCGGCGCTGCCGCGTTCCTCACCGGCCGGGTCGGTGGTCTGCCGACCCCGGAACTTTCGACATTGACGCTGATTGCGCCGCAGTTCACCGTCACAGCGATCATCGGCCTGGCGCTGCCGCTTTATCTCGTCACCATGGCCTCGCAGAACCTGTCCGGCCTCGCCGTGCTGAGGGCGGCGGGCTACCACCCGGAACCCGGCCCGCTGATCGGCGTCACCGGCCTGCTTTCGTTGCTGTCGGCGCCATTCGGGGCCTCGACCACCAACCTGGCGGCGATCTCGGCGGCGATCTGCACCGGCCCCGACGTGCATCCCGATCCGGGCGAGCGCTGGAAGACCGGTCCCTTCTACGCGCTTGCCTACCTCGTCTTCGCCATTTTCGGCGCCTCGCTGGTGGCGATCTTTGCCGTGCTGCCGCAGAGCCTGATCGTGCTTGTCGCCGGACTGGCGCTGATGGCGCCGCTCGCCAACGCGCTGTCGATCGCCTTGAAGGAAGACGGCGAACGCATGGCCGCTACCGTCACCTTTGCCGTCACCGCCTCGGGGCTGACGCTATTCGGCGTCGGTGCGGCGTTCTGGGGCCTGATTGCGGGCCTGGTCGTCCTTTTCCTTGAAACGCTCAAAAAGCGATAATCATTTCAAACGCTTGTCCGGTTTTGGCCGACACTGTCTTGAATCGCCGTTTTTCTCATCCCATTTCGATTCCACGCAGCCGGGATTGGCTGTCTCCAACTGAAGGATTGGGAGAAAATGAACACATCTGCATTGATCCGTCCGGCCTGGACGCCGGCGACCATCGCTCTGATGGTGATCGGTTTTATGGTGTTCTGGCCGCTCGGCCTCGCCATGCTCGCCTACATCATTTGGGGCGACCGGCTTGACGGCTTCAAGCGCGACGTCAACCGCGCGACCGACGGCATCTTCGCCGGCTGCCGCCGCGGTTCCGACAAAGCGGCGCGCTGGGGCCACGGCTCTGCCCGCACCGGCAACGTCGCTTTCGACGACTGGCGCGAAAAAGAACTCGAGCGGCTCAATGAAGAGCGCCGCAAGCTCGACGAGATGCTGAGCGAGTTCGACGAATACGCCAGGGAATTGCGTCGCGCCAAGGACCAGGAAGAGTTCGACCGCTTCATGGCGAACCGCAACAAGTCGACGTCGCCCACAACCGGCGGGCCCACAACCGGCGGTGGCAAATCCACGCCAGGCCTGCTTGACGAGTAAGGCACTTGCCTCGACATAAATAATAATCAAAAACGGCGTCGCGTCAGCGGCGCCGTTTCTTTTTTGTTCTATTCGTTTTCCTCGAATCACGTATCGTCCTGGCCATGTCATTCGGCTTCTTCCGCAACCTGACCAAACCCAGGCCCGCCCCCGTCGTGGAGCGGGAGCATTGTGTTGCCGGCCGCACGCTGCCGCTCAAGATCGTCGAGAGCGACCGGGCGCGGCGATTGACGCTGCGCATCGATTCCGGTGGCCGGGGCCTACGCATCACCGTGCCACCGGGCCTGCGGCGAGGCGAGGTGGAAAAATTCCTTGACCGCCATCAGGACTGGCTGGAGCAGCGGCTGGCCAAAGTGCCCAACCGGCCGCAGGTGCGGCCCGGTATCAAAATTCCGGTGCGCGGCGTGCCGCATCGCATCGTTCATGAGCCCTCGAAACGCGGTACCGTCACGCTGTCGTGCGACGAACGCGGTCCGCTGATGATCGTGCATGGCGAGCGCGTGCACCTGCCGCGCCGCATCGCCGATTTCCTCAAGCGCGAGGCCAAGCGCGAGATCGAGCGGTTGGTGGTCAGGCACACTGGGACGATCGGCAAGCGCGCCAAGGCAATCCGCTTCAAGGACACGTCGAGCCGCTGGGGGTCATGCACGTCGGACGGCAACCTGTCGTTCTCCTGGCGCATCATGATGGCGCCGCGACCGGTCATAAACTATCTCGTCGCGCATGAGGTGGCGCATCTCAAGGAGATGAACCACGGCCCGAAATTCTGGAAGCTGTGCGAGCAGCTCTGCCCCGACACCGAGCGCTGCAAGGACTGGCTCAAGCGCAATGGCGGCGCGCTACAAGCGATCATGTTCGAATAGATCGCCCGGTCAATCATCATTCGCCGCGTTCAACTCCTCTGGGCGCAGCCCCTCGTCGGTATGGCGCGGCCATGGCAGGAAGTCCTTCTTGAAGGCGTTGCTGCCGAAATAGTCGAGCGCGCGGTGTGCCTCGGCGCCGTTGAAGGCGGCCTTGTCCATCAGATGGGCGATGACCTCGCGAGCCTGCGCGACTTTTTGCCTGAGTTGGGCGACGGTATCGTCTGCCATGCTTGTTTGCTCCCGTCGGTATTATCTTTAGTAAGTAGCCCGTTCCGCTCTCTTGTCTTAGGAAGGTAGCGCGTTCCGCGCCGGTGGCAAACATGCGCTTTTTCTCGACTCTTTTGCCGTTTCGTGCCAATCCCCGCGTCATGGCGCTCGACATCAAGATATGCGGACTGAAGACCGACAAGGCATTGGCCGCGGCATTGGCCGGCGGCGCCAGTCATGTCGGCTTTATTTTCTTTGCCAAAAGCCCGCGCTATGTCGAGCCGGCGGAAGCCGGCCGCTTGCGCGAAGCGGCAATCGGCAAGGCCAGGGCGGTTGCCGTGACAGTCGACGCCGGCGATGCGTTTCTGGATGAAATCGTCGAAAAAATGCAGCCCAACATGCTGCAGCTGCATGGCTCGGAAACGCCGGAGCGGGTGGCCGAGATCAAGGCCCGCTATGGCCTGCCGGTGATGAAGGCGCTGCCGGTCAGCGAGGCTGCCGACCTGGAGCGGACAAGACCGTTCGTCGGCATTGCCGACCGTTTCCTGTTCGACGCCAAGCCGCCGAAGGGTTCGCAACTGCCGGGCGGCAACGGCGTTGCCTTCGACTGGCGCGTTCTGGCCGGCCTTGACGCAGGCGTCGATTACATGCTTTCCGGTGGGCTCAACGCCGCCAACATCGGCGATGCCTTTCGGCTTGCCAACCCGCCCGGACTAGACATTTCCTCGGGCGTGGAAAGCGCGCCGGGCGTCAAGGATCCGGCGCTGATCGAACAGTTTTTCCGGGCCGTCAGGGCAGCACACGCCAACCGCGCCGCCTGACCGTGCTTCAAACCACAAGCTAGGAGATCGGCGATGAACAAGCCGGCGATACCCAATTCCTTCCGCACCGGACCCGATGAGCAGGGCATGTTCGGCATCTTCGGCGGTCGTTTCGTTGCCGAAACGTTGATGCCGCTGATCCTCGACCTTGAACGGCACTGGAACGAGGTCAAGGACGATGCGGATTTCAAGGCCGAACTGACTGACCTTTCGACCCACTATGCCGGGCGGCCGTCGAAGCTTTATTTCGCCGAAGGTCTGACCAGGCATCTTCGCGAGGCTTCCGCGGCGAAAGGCGTTGGGGGCGGCGCAAAGGTCTATTTCAAGCGCGAGGATCTGAACCACACCGGCTCGCACAAGATCAACAACTGCCTCGGCCAGATCCTGCTGGCCAAGCGCATGGGCAAGAAGCGCATCATCGCCGAGACCGGCGCCGGCCAGCACGGCGTGGCGTCGGCCACCGTGGCGGCGCGTTTCGGCTTTCCGTGCGTCGTCTATATGGGCGCCACCGACGTCGCCCGGCAAAGCCCGAACGTCTTCCGCATGAAGCTGCTCGGCGCCGAGGTGCGGCCGGTGACTGCCGGCCACGGCACGTTGAAGGACGCCATGAACGAAGCTCTTCGGGATTGGGTGACCAATGTCGAGGACACCTACTACCTGATCGGCACCGCCGCCGGCCCGCACCCCTATCCGGAGCTGGTGCGCGACTTCCAGTCGGTGATCGGCATCGAGGCGCGCGCCCAGATCCTCGAGCAGGAAGGCCGGCTGCCGGACACCATCATCGCCGCCGTCGGCGGCGGCTCCAACGCCATCGGCCTTTTTCACCCGTTCCTCGACGACCGCAGCGTAAAGATCATCGGCATCGAGGCCGGTGGCCGCGGCCTCGACGGCATCGAGCATTGCGCCTCAATGAACGCCGGCGCGCCCGGCGTGCTGCACGGCAACCGCACCTATCTCCTGCAGAACGCCGACGGGCAGATCATGGACGGGCATTCGATTTCGGCCGGCCTCGACTATCCCGGCGTCGGGCCGGAGCATTCCTGGCTGCGCGACAGTGGCCGCGTCGACTATGTGCCTGTTCTCGACGACGAGGCGCTGGAGGCGTTTCAGTTGACGACACGCGTCGAAGGCATCATTCCGGCGCTCGAATCCGCCCATGCCATCGCGCATGCGGTGAAGATCGTGCCCGCCATGGACAAGGACCAGATCGTCATCGTCAACCTGTCCGGCCGCGGCGACAAGGACGTGCATACGGTGGCCAATATGCTGGGCATGGAGATCTGATCATGACCACCCGCATCGACCGCCGTATGGCCAAACTGAAGGCCGAAGGGCGCCCGGCACTCGTCACCTATTTCATGGGCGGCGACCCGGACTACGACACCTCCCTGTCGATCATGAAGGCGCTGCCCGGCGCCGGCAGCGACATCATCGAGCTCGGCATGCCGTTTTCCGATCCGATGGCCGACGGCCCGGCGATCCAGGCGGCCGGCCTGCGCGCGCTGAAAGGCGGGCAGACGCTGGTCAAGACGCTGAAGATGGCTTCGGAATTTCGTGCCACCGACAATGAAACGCCGATCGTTTTGATGGGCTACTACAATCCGATCTACATCCACGGCGTCGACCGCTTCCTCGGGGATGCGCTGGCCAGCGGCATAGACGGGCTGATCGTCGTCGACCTGCCGCCGGAAATGGATGAGGAGCTTTGCATTCCAGCGCTGAGGGCCGGCATCAATTTCATCCGGCTGGCGACGCCGACCACCGACGACAAGCGCCTGCCCAAGGTGCTGCAGAACACCTCCGGCTTCGTCTATTACGTGTCGATGACCGGCATCACCGGCTCAGCACTTGCCGACACCGGCAAGGTGGCGGCGGCGGTCGGGCGCATCAAGGGCCATACCGACCTGCCGGTCTGCGTCGGCTTCGGCGTCAAGACCGCCGAGCAGGCGCGCATCATCGGAGCGTCGGCCGACGGCGTCGTCGTCGGCACTGCGATCGTCAATGCGGTCGCCAATGTTCTGGGGCCGAAGGGCGAAAAGACCGCCGACCCGGCCGAGGCGGTCGCCACGCTGGTCAGCGGGCTTTCGCAAGGCGTGCGCGCGGCCCGCCTTGCTGCCGCCGAATAGTCTTGATCTTCTGGTTGACCATGATCTCCACCGAAAACCGGTTTCCACTTTTCGGGATCATGGTCTAACTCTTCGTCAGGACAGGAGCCGAAGCGATGAACTGGATCACCAACTACGTTCGACCGAAGATCAATTCGATGCTCGGCCGGCGCACCGACATGCCTGAAAACCTCTGGATCAAGGATCCGGAGACCGGCGAGATGGTCTTCCACAAGGATCTGGAGCAGAACCAGTTCGTCATCCCGTCCTCCGGCCATCACATGAAGATCTCGGCCAGGGAGCGGCTGAGATTCTTCATGGACGACGGCAAGTACGAGATGCTCGAAAACCCCAAGGTGGTGCAGGATCCGCTGAAATTCCGCGACGAGAAGCGCTACACCGACCGGCTGAAGGACGCCAAGGCCAAGACCGGGCTGGAGGACGCGATCATCAATGCGCTGGGCACCGTCGAAGGCCTGCCGGTGGTGGTGACCGTGCAGGACTTCGCCTTCATGGGCGGCTCGCTTGGCATGGCCGCCGGCGACGCCATCGTTCGTGGCTTCGAGGTCGCAGTGCAACGCAAGCGGCCGCTGATCCTGTTCGCGGCCTCCGGCGGCGCCCGCATGCAGGAGGGCATCCTGTCGCTCATGCAATTGCCGAGAACCACGATCGGCGTCGATCGGCTGAAGGAAGCCGGTCTTCCCTATATCGTCGTTCTGACCAATCCGACTACCGGCGGCGTCACTGCCTCCTACGCCATGCTGGGCGACGTGCACATCGCCGAGCCCGGCGCGCTGATCGGCTTTGCCGGGCCGCGCGTCATCGAGCAGACGATCAGGGAAAAGCTGCCCGACGGCTTCCAGCGCTCCGAGTATCTGATGGAGCACGGCATGGTCGACATGGTGGTGTCGCGGCTGGAGATGCGCCAGACGATCGCACGGCTCCTGAAAATGCTGCTCAAGCTGCCGGAAGAAGAAAAGCCGCTGGAACCGGAAATCCTGCCGCCGGTGGCGGTCCCGGCGGAAGCACGCCCGCAAGCCTGACGCGACATCCGTCGTCGCGAACCGCGATTGCGCGCCATCTGTGGCGCTGTAGCATCTTGATTCACGCATGATTCCTTTCCGAAAATCGATTTCGATTTTTCGGGGTCATGCGCTAGGATTCTCCCATGAGCACGCTTGCCGCCGACCGCGAAATCGAAAGCCTGATGTCGCTTCATCCGAAGGGCTTTGATCTTTCGCTCGACCGTATTTCGCGGCTGCTGGAGCGGCTTGGCAATCCGCAGGACCATCTGCCGCCGGTCATCCACATCGCCGGCACCAACGGCAAGGGCTCCTGCGCCGCGTTTTCGCGGGCGCTGCTCGAAGCGGCCGGCCACCGCGTCCATGTCCACACATCGCCACATCTGGTGAACTGGCATGAGCGCTACCGGCTGGCCGCCGACGGCGGCGGCAGGCTGGTCGAGGACGAGGTCTTCGCCGATGCCATCGCCCGCGTCGCCAAGGCCAATGAAGGCCAGAAGATCACCGTCTTCGAGATCCTCACCGCCGTCACCTTCCTGCTGTTTTCCGAACATCCGGCAGATGCCGTCATCATCGAGGTCGGCCTTGGCGGCCGCTTTGATGCCACCAATGTCATCACCGAGCCGGCGGTGTCGGTGATCATGCCGGTCTCGCTCGACCACGAATCCTTTCTCGGCGACCGTGTCGAACTGATCGCAGCCGAAAAGGCCGGCATCATCAAGAGCGGTTGCCCGGTGGTCATTGGCGCGCAGGAAAGCGAAACGGCGCTTCAGGTGCTTATCGAAACCGCCGAGCGGCTCGACTGTCCCGCCTTCGTCTATGGCCAGGATTTCCTCGCCTTCGAGGAAAACGGCCGGATGGTCTATCAGGACGAAGACGGGCTGATGGACCTGTCGCCACCGCGCCTGCCAGGGCGCCACCAGTTCGCCAATGCGGCGGCGGCGATTGCGGCGGTCAAGTCGGCAGGTTTCGAGATCAGCCATCGCGTCGCCGACAAGGCGATGGCCAATGTCACCTGGCCGGGGCGGATGCAGAAATTGCCGCAAGGCACGCTGACGGAACTGGCGCCAAAGGGCGCCGACATCTGGCTCGACGGCGGCCACAATCCCGGCGCCGGCGTGGTCGTCGCCGAGGCATTGGCCGAGCAGGAGGAAAAAAACCCGCGGCCGCTGTTCTTGATTTGCGGCATGATCAACACCAAGGACCAGAGCGGCTATTTCCGCGCCTTTAAGGGCCTGGTGCGGCATGTCTACACGGTGCCGGTGAGCCTCAGCGAGGCCAGTGTGCCGAATGACGAACTGGCGATCCGCGCCGTCGAGGCCGGCCTGTCGGCCGAACCGGTGAGCTCCGTCGCCAATGCGCTGATGCTGCTACGCGACACGTGGGACGGACCGCCGCCGCGCATCCTGATCAGCGGCTCGCTCTATCTGGCCGGCGCGGTGCTGGCCGAAAACGGCACGCCGCCGGTTTGAGGCGCGTGTTCACCAGGGCACGATGACGCCGGACTTCGTCAGATCACCGCGAGGAGCCAGCCATGATCAAGGTAAAGCAGCTCGCTCACGTTTGCATCTTCGCAGATGATCTCGAAGTGACGCGAAGCTTCTATCGGGACGTCCTCTGCATGGACACCCAGTTCAACTTCCTGCGCGACGGCAAGATTTTCGGTTTCTACCTCAATTGCGGCAGCCGCAGCCACGTCGAGGTGTTCCAGAAAGACGGGGCCAGCTATAGCGACCTGAACCAGATCAACCACTTCTGCCTTGAAGTGGAAAACCTTGACGCCGCGATCGCCGACGTAAGAGCGAAAGGCGTTGAAGTCACGTCAAAGAAACACGCATGCGATGATACCTACCAGGCCTGGATTCGCGATCCTAACAACGTGAAGATAGAACTGTTTGAATACACAGAGAAAAGTGCGCAGTTCGTCGGAGGCGATCGCATCGCGGATTGGTGATCGCCTCACGCCTATGGCGGAGACGGCCTCGGTGGGGACTACTTCAGCTCAATCTCGATGAAGGCATACTCGCCCTCATTGGCATTGATGACGTCATGCTCCACGCCCTCCTTGCGGAAATAGGGCGCCCCCTTCTTCATTTCGGCGAAGGATTCGCCGTCCTTGGTCAGGAGCTTGAGCTTGCCGTCCATCAGCGGCACGACGACATAATCATGGCCATGGCGGTGCCAGCCGGTATTGTCGCCCGGCGCGAAGCGGTATTCGGTGACGATGACGCGCTCATTGTCGATGAAGACGGTGGCCTTGGCGGATCCGGTCATGTCGTTCTCCTGCTTTAAGTCAGACAAGAACATGGGCCGGCAAGTGGCGAGTGCCACGGCGGACCAGCCGCATGACCCAGAAAATCCCGATCCGATCTTCGGTCAGATCAAGTGCAGCAGCGTCCTTCGCGCGTCCAGGGGGACGCGCAGTACATTAGATGACGCAGCAAAAAGCCCGGCGCGAGGGCCGGGCTTGTCTCCGGATTTCCGCCGGATCAGGCGAGATTGCCGTTGATCCAGTGCGACAGCGCCGTCTTCGGCGCGGCGCCGACCTTCATGTCGGCCATTTCGCCGCCCTTGAAGATCATCAGCGTCGGGATCGAGCGCACGCCGAACTGCGCGGCCAGCTCGGGATTCTCGTCGATGTTGAGCTTGGCGATCTTGACCTTGCCGCCGAGTTCGATGGCGATGTCTTCCAGCGCCGGCGCGATCATCTTGCACGGGCCGCACCATTCCGCCCAGAAATCGACGACGACCGGTTCCTTGGCGTCAAGCACATCGGTCTGGAAATTGCTCTTGTCGACCTTGACGGTGGCCATGCGAAAATCCTTTCGAGAGTTATTGTCGCACCAAATGTGGTGGTGATCGCGCCCTTCTTCAAGCAGCTGTTGTGTCACGCTCCCGTGAGTCGGGCAAGGGCGTCGTCCATCGCCGCCGGCGGCAGCTCGATCAATCGCGGCGCTTCAGTGAACAGCAGCGCCGCCGAGACCTCATGCCCGGGATAAAGCGGCTGGAGCAGCGAGCGATAGAGCGCGAGCTGCAGGACATAGGCCGGTGGAACGTCCGCCAGCGCTGCAGGCGCCGGCCGGTTGGTCTTGTAGTCGACTATCGACACCTTGCCTGATGTGATCGCCAGCCGGTCGATCTTGCCGGAGATCGAGCGCAGCTTGCCCTTGACCTCCAGGCTGCCCATGACCGCGACCTCAGCGCGTGAGTTCGGCGCAAACAGCTGATCGAAGCGGCTGTCGGCAAGGATCGCCGCCACTGAAGCCAAGGCCTTGTCGCGCTCGGTTTCAGGCCATTGCGCGCCAGCGCGCTTGAGGTAGCGCTCCGCGGCATCGCGGCGTTCGGTCTCGGCGATGCCGGGCAGCATCTGCAGCAATTTGTGCAGCGCCAGGCCCCGCATCACCGCAAAGCCAGGTTCTGCCTCGGTGTCCAGCACCGGCGAGCCGGTGTCGACTACGGCTTGCCTGGCCTCATCGATCAGCGCCGAGGCGCCGGACGGCGACAGCGGCCGCGGCAGATCCTCGAAGGGCGGCAAGGGCTGGAACAGGTTCTTCGGCAACGGCTCGAACTGTTGCGCCTGCCGCGCCGCTTCGGCGGCCGCCTGTGCGACCGGCGGCAATTTTGTCACGTGAAAGCGATGCACGGTCTCGCCGGTGGCGGGATGCTGCCGCTCGATGCTTTCGGGCGCGCCGACCAGCGCGCGGCTGACGATCGAGTGCCAGGTGCCGGCATTCGGCACCCGCTTGCCGTGATAGCCGCAGACGATCAGCCGGTCCTCGGCGCGGGTCATGCCGACATAGAGCAGCCGGCGGTATTCGTCGTCGGCCAGCTCGCGCGCGCGGACCGAAGCGGCCCGCGAAAAGCCATTGGCGACATCGCCGGCCGAACGCCAGAGATAGCCCTTGCCGTCCCAGTGTTGGCCCGAGCCATCGAACGGCATCAGTCGCGGCAGATGCTGATCGCTGAACGGCGCCGAGCCACCATCGGCCAGGAACACGACGGGCGCCTCGAGGCCCTTGGCGGCATGCACGGTCATGACGCGAACCTCGTCGCGGGTCTGGTCCATTTCGCGCTTGATCTCGGGGCCGGCATTCTCCAGCGTCGACAGGAAGGATTCCAGCCCCGGCAGGCCGGTCCGCTCCTCGGCCAGGCAGAAGCTCAGGAATTCGTCGAGGATGTCGCCGGCTTCCGGCCCGAGCCGCGCGACCATTTTCTTGCGCAAGCCGTCGCGGGCGAGAGCCCCGGCATAGAATTCGAACACCGGCCTGAATGCGGCTTCATCGGACCATGTGTCGAGCTGGGCAGCGATTGCGGCCAAGGCGGCGCTTTCGCCGGCTTGCTGCCTGAGCGAAGCGATCAACGAGAGGCCGGACGGCCGCTCGCCGGCGAGCGCGAAAAGCGTCTCTTCCGAAACACCGAAAATCGGGCTGCGCAGCACGGCGGCAAGCGACAGATCGTCCTCAGGCTGGACAAGAAAGTGGCCGAGCGCGATCAGGTCCTTGACCGCGATATGACCGGGCAGGCTGAGGCGGTCGGCACCGGCGACCGGGATGTCGCGGCGCTTCAGTGCGCGCGTCAGCGCATGGACGAAACGATCGCGCTTGCGCACCAGCACCAGCACGTCGCCGGGCCGAAGCTTCTTGCCGCGGCCTTCAATGATCTCGCCGGCGCCGATCCAGCCGGCAATGGTTGCCGCCACGTTTTCGGCAATACGCACCGCCGGCGCATGGGCGTGGTCGACGGCTTGCGTCCAGTCGTCGGGTTCGTCGACGACGTCGGCGCCGATCGACGGCCAGACCTCGACATAGCCCGGCGCATCGCTGCGGATCGCCTTGTGGGTCAGCGGGTCGGGATCGTGGCTGATGCCGCGCCGCACGAGCGGGTCGGCAAAGACACGGTCCACCGCCGCAAGCACGTCTTCGGTCGAGCGGAACGACCAGGTCAGCTTGAGATCGGCGAAGGCGGCTTTGGCGTCGCGCACTTTTGCGGAAAACAGCAGCCTTGAGTCGGCGAAGGAGTCGGGCGCCGCTCCTTGAAAGGAATAGATCGACTGTTTTTCGTCGCCGACAGCGAACACCGTGCGGTGAACATTGTCGCGTGCGCCGAGCCCGGCAAAGAATTCCTCGGCCAGTCGCTTCACCACCTCCCACTGGTCGGGACTGGTGTCCTGCGCCTCGTCGAGCAGGATATGGTCGATGCCCTGGTCGAGCTTGTATTGCACCCAGGGGCCGGCGTCGGGCCGCGCCAGGAGATTGACCGTTCGGGTGATGAGGTCGTTGAAATCGAGGAAGCCGCGGGCGCGCTTCAAGTGCTCGTAGCGGGCGATCAGCCAGTCGGCGATGGTCAGCGCCGCACGTGTGCCCTCCAGCATCCTGAACAAGGCCAATCGGTCGGAGATTTCGAGAATGGCATCGACCGCTGACAGATAGCGCTCGGCAAGATCCGGCAGCCGGTCGAGCAACGCCTTCTTGAACATTGCCGGCTCATAAGGCTCGCCATCGCCTCGCAGGAAGGCTTTTGCCAGCAGATGCAGCCGGCGAACCGGATCATCCTCGGCGAAGGCAAGGCGCGCATAGGGCAGAAGGTTGTTGAGTACGGTGCGGGCATCGGCGGCTTCTGCAGCACGGGCGAAGGTGATGAAATAGTCCGGCAGGAAGCCCGGCAGCGGCCAGACGGACGCCGCCAGGCCATCGGCGGTCTGGCCGGCGGGAAACCTGAACTCGTCGAACAGCGCCTGAAAACCATCGCCGCCAGCCGCGCTGATGAAGGCGCGCAGACCTTCGCGCTTGCGCACGATCTCGGCCAGCAAGGCGTCAAGCCCGTGTTCGCCGCCGCGTTCCAGAATGGTGGCGAAAGCCTCGGCCAGCTCCGCATCGCCGGCCGCCGTGCCCGAGATCATGTCGCGGCGGGCGGCGGCGAAGAGCGACGCCTCCATCTGCGGATCGAGCATTTCGAAATGGGCCGGTATGTTGGCTTCCAGCGGGAACTGGTGCAGCACCGATTCGCAGAAGGCGTGGATGGTCTGGATCTTCAGCCCGCCGGGCGTCTCCAGCGCCTCGGCGAACAGGCGGCGGGCGCGGCGCATGGCTTCGCGATTGGGCTGGCGACCGTCCAGCGCCTCTATCCTTGTCGCCAGTTCTGCGTCGCCAAGCGCCGTCCATTCCGACAATGTCGAAAACACCCTGTTCGACATGTTGGCGGCGGCGGCGCGGGTGTAGGTCAGGCACAGGATCTTCGACGGATCGGTGCCACGCAGCAGAAGACGGATGACACGCTGGGCCAGCACATGGGTCTTGCCCGATCCGGCGTTGGCCGACACCCAGGCGGAATTTTGCGGATCTGAGGCGCTTGCCTGGCTGACGGCGGTATCGGTCGGGATGGGATAGGCCTTCTTCATGCCTCCCCTCCCTCGTCGTCGGCGTCGCCGCCGGCAGACCATTCGAGCACGCGGGCGAGATGGTCGTAGTCGCCGTCGGTCTCGCCCTCGCGGAACGGCAACGCCCGCGACAGGTATCCGGTCGCCGGGTTGGCATAGTGGATCAGCAGTTTTTCGAGCCGCGCCCAGGCTTCCTCGGCGAGGTCTGCGGCGGTTCGCGGCTTGCGGTTGTATTCGAGGATGGATTCCTCGAACACCTCGCCATTCGGCTTCAGCCTGATGAAGGCCAACTGCGACGGCTCGCGCGCGCCTAGCCCCTTGAAGGCGCCGCGCCTGAGCAGCGCGCCCTCGAGCGCAAGTTGCGGCGAAAGCAGCGTATGGGCCTGCGCCTTCGACGGCGAAGAGCCGGTCTTGTAATCCAGGATGTCGGCCATGCCGCCGGCCAGGAGATCGACACGATCGGCATAGCCGGACAGCGTCACGCCGGACTGGCCGACGCCTGTTTTCTCGGCGTGCTCCTCGGCATGCCGCATTGTCACGGCGAAGGCGCGGCCGCGCTCCCATTCGATGATGCCGGCGGCGAGCTTTTCGAAGCGCGGCCACCACACCGCCTCGACATCGGGAGGAAGGGCCGCCTCGGCAAAGCATTCGCGGCCGGCGGCAATGAGACCGTCCAGCGCCTCCGGCACAAGCGGATCGGCCACGGTCCGCGAAAAGAGATGCAGGATGGCGTGAAACAGCGTGCCGCGTTCGGCAGCACCCGGGTCGCGGATGACCGGGTCGAGCGGCATCAGGCGGAGGATCCTCCTGGCATAGATCGCGTAAGGGTCGCGGCGCAGCGTTTCGATCTCGGTGACCGAGAAATGTTGCGGCCGCACATCCAGCGGTGGCTTCGGCTGCGGCCGCGGCGCGAAGTCTCTTCGTTCGCCGGCATCGAGCGCACGGGCCCAGGACAGGAATTCATCACCACGCCGGCGAAGCACCGCCGCATGGTCCTTGCCTATGAAGGTCAGGAGGCGCTGCAGCCAGCGCGACGGCACCGCCGGTGCGTCGCCGGAGCGGGCGGAGCGCGCCAGCACCACTTTCTTCGCCCCCATCGCCATCTGGAAATCATGGGCGGCCAGGCCGATGCGCCGCTCGGGCGGCTCGAGGTCGATGCCGGTCTTCATCAGCCGGGACATGAAGCGGTCGCTTTCCGGCTTGCGCGGCCACACGCCTTCGTTGAGCCCGCCGACGACCAGCGTGTCGACGTTCTGCAACCGGGCTTCCAGCGCACCCCAGATGGCGATGTTCCTGCCGGTGCCTTGTGCCGGCTTGACCGTCTCGGGTGCGATCAGCGCCTCCATCACATCGGGCCATTCGTCGGCTCCGAAGGAGAACGACGCCGAGGCAGCGACCAGCCCGCGCAAGAGCTCAGCGAGCTTTTCACCGGCATCGCCGGCATAGAGTTCGCTCAGATTGCCATCCGCGGCGCGGCCGAGACTTTCGAGCGCGACGACGCTGGCCCGCACAAGCGTGGCAAGATCGGCATTCTCCTCGTCGCGATAGGCAACAAGCGGCGCAAGCGCGGCGGTTAACCGGATCAGCAGGTCTCGGGCTTCTTCGATGCGCCTGACCGAAAGCCGCGATCGCCAGAAGGGCGGGCGGCGATTGCCGCGATCGTCGAATTCGAGGAGCCGGGCCTCGAAGAGCTCCGGCAGCGAGGCGGCGTCGGGGCGGCCGGTGCCGCCGCGCAGCGCCACCAGTTCGACGATCTCCACCGCGCGACGGACGCTTGTGCGTTCCAGACCGAGGCCAAGCAGCGGGTGCTTGAGCAGCGACAGCAGGGCCACGGGATCGCCGGGGCGGAACGCCGCCTGAAGCGCCAGTCTGAGCAGGCCGGCGGCTGGCGTGTTGATGAGCGGTGTGCCGCCCGAATCGTCGGCAACGACACCAAAGCGCAACAGCTCGACCGAGACGCGCCGCGCCAGGGCGCGGTCGCCGGTGACGAGCGCGGCGCGCTGGCCGGGCTGTTCGACGGCGCGTTTCAGCGCGACGGCGATCGCCACCGCTTCGTCGCGCTCGCCGGCGGCTTCGAGCAGCGTCACGTCGGCGAAGGCCTCGGTGATATCGCCGGCCGTAAAGCGGGCGCGCGTCTCGACCCACAGTTCGGTGGTCTCCGCCGGCCGCAGCGCCTCGCCGACAAGTGCGGCGCGCAGCGCGAGCGGCCTTTCGGCAACGGCGATCTCCTCGACATCGCCGCGCAGCACGCCAATCTTGCCGATCAGTTTTGCCAGGCCGTATTGCGGGTGGCCAAGCAAGGCCGGCCGCGCGCCGGGCACCGCAATTGCCTGGAATGACGGCTCATCCAGCATCAGGTCGAGGCCGGGCAGCACGACCGCGCCGCTGGGCAGGCCGGCGATCACCGCAAGCAATTCAGCGGTGGCGGGAATGGACCCGGTGGAGCCGGCGGCGATCACCGGCCCGGTCGGCGGATTGCGCTTCAGCCGCGCTGCTTCCAGCCTTATCAGCGCATTGCGATGCGCAGCCGGGTTGGAGCGATTGCGTTCTTCGAGGAGATTCGGCCAGTTTTCGGTGACGATGCTCAGGAAGTCGAGCGTCACTTGCCACCAGCCGGCGAGGTTGCCGGTCACCAGATCGGCGAGCCTGGTCCAGTCCGTGCCTTCCGTCTCGATCTCGTCCATCAGCCGGGCCAGGTCGCGCGCCAGCCAGATGGCATCGGCGGCCGACGCCGGCACAACGATCTCCTCGTCGAAAAGTGCCGCGACATGCGCCGGCAGGCGGCGTTTCCAGGCGCGCACCAGCGGCGCCAGCAGCAGCAGGCGCTCGATCGCGGCGATCGGCGGCGCGAGGTCGATGGCGGCCGATGCGTCGGCCTCGAACGCGGCCTCGTCCTCGTCGAACTCGCCGAGCGGGCGGATGACCGGCAGTATCGCCGAGCGGCCACCCAGACAGTCGACGAAGACGCCGCGCAGCGCCCGCGCGGCGCGGCGCGTCGGCACGTAGATGGTGGCGTCGGCCAGCGCCAGCGGGTCGCCGTCGAAGCGGAAACCGGAAACGAGGCGCCCTGACAGCAGGGCCTCGGCCAGCGTCGGCAGAAACGGCGCTCCGGGCGGGATCGAGAAAACGCGGCGGGAGCCGCTCATTTCAACTCGGTGAGAGCGCTGGTCAACTCGGTAAGAGTGCCGGGCGACTCAGCAAGAGCGGTGGCAACGACCGCTTCCGCAAGCGGAATGGCGTCGGGCGTGCCAACGGTGATCCAATGGCCGTGCATCACCATGCCGTACAGCCGGCCGGCTGCGATGGCCGCATCGAAATAGGCGTTGAGCGAGTGTGGGCCGGCCGGCGCATCCTTGAAAAGCCTGGGATGGACGATCGCCGCGCCGGCATAGATCAGGCCTGTCGGGTCGCCTTTCGAACGCCGCAAGGCGCCGTCAGGCGCCATCAGGAAATCGGTGCCGCCGCTGTGTCCGGTTGCTGACTGGGAATCCGCGAGCATCAGCAGAATATCCATTTTCGCCGCGTCCCATGCAAGGGCGAGGCGGGCAAGGTTGGGCACGCTGCTGTCGATCCAGAAGGTGTCGGCGTTGACGATGTAAAAGGGAGCCCCTCCCAGTTCCGGCAAAGCATGGACGATACCGCCGGCGGAATCGAGCAGTCTTTGGCTTTCGTCGGAAATGACGACGCGCGGCGCGCGGCGCGCGGCGACGTGGGCGACGATCTGCTCGGGAAAGTAATGGACGTTGACGATGGCCTTGTCGACGCCGGCACGGGCCAGGCTGTCCAGGCTCCAGTCGAGCAACGTCTTGCCTGATATTCTGACCAGCGGTTTCGGCATTGTGTCGGTGATTGGCCGCATGCGCTTTCCCAGCCCGGCGGCAAGCACCATTGCGGTTTTGGGGCGTGTCGTCACAGCGGCCGCTCCTCCAGCAGCCCGTGGGCGGTGTAGAAATCCCGCAGGCCGGCCAGTGCCGGATGCGCCAGCGCCCGCCGAAGATAATCGCGGATGCGCGGCAGGTGTTTCAGATAATAGGGCTTGCCGTCGCGCTTTTCGAGCCGGACGAAAATGCCGAGGATCTTCGAATTGCGCTGCGCCGCCATGATCGCATAGGCCTCGACGAATTCGTCTTCGTTAAAAGCGCCAGCCTTATGGCGCGCAGCGATATAGGCATCGAGCGTCCGTCGCTCGATCTCAGGCGAGATTGTAACCCGGGCATCCATGGCGAGCGAGGCGAGATCATAGGCCGAGGGGCCGATCAGCGCGTCCTGGACATCGACGATGCCAAGGCGATCGTGACCGGAACGATTGCCGCGCCAGATGATGTTGGGCGAATGAAAGTCGCGCAGCATGAGCGTGTATTCGCGCCCCTCCAGCCGGTCGAGAGCCGCGTTCCATTGCTTGGTATAGCCGGCGCGCAAGGCATCGCTTGCCGGGCCGCCTGTGATCGCCGGCACATACCAGTCGAGCAGCAATTCGGCTTCGATCATCATGGCGTCGCGGTCGAAAGGCGGCACGTCGTGAAAGACGCCGGGCGCGGCCTCGATGCGATCGGGCCACGTCTTGCCGTGCATCATCGCAAGCAGTTCGGCCGCCGCCGCGTAGCGCTCCGCCAGCGGCTGACCGTGCTGGCCGAGAAATCCCTCCGAGCCGAGATGCTCCATGAGAAGAAAGCCCTGGTCCAGGTCCTGCGCGTGGATTTCCGGGGCGCAGACGCCGCCGGCCCGCAATGCCCGATCGATGGCGACGAAGGCCGCGACGGATTGTGCGGTGTGGGCGATCACCGCATAGGGCTTGCCGTCGCGGACCGGCGGCCCGAGCACCAGCCGCGGCGAGTTCATCAACACGCGCGGCGGCAGGCCGGCCAGCGAGACGACCTCATAGGAGCGGGCCGAGGCGTCGCCGATAAAATAGCGTCTCTGCGCTTCACCCCAGCCGGCTCTTTCAAGAAAATTGCGCATGGCCAGCGAGCGCGCCGCGCGCTCGAAGGCAACGCCTTGTCCCGACAATCTCGCCAGGCGTCCGTCGTCCTGATGGACGAGTTCGATCAGCACCGAAGTCTTTGGCAAATAGGCCTCTGCCCGCTCCGGCCATTCGACCAGGGCAGCGCCTTGCGCCAGCGCCTCGTCGAAACCCAGTTCGTCCAGTTCGGACGCCGCGGACAGGCGATAGAGGTCGAAATGATGGACGGGGACACGCGCCTCATAGCTCTGGACGAGCGTGAAGGTCGGGCTCGGCACGTCGAGACCGGCATCGTCGGTCATTGCCCTGATCAGCGCCCGCGCCAAACTCGACTTGCCGGCGCCGAGATCGCCTCTGAGAGCCAGCACGTCGCCGGGGCGCAGCGACATGGCCAGATCCTCGCCCAGCCTTGCGGTCGCAGCCTCGTCGGCGAGAAAACGCTCCAGCACCATGCCTGCCATCGAACGCGCTACTCGGCCGCCGCGCGGATGCCGGACGGCGTGTCGGGAACGGCACAAATGACGGTGGTGCCCATGTCCTTGCCGGTTTCGATGCGGACACTGCCGCCATGCAGCTCGACAAAGCTCTTGACGATCGACAGGCCGAGGCCGGGGCCGCGCCGGCGGCCGCCATTGGTGCGCGGTTCGAAACGGCGGAACACGGAATCGAGCAGGTCCGGCGGCATGCCGGGACCATCGTCGTGAACGGAGAATTCCACGCCTTCGGCAAGCGAGCGGCAGGCGAGCGTGATGGTGCTCGCCTCCGGTGCGTAGTTCGCGGCATTGCTCAGCAGGTTGTAGAGGATCTGGCGGATGCGGATTTCGTCGCCGTGGAACGTCTTTGGCGCAGTGGCCGCATCGATCTTGAGCCTGATCGCATGCTCCTCCAGCCGGTCGGCAACAAGCTCGGCAGCGGCAGCGATGGTCCGGTCGACGTGAACTTCGGAGATATCGAGTTCCATGATGCCGGCATCCACGGTCGCCAGGTCGAGGATGTCGTTGACGATGGTGAGCAGGACCGAGGAAGACGAGCTGACATGCTCGACATATTCGCTCTGCTTCTGGTTCAATGGCCCGGTCGAGGGCAGCGAAAGCAGCTCGGTGAAGCCGATGATGTTGGTCAGCGGCGAGCGCAGCTCGTAGGAGACATGCTGCACAAACTCGTTCTTGAGCTGGTCGGATTTTTCCAGTGCCTCATTCTTGTCCTTCAGCGCCCGCTCGACATTGACGCTGTCGGTGACGTCGACGAAGGTCATCATCACCTGACCGTTGGGCAGCGGGATCATCGCGTAGCGCAGCACGGTGCCGTTGTTCAGCTCAGTCTGGCCGTGGCGGTCGCGGCGCTCGTCGTCGAAACCGGTGACGGCGGCAACGAACCCGCGCCAGGGGCTGTCGGCGGCCCGCCGGTCGCACAGATCACGGATCGTGGAGACGTGAACGTTGGGCTTGGCGGCGTCGGCGTCGAGCCCCCAAAGTGCTGCGAATGCCGGGTTCGACAATCTGAGCCTGCCGTCGGGGCCGAACACGGCTACGCCTTCGGCAAGATTGTCGAGCGTTTCGCCCTGGACCCGCACCGCGGTCTGGTAGCGGCTTTCAAGGTCCATCTTCTCGGTCAGGTTCTCGAACACCCAGGTGACGCCACCTTTGGGCTGCGGATTGGCGACGACGCGGATGGTCTTGCCGTCCGGCAAATGCCACCAATGTTCCTGCGACTCGACCGCGCGATAGGCGCCAAGCAGGCTTTCCTTCCAGCGCCGCCATTCGGGCTGCTCGGCGATCTTGCCTTCGCTGCGCAGCCGGTCGAGCAACAAGGCGTTGTCCGGAGCGCTGTGCAGGAAGCCGCTGTCGAGACCCCATAGTTTCTGAAACGCCTGGTTGAAAAACCGCAGTTTTTCGTCGGTATCGAAAATCGCCACGGCGGTGTTGAGCTGGTCGAGCGTGTCGGCATGGCTGCGCACGGTCCGCTCATATTCGCTACGGATCGTTTCGATGGCGCTGGTGTCGTAGGCGAGACCCGCCGAGCCGTCCGCGCCGGCGAAGTCGGTCACGGCGAACATGCGGCGGTCGCCTTCGATCACGGTGGAAAGCGCCTGCTCGAAGACGGGATGCGACTTGTGCTGCGCAGCGATTGCATCGCGCGCCTGGCCGCCCAGGAACTCCTTCGCGTCGCGAACCGCAGCTTCGGCGTTTTCCGCCTCGACCGCCCTGGCATAGGCGCGGTTGACCCATTTCAGCCGCCCGTCCGCCGAGCGCAGCCAGGCTGGCATGCTGAGTGCGTTGAAAAGACCGAGCATGGTGTCATAGTCGGCGGCAAGGCGCTGGTTCTCAATTCTTAGCCTGGCCTCGCTTCGCTGCGTTTCAGAAAGCGAGACGAAGCGGACGAGCACGTGTGCTGCGCTCTTGCGGCCGTGCACTTCGAGCGGCGCCCCCGCCTGCGATTCGATGACGAGATCGAACGGCTTCGCCTTTTCCCGCAGTCCCGCCACGGCATTCTCGAGCGCCGCCGCCGAGCGCGGCATCAGCCAACGGCCAAAGGCGAGGAAGGCGGCACGGTCTTCCGGAGCCCCGCTTTCAACCGGCAATGTCCCGACGAGCTCGGGCTTTTTGTTTTCCGATGCCCACACGACGACACGCTGGCCGCGCAGGTTGAGCAGCGCCTCGGAGCGCTGCAGCGCAGCGTTGACGTCGGCCAGGCGGGCTCTGAGTTCGCCATTCTGGGCCGAGGTGCGCGCCCGTTCGCGGATCAGGAAAATGGCCGAGACAAGTGCCGCGCCCATGACGCCGACAAACATGGCGAGTTGCATGACCTCGACCGTGCTGACCGACAGCCCGGCTTTGGGCGCAGCCGCGTGGGATGCAGCAGCCGGTCCAGCGTGTGCCGAAAGGCCAAGCAGCGGGCCGGCGAGCGCGGAAGAAGCAAGCAATTTTCCGACGCGGGCGCCAGCGCGCCATAAGAGGCTTCCGCCTCTGGCAGCGGAACCCGTGGTCGCCATATCGTTGTGGCCGCCGGAAACGGCCTGTCCCGCGCAAGGCGGGTAATCCCCCGGCATGTCCTGGTCCTCTTCGCCGCCTGAATGCAAGACCGCCCTGATGCGGGCCTCGGCCCTCGTCCCCGGGCCCGCGAATCAGCACCATAGCGCTTGCGCGAATCGGCGTGAAGAATCAATCAGCGCAAAAATAAAGCCGGGCGAAAGTCAATCGCCCGGCCTCAATATCTAGTGGTAATTTCCGCTGTGGTTAATAGCGGTAGTGTTCCGGCTTGAACGGTCCCTGCGGGGTCACGCCGATATAGGCGGCCTGTTCGCCGGACAGTTCGGTAAGCCGGGCGCCGAGCTTGTCGAGATGCAGGCGCGCGACCTTTTCATCGAGATGCTTCGGCAGGACATAGACCTGGTTCTGATACTGGCCGGGCTTGCTGTACAGCTCGATCTGGGCCAGCACCTGGTTTGTGAAGGACGCCGACATAACGAAGCTCGGGTGGCCGGTGGCGTTGCCGAGATTGAGCAGGCGGCCTTCCGACAAAAGGATCATCCGCTTGCCGTCCGGGAAGGTGATCATGTCGACCTGCGGCTTGATGTTGGTCCACTTCAGATTGCGCAGCGACGCCACCTGGATCTCGTTGTCGAAGTGGCCGATATTGCCGACGATCACCATGTCCTTCATCGCCCGCATATGGTCGATGGTGACGACATCCTTGTTGCCGGTGGTGGTGATGATGATGTCGGCGGTCGGGGCGGCATCTTCGAGGGTGACGACTTCGAAGCCGTCCATTGCCGCCTGCAATGCGCAGATCGGATCGACCTCGGTGACCTTGACGCGGGCGCCGGCGCCCTTGAGCGACGCCGAAGAGCCCTTGCCGACGTCGCCATAGCCGCAGACGACCGCAACCTTGCCGGCCATCATCGTGTCGGTGCCGCGGCGAATGCCGTCGACCAGCGATTCCTTGCAGCCATATTTATTGTCGAATTTCGACTTGGTCACGCTGTCGTTGACGTTGATCGCCGGGAACGGCAGCAGGCCCTTCTTCTGCAACTGATAGAGCCGGTTGACGCCGGTCGTCGTCTCTTCGGTGACGCCGCGGATCGCCTCCTTCTGCTTGGCGAAGAAGCCGGGCGATGCCGCCATACGCTTCTTGATCTGGGCAAACAGGATTTCTTCCTCCTCGCTGCCCGGATTGGAGAGCACATCCTCGCCGGCTTCGGCGCGCGCGCCGATCAGGATGTACATGGTGGCGTCGCCGCCATCGTCGAGGATCATATTGGAGGTGCCGCCATCGGCCCACTGGAATATCTTGTCGGTGTAGACCCAGTAGTCCTCGAGCGACTCGCCCTTGACGGCGAAGACCGGAATGCCGGCCTCGGCGATGGCCGCGGCCGCATGGTCCTGGGTCGAGAAGATGTTGCAGGAGGCCCAGCGGATCTCGGCGCCGAGCGCCTTCAGCGTTTCGATCAGCACCGCCGTCTGGATGGTCATGTGCAGCGAGCCGGTGATGCGCGCGCCCTTGAGCGGCTGCGCCTTGCCGAATTCTTCGCGGCAGGCCATCAGGCCCGGCATTTCGGTTTCGGCGATCTCGATCTCCTTGCGGCCCCAGCCGGCAAGCGAGATGTCGGCGACCACATAGTCATTGCTACCCGTCATGGCAGTGCTCCGATCAAGAATTGTCTTCGGGATGCGCCCGCGCCGGAAGGCGTGTCGAAGGGCGCGAGTTGCCGGCCTGACTAGCAGATCGTCGGTCGGACGACAATGGGATATAAAGAAATCTTTATCCGTGCATGTCTTCGCAGGCGCACCGGCGCGAGATCGGGTTCAGCCGCGACGCGCTCCAGGCGTCAGGACTCTTCGCCGAAGCGGGAGGCGACCAGCTGCTCCAGCGCGTCGATCACCTGCTCGGCCTCCGGGCCGCTGGCGGTGACGCGGATCGAATAGCCGGGGCTTGCCGCCAGCATCATGAGGCCCATGATCGAGGTGCCACCAACCGTGACGCCGTCCTTCTCGACCTGGACGGAGGCGTCGAAACCGCTGGCGACCTGAACGAACTTTGCCGAGGCGCGGGCATGCAGGCCACGCTGGTTGACGATTGGAAATTCCCGGACGATGTCACCCTTGTTGGCCGACAGCGCGCTCATTTGCTGCTCAGAAGCTGGCTAGCGACATTGATGTATTTGCGGCCGGCCGCCTGCGCCTCGTCCAGCGCTGCGCTCATATTGTCGCCCTTGCGAATGCTGGACAGCTTGATCAGCATCGGCAGGTTCATGCCGGCAATGACCTCGGTACGACCGGATTCCATCACCGAAATGGCGAGATTGGAGGGCGTGCCGCCGAACATGTCGGTCAAGACGATGACGCCCGCCCCCGTGTCGACACGGGCAACGGCGTCGACGATGTCGCTGCGGCGCTGCTCCATATCGTCGTCGGCGCCGATCGCCACGGTCTCGAAATTGTCTTGTGGCCCGACGACATGTTCCACGGCATGGCGGAACTCGGCGGCCAGTTGACCGTGCGTTACAAGCACGAGTCCGATCATTCTTTGGTGGCTCCCGTCATCGCCGCTTCACAGCCGCATTTTATGCTCGCCGGCCATTCCAGGCGGCGGGAGCGCTATCTTGTCGACGCGAGACGCGTTGACAAGCCCAAAATTGCACAGGCCCAGGCCATTTTGACGCATTGCAGCAAAAAACCGGAACCGGATCATAAAAAGGGCGCGATCGACAGCCGCGCCATCACCGCCGGCAAGGCCGTGGCGGCGTTGCGCTCGGCAAGGTCGATACGCCACACCGGACAGCCTGCCACCGGCTCGCTGATTTCCTCCTGGAAACGGGCCATTTCTGCCTTCGGCACCAGCCGGACATGCAGGTCGATCACTCCACCCGGCTCGAACGGCAGCGGGCGCGGCATGAAGCCAGGCACTTCGGCGAGACCGGCGATGGTCGCCGGCACGCGACAGACCAGCCGCCCGGCGTGGGCCGTGGCGAGCAGCCTGTCGTCGCCGATAAGCCGCGAAAACAGCCCGCGCGCGCGGCAATGATCCAGGAGTGTCAGCGCCAGCGTCGTCTTGCCGGCGCCGGACGGTCCGGTGATGAGGACGCCGCGCTCGCCGATCAGCAGCGCCGTTCCATGAATGTTTTCAGCACGCACAGATCAGCCTTCCGCCGGCAGTGTCACGACGAAACGCGCGCCCTTGATCTCGCCGGGTTTGGTGCCCGGGATGTTCTCGGCGGTCAGCGTGCCGCCATGGGCTTCGACGATCTGCCTGCTGATCGACAGGCCAAGACCCGAGTTCTGGCCGAACGCCTCGCCGGCCGGCCGGTCGGTGTAGAAGCGCTCGAAGATGCGGTCGATGTTGTCGGCCCTTATACCGGGACCATTGTCGTCGACGGTGATGATGTTGACCTTGCCGGCGCGCGCCAGCGATATGGCGATGTGGCCGCGCTCCTCAGGAACGAAGGAGCGGGCATTCTCGATCAGGTTGGTGATGACCTGGCCGATCCTCAGGTCATGGCCGGCGACAAAATAGCCTTTGACGCCCTGCGGCAGTTTGGCGACCTTGAACTCGATGTCGACCGTCTTCTTGTTGCGCGTGGCCGTGCGCGAAACGTCGACCAGATCCGTGATGAATTTCTTGAGATCCACGGTTCCTGCGTCTTCGCGCGCGAGCTCGGCGTCAAGGCGGGAGGCATCGGAAATGTCGGTGATGAGACGGTCCAGCCGCCTGACGTCGTGCTGGATGATCTCCATCAGCCGGGCGCGCGACGCCTCGTTCTTGGCCAGAGGCAGGGTCTCTACCGCGCTGCGCAGCGAGGTCAGCGGGTTCTTCAACTCGTGCGATACGTCGGCCGCGAAACTTTCGATCGCCTCGATGCGGGCGTAGAGCGCATTGGTCATGTCGCGCACGGCGATCGACAGATTGCCGATCTCGTCCTGCCGATCGGAGAAGTCCGGGATTTCCTCGCGATTCTTGACACCGCGCCGCACCCTGACCGCCGCCGCCGACAGCCGGCGCAGCGGGTTGGCGATGGTCGAGGCAAGCAGCATCGACAGGATGGCGGTGACAAGGGCGGCGATGCCGAAGACGCGCAGGATCGCCTTGCGCTCAGCCGCGACGATCTTGTCGATGTCGCCGCCTTCCGTCGACAGCATCAGCACGCCGAGGACGGCGCGGAAGCGCTGGATCGGCACGGCGACCGAAACAATCTGCTCGCCCTGTTCGGAGATCCGGACGATGGTCGACGGGCTGCCGGTAAGCGCCTTGACCACCTCCGGAAATGCAGCGCCGTTGCCACCCGGCTGCTCATGGTAGACCGGCAGCGCGGTGTTGCGGAAGAAGTCGAAGACGAATTTCTGGATTCGCTCGAGAAGATCGGGCTCTTCCTTGTCGGTCGGCGGCAGATCGTAGCGAAGGATCTGGCCGCGCGAATAGAGGTGGCGCGAATCGAGCAGCAGATTGGCGTCGCGGTCATAGATCCGGGCGCGCGTCCGCGTCGGCGAAATCAAGCGCCTGAGCACCGGCGCGACGCGTTCCGGATTGATCGGAAAGTCCAGATTGTCGAGTTGATCGGAGCCGGGGCCCAGGCTTTCGCCGGCCTGCAGTTCAAGCAGCTTTTCCGGATCGATGCTGATCGAATCGGTCTCGACCGTCGCCGATGCGGCGATCGCGCCGGCGATGATCTCGCCCTGGGTCATCAGGCTCTCGACGCGGGCATCGATCAGCCCGTCGCGAAACGTGTTGAGGTAGAGAATGCCGGTGACCAGGACGGCCAGGCCGGCGAGGTTGAGGAAGAGAATGCGGCGCGTCAGGCTGGAAAAGATATGGTGGCCGAGGAAGCGGCGCATCGGCACCGTGATCCTCGACAGGAATGCGGGCAGAATCCGCGACGGGCGCCGGGCGCCCGTCCGTCTCACTCGCTCTACGTCCACTGCCATCGAATAGCAGCCCCCGCTTAGTAATTAGTGAGTAGGCAGTAGGGAATAGAGAAATGGTTGGCTGAGGTCGCGGCGATGCTGAGTGGCCGTTCGCACCATTCAAAACTGACTACCGACTATTCCCTACTGCCTATTGCCTATTTACGCTTCGCGAAACCGATATCCGACTCCGTAAAGCGTTTCGATCATCTCGAAGTCATCATCGACGGCCTTGAACTTCTTGCGAAGCCGCTTGATGTGACTGTCGATGGTGCGGTCATCGACATAGACCTGCTCATCATAGGCCGAATCCATCAGCGCATCACGGCTTTTTACCACACCGGGGCGTTGGGCCAGTGAATGCAGGATCAGGAATTCGGTGACGGTAAGCGTCACCGGCTCGCCTTTCCAGGTGCAGGTGTGGCGCTCCTGGTCCATGACAAGCTGGCCGCGCTCAAGCGAACGGGCCTGCTGGTTGGGCGTCTTGGCCGACGCCTCGCGGGCGCTGGCACGGCGCAGCACGGCGCGAACCCGCTCGACCAGAAGACGCTGCGAGAAGGGTTTGCGGATAAAGTCGTCGGCGCCCATCTTGAGGCCGAAAAGCTCATCGATCTCGTCGTCCTTGGAGGTCAGGAAGATCACCGGCAGGTCGGATTTCTGGCGCATCCGGCGCAGAAGCTCCATGCCGTCCATGCGCGGCATCTTGATGTCGAGGATGGCGAGATTCGGCGGGCGCGCCGCCAGACCTTCCAGCGCCGACGCCCCATCCGTATAGGTTTCGACGCGATACCCCTCCGATTCGAGGGCGATCGACACCGACGTCAGAATGTTGCGGTCGTCGTCGACAAGCGCGATTGTTGCCATTTCAAGTGGCTCCCTCATGATCTGTCCCTTCTTTGGTCGAGAAGGGGCTTTTGCAGGACAAATTAGGTACAAAATGTGGCACAGGCTTCGTCCGCTGTCACGAGCGGCATGCCGGCGGCCACAATCTCACCTCAACATGGATTGGACCGATACAGACCGCCAATCCTTGGGCACCCGCCTGATTTTTCGCACATATAAACGATTTAAACAACTTTCAAAATATTTAAATCGATTAAATATTTGATATCATTTGGCTTTTCTGGTTCTGACCGTTACAGTCTCCATCGTTGGGGGCTCCGGAAGTTCGCCGGCCAGGATGCTGCAATCGAAGAAGGAACCCCTCATGTCGGAAGCCGGCAAACGCAATCCCGCATGGGCGATCGACCGGATCGGCCTGAAAACCACCGGCGCGGTGCGCTATAATTTCGGCGAGGCGGTCCTTTACGAGGAGGCGATCCGCCGCGGCGAGGCCCGGCTTACCGCGCATGGCGCACTGGTCGCCGAGACCGGGCAGCACACCGGCCGCTCGCCCAAGGACAAATTCGTCGTCCGCGACGAGACCACCGGGCCGCATGTCTGGTGGGACAACAACAAGTCGATTTCGCCGGTCCAGTTCGACACGCTGCTCGCCGATTTTCGCGCCCACGCGGCGGACAAGGATCTTTATGTGCAGGACCTGGTCGGCGGCGCCGATGAGGACTTGAAGCTGACGACCCGGGTCGTCACGGAGCTTGCCTGGCACTCCTTGTTCATCCGCAATCTGCTCATTCGCCCGGAAGCCGCCGAGCTCGAGAATTTCGTGCCCGAGTTGACGATCATCGACCTGCCGTCGTTCCGTGCCGATCCCGTCCGCCACGGCACCCGAACCGGAACGGTGATCGCCGTCGATCTGACGCGCATGATCGTGCTGATCGGCGGCACCTCCTATGCCGGCGAAATGAAAAAATCGGTGTTCACCGTGCTCAACTATCTGTTGCCGGCGAAGGGCGTGATGCCGATGCACTGCTCGGCCAATGAAGGCGCCGGCGGAGACGCGGCGATCTTCTTCGGCCTCTCGGGAACCGGCAAGACGACGCTGTCGGCCGATCCGTCGCGCACGCTGGTCGGCGACGACGAGCACGGCTGGGGTCCGCATGGTATCTTCAACTTCGAAGGCGGCTGCTATGCCAAGACGATAAAGCTCTCGGCCGCAGCCGAGCCGGAGATCTTCGCCACCACCCAACGCTTCGGCACGGTGCTGGAGAATGTGGTGCTCGACGCCGGCCGCGTGCCGGATTTCAACGACGGCAATCTCACTGAAAACACGCGCTGCGCCTATCCGCTCCACTTCATCCCCAACGCCAGCAAGACGGGCCGCGCCGGTCACCCGAAAAACATCATCATGCTGACCGCCGACGCATTCGGCGTGATGCCGCCGATCGCCCGGCTGACCCCGGCGCAGGCGATGTATCATTTCCTCTCCGGCTACACCGCCAAGGTGGCAGGGACCGAAAAGGGCGTCACCGAACCCGAAGCGACGTTTTCGACCTGTTTCGGCGCACCGTTCATGCCGCGCCATCCGTCGGAATACGGCAATCTGCTGCGCGAGCTGATCGCCCATCACAGTGTCGATTGCTGGCTGGTCAACACCGGCTGGACCGGCGGTGCCTACGGCACCGGCAAGCGGATGCCGATCAAGGCAACGCGGGCGCTGCTCGCCGCGGCGCTCGACGGCTCGCTGAAAGGGGCCGATTACCGGACCGACGCCAATTTTGGTTTCGAGGTGCCGGTGGCGGTCGCGGGCGTCGACCGTGCCATTCTCGATCCAAGATCGACATGGGCCGATACCTCAGCCTATGACCTGCAGGCGGCGAGGCTGGTCGGCATGTTCGCCGTCAATTTCGAAAAATTCGAACCGCATGTCGACGCCATCGTGCTCGGCGCCGCGCCGCGCATGCGCGAAGCCGCGGAATAGTCGCCGCTGCATCTCGAGGCGCCGGACCGGGGTCGGGAACGCCCGACCCGGGACCGGGATCGGGAAGGCCCGACCCGGGGGAAGGTCCGATCCGGGGATCGGGCCTTTTCTTTTTTCGTTCGCCGCGCCATGACTGCGGCATGAACGCCGACGACAAGATCATCATTGCCGACGATGCGGTGATCCATCCGGATGACCTGCACGAGGACTTCATCCGCTCGTCCGGCCCCGGCGGCCAGAACGTCAACAAGGTGGCGACGGCGGTGCAATTGCGCTTCGATGCAGCGAATGCGCCGGGCCTGTCGGAGCGCGTCCGCGAGCGAACCATAAGGCTGGCCGGCCAGCGCGCCACCAAGGACGGCGTCATCGTCATCGAGGCCGGTCGCTTCCGCACGCAAGAGCAGAACCGGGCGGACGCCCGGGCGCGGCTTGCGGAACTGGTCGCCAAGGCCGCCGAACCGCCGCCGCCGCCGCGCAAGAAGACGAGGCCTTCGAAAGGCGCGGTCGAAAGGCGGCTGAAGACCAAGGCTGGGCGCGGCACGATCAAGAAGCTGCGCGGTCGCGTGGACGACGATTGACACGCGTCCACCCGGACGCAAAGGGTGCGCGCTCTGGCAGCCACGCATGGTGCTTTTCCAAAAATCGATTCCGAGTTTTGGGCCGATGCGGCGGGCGCGACATCGATCGCGGTCGAGACCGCTTCCAATTCGAGGTTGCAGGTGGCAAGTTCGGTATTCGTCACAGCAAGGAGACCCCAGATGGGCATGTTTGATTTCGTCAAGGACGTCGGCAAGAAGCTCGGCTTCGGCGACGATGAGCCGGAGCCGACCGCCGATACGCTGAAGAAGGAACTCGATTCGCACGCGCTCGGCACCGACAATGTGGAAGTCGACGTCAAGGGCGATACGGCTGTGCTGAAAGGCGTGGTCAAGGATCAGTCGATCTTCGAAAAAGCCATCATCGCCGTCGGCAACACGCTCGGCGTGTCCAAGGTGCAGGCGGATGAATTGCAGGTCGCCGCACCCGAGGCCGGCACGCCCGCAGCCCCGGCCAAGCAACCGACCTTCTACACGGTCAAGAAAGGCGACAATCTCTGGAAGATCGCGGAAAAGAGCTATGGCAAGGGCAAGGGTGCGAAGAACACGATCATTTTCGAGGCCAACAAGCCGATGCTGACCGACCCGGACAGGATCTATCCGGGGCAGGTTCTGCGCATCCCGGATCTCGACTAAGGTATGTTGATATTCAGGTGATGCCGGCCTGCAAACGGCGGTTTCCTGCGCTTCCGGTGCTCACGTACTGAAGTACGCTCCGCTCCGGTTCTCTGAAACCACCATTTTCGGCTCGGCCTGACCTGAATCTCACCACACCTTAAGCTGGCGATTGCCATCCAAGGACAAGAACGGCGGCTTTCGGGTCGCCGTTCTTGTTTGTTGGTGGCATTGTCCGCCAGATGAACCCGATGAAGCGACCAAGCTGATGCTCGTTCTGCCCAGAGGCGTCCGCCACATGTCCGGCTACCTATCCCGCGCGGTGCAGGAAGCGCTGGTCGAGGATGTGAGGCAGGTCGTGCAGGAAGCGCCGCTGTTCGTGCCGGCGATGCCGCGCACCGGCAAGGAGATGAGCGTGCGCATGACCAATTGCGGTTCGCTTGGCTGGGTCACCGACAAGCAGCACGGCTATCGCTACCAGCCGACGCACCCGGTGACCGGGACGCCCTGGCCGCCGATCCCGGACGTGCTGCTGGAGCTGTGGCGCGAGGTGTCTGCCTATCCCCATCCGCCGGAGGCCTGCCTGGTCAATTTCTATTCGCCCGACGCGAAGATGGGCCTTCATCAGGACCGCGACGAGATCGATTTCTCCGCGCCGGTCGTCTCCGTTTCACTGGGCGACGATTGCCTGTTCAGGGTCAGCCAGAGCACGCGCGAACGCGGCACCAAATCGTTCAGGCTGAAAAGCGGCGACGTCGTCGTGCTTGGCGGCGAAGGCCGCCTGTGTTTCCACGGCGTCGACCGTATCTATCCATCGACCTCGGCACTGCTCAGGAACGGCGGGCGGATCAATCTGACGCTGCGGCGGGTGACCTATCCTGGCTAATGCTGTCGCGCAAAAGCGCGGACTTTCAAGTCGAGCCGTATCGCCGTTCATCACTTTTTTCAGGCATCGGATTTTCCCAAAACCGGCACCCGCTTCGTGTCACGGCCGAGGCCCGCGACTGAGCGACCGGAAAAGATTGCCGCGACCGCATAGGCGGCGACGAGGCTGTGGCCGGTGACAGGTATGTTGACCCGGCACTGGTGAAGGGGCAGGCACAAAGCGCATAGAGCACTGTGGCCGCAAGTCCGACCGAGGCGAATTTGAGAAGCCGGCGCGGAGCGAGCGTTCCGCGCCAGGTGGAAATGTCAGGCCGGCGCTATGCAGTGACCGGCCTCATGCGACGCGCTTCAGGTTATTGTTTTATGCATGTCGTTATCGCAAAACCGCTGCACACTTTTGCGCGACATGCATTAAAGCGCCGTTAACCGCTTCGTTACAGCTTCCTGAGCGCCACTTCCTCGACCAGATGATTGGCGCCCTTGCGCAGGATGAGATCGGCGCGGGCTCGCGTCGGCAGGATGTTCTCACGCAGATTCTTCAGGTTGATGTTGGCCCACAGGCCTTCCGCGATGGCGCGGGCCGCTGCGTGCGAAAGGTGCGAATAGCGGTGGAAGAAGGAGTCCGGATCGCGGAAGGCGGTCTCGCGCAGCCGCATGAAGCGGGCGATGTACCATTGATGGATCAGCTCCTCTTCGGCATCGATATAGATGGCGAAGTCGAAGAAATCCGACAGGAAAGGCACGATCTTGCCGTCCTTTGGCAGCTTGCCCGGCTGCAGGACGTTGATGCCTTCGAAGATCAATATGTCCGGCCGGTCGATGGTCTGGAACGCGCCGGGAACGACGTCGTAGGTCAGGTGCGAATAGACTGGCGCGCGGACATTGCGCTGCCCCGATTTGATGCCCGACAGGAAACGCAGCAGGGCGCCGACATCGTAGCTGTCGGGAAAGCCCTTGCGCTCCATCAAATTGTTGCGGCGCAGGATTTCGTTGGGAAGCAGGAAGCCGTCGGTGGTGATCAGATCGACCTTGGGGCTCGACGGCCAGCGCGCCAGCAATTCCTTGAGGACGCGCGCCGTGGTCGATTTTCCGACCGCGACGGAGCCGGCAATGCCGATGATGAAGGGCGTCTTGACGACATCCGCCGCGTTGAAGAAGGCCTGGCGCTGCCTGAACAGCAGTTGACTGGCCTCGACATGGGCCGACAACAGCCGAGATAGCGAAAGATAGATGCGCTTGACCTCTTCGAGGTCGACCGGATCGTTGAGCGAACGCAGGCGACGAATCTCGTCCTCGCCGAGCGTCATTGGCGTGTCGGCGCGGAACTGCGACCATTCTTCCGCCGAGAAAAAACGGAAGGGCGAATATTTCTCGGTGGGGGCGAGCTGGTCCATCGAGTTTCCTGCCCTCCGCAGCGATCAGCCCCGGTCCTGCCGAGACGCCTTTTCGGCGATGCCCGACCGACCGGTGCGGCGCTCGAGTTCGGTCAGGACATCGGCAAGCGGAACGCCGGCGACACCCAGAACGACGAGCCAATGATAGATGAGATCGGCGCTTTCCGAAACGAGGGCTTGTCTGTCACCGCCAACGGCCGCGATCACCGTTTCGACCGCCTCTTCGCCGAGCTTCTGCGCCGCCTTGTCGATGCCGCGCGCGAACAGCTTTGCCGTCCACGAATCCGGATCGCCGGAATGCGCGCGTTCCCTGATGATTGTCTCCAGATCGGAGAGCGAAAACTCAGCCATGGCGCCATCTATCTGCTTGTTTAAGCATGATCTTTTCCGAAACCGGTTCCCCCTTTTGGCTGGCGCACGGACCTTCGGTTCGGGATCATGCTTTAGAGCCGATCCCCTGACGAGTCCAGTCGCATCGGCAGGCCGGCTCGTGCCATGTGCGACTTGGCTTCGGCAATGCTGTACGTGCCGAAATGGAAAATCGATGCTGCCAGCACCGCGCCGGCATGGCCGTCGCGAATGCCCTCGACCAGATGATCGAGCGTGCCGACGCCGCCGGAGGCGATGACCGGCGCACGCACCGCGTCGGCGACCGCGCGGGTGAGCGCGATGTCGTAGCCGGCCTTGGTGCCGTCGCGGTCCATCGACGTCAGCAGGATCTCGCCGGCACCGCGATCGACCATCTGCTGAGCGAATTCGACCGCGTCGATGCCGGTCTTCTCGCGGCCGCCATGCGTGAAAATCTCCCAGCGGTCGGCCTCGCCTTCGCCTGACACTATCTTGGCATCGATGGCGACGACGATGCACTGGTTGCCGAACTTGTCGGCCGCCTCTGCGATGAAATCGGGATTCCTCACCGCCGCCGTGTTGATCGACACTTTGTCGGCGCCGGCCAAAAGCAGCTTTCTTATGTCGGCGACCTGGCGCACGCCGCCGCCGACGGTCAGCGGCATGAAGCATTGCTCGGCGGTGCGGGCGACGATGTCGAAGATGGTCTCGCGATTTTCGGACGAGGCGGTGATGTCGAGGAAGCAGAGCTCGTCGGCGCCGGCGGCATCATAGGCCTTGGCCGCTTCGACCGGATCGCCGGCATCGATCAGGTCGACGAAATTGACGCCTTTGACGACGCGGCCGTTCTTGACGTCGAGACAGGGGATGACGCGGGCTTTCAGCATCAGATCCTCGCATGCGCGGCAAGAAAATCGCCAAGCAATTGCCCAACGACAGGCGGAACCTCGCCTTTGGCGTCAAAGGCAGGATCGTAGGCGGATAGGGTGATGCCGACGATCGGGATCGACTTGGCCAGCCCGCAAACCAGTTGCCGCAGCTGTTCCGGGTTTGGACCTCCCGGCAGCGCATAGCGGTTCACTTGCAGCACATCCGGATCGTGAACATCCAGATCAAGATGCAAATGCGCTTGGGCCGCGCCGGCCGCCTTGAGCTTTCCGACGTTGTCGAGTGCATCGGTCCATTGGGCGCGAATGATCGGCAACGTCTCGAGAAGCCGCTTTTCGTCTGGATCGAGGTCGCGCGCGTCGACCAGCATGCAGCGCGACGGGTCGATCGCCTGGAAGCCGGGAATGGCTGACGTCATCGGCCGCCAACAGAGCCCCAGCGTCGTCGCCAGCGCCATGCCGTCGAGAAAGCCGTAGGCCGACGTCTCGGGCGTGTTGAGATCGCCATGCTGATCGATCCAGATGATCGAATCCGCGGCGTCGCCAGCCACCGCACCGGCGGCGGTCAGGCAATTTCCGGCGAGCACGATGGGAAAACGCTCATCGTCGCGCGCCATGTCGACCTTGGTGGCGACTGCCCGACAAACCGCGAAACCTGTCGCGATTTCGCGTCTCTGGGCATCGCCGACCTCGCCGATGTCCTCGACGATGACGTCATGGCCGCGCAAGGCTAGTTCATCGACAAGGCCGCCGGCAATGATGGCGTCGGGGCCCTGGCCAAAGCCGGCATGGTAAAGGCCGCTGTCATAGGGTGCGAGGATGATCGAGAGTTTCATCGCGCCCTCGCCTTCTCCGGTCCGGCCGCCAGGATCGCCAATGCCTCGGCCGGATCGATACGTCCGTCATAAAGTGCACGCCCTGAGATGGCGCCTTCGAGCTTTTGCGCATCGGGCATCGTCATGCGCACGATGTCGGCGATCGAGGCCAGCCCGCCGGAGGCGATGACCGGGATGGACACGGCGTCGGCAAGATCGATGGTGGCGTCCCAGTTGATGCCGGTCAGCACACCGTCGCGGTCGATGTCGGTGTAGATGATGGCGGCAACGCCGGCGCCCTCGAACTTCTTCGCCAGTTCGATGACGCCGAGACTAGAGGCCTCGGCCCAGCCCTCGACCGCCACCTTGCCGCCCTTGGCGTCGATGCCGACGGCGATCTTGCCCGGGAATGCCTTGCAGGCCTGCCTGACCAGGTCCGGATCGCGCACCGCCACCGTGCCGAGAATGATGCGGGCCAGCCCGCGATCGAGCCAGTCCTCGACCTGCGCCAGGGTGCGGATGCCGCCGCCGAGCTGCACCGGGTTTTTCGATGCCTTGAGAATGGCGCCGACCGCCGCGCCGTTGACGCTCTGGCCTTTGAAGGCGCCGTTGAGGTCGACGACATGCAGCCATTCAAAGCCCTGTTGCTCGAAAGCCCTGGCCTGCGCGGCCGGGTCGTCATTGTAAATCGTCGCGGTCGCCATATCGCCGTGCTTCAGGCGCACGCACTTGCCGTCCTTGAGGTCGATGGCCGGGAACAGGATCACCGTTCAGGCGCCTTCAACAATGACGAAGTGACCGGTCGAGGCGGCAAGCCTGTACTTCAATGCCTCCCGGTATTCAGGCGATTCGTAGCATTCTATCGCCTTGTCGTAGGATTCGAACTCGACCAGGACGTGGCGGTTGCCTGTCGGCCCTTCCGGGTTCGCATAACGCCCCGCCCGCACGGGAAACTTCGCGCCATATTTCGCAAAAGCCGCCGCGTTCGCCTCGATATACTGCTTGTAGCCCTCGGGATCGCGGACATCGACCATCGCCATCCAGTAGCCTTTCTTGCTCATTTTCTAGGGCCTCCAGCGCAGGAAATTGGTGATCAGCGCCAGGCCAAGCGCCTGGCTCTTTTCGGGATGAAACTGCGTGCCGGCGAGATTGTCGCTGATAACAGCAGCTGTAACCGGACCACCATAGTCGGCAATCGCCAGCACCTCGTCCGGCTTCTGCGCGTCGAGATGGTAGGAATGAACGAAATAGGCGTGCAGCCCCTTGCTGCCGGTCGGAATGCCGGAAAACAGCGGGTGCTTGCGCGTGAGCTCGATCGTGTTCCAGCCGATCTGCGGGATTTTTAGCGCAGGATCGGCCGGGGTGATCTCCTTGACGTCGCCGGCGATCCAGCCAAAGCCTTTGGTGACAGTCTTTTCCAGGCCCCGCTCCGACATCAGCTGCATGCCGACGCAGATGCCGAGGAACGGCCGCCGCTTGACAATCGCGACCTCCTCGACCGCCTCCCACATGCCGGCCACGGCGCGCAGCCCGGCCGCGCAATCGGCATAGGCGCCGACGCCGGGCAGGACGATGCGGTCGGCGGTTCTGACACGCTCGGCATCGGCGGTCAGGTCGATGGCGGCGGCGATGCCGGCCTCGTGCGCGGCGCGCTCGAAGGCCTTGGTGGCCGAGCGCAGGTTGCCCGAGCCGTAATCGATGATCGCGACCCGCATGTCAGGGTTTTCCCGGCGTGTGCGTCAGTCCGAGCACCATTCCCGTCTGTGCCGGCCGGGCATGGGCGGCGTCCGGAACGATGCGCGGCACTGGCGCTGGCTCATCCGCATGCGCTTCGGCTTCCAGCACATAGCGCGTATCGGCATCGTCGAGCCTGTCGGCCTCGACGACGCCCCATTCGTGCCAGCCACGACGGCGCAGTGCGGCGATCCGCAAGGCCTGCCCTTCCAGCCCGACATAGAGCGATACCAGCAGCGACAGCAGCGGGTCGGCCAGCCCAAGGCTCAGCCCTTCGGCAAGCATCGAAAGCAGAGCCATGGCGACAAACGCCAGTGCTGCCTCGATCCACAACCGGTGCCAGAGCAGCCATAGCGGCGGCACGAGGAAGCCAAGCCAGGAAAACCCATCACGGACAAAGGCCGTTGTGTCAGGCTTTTCGCCGCGGCCCGGCGGTTCCATCACGACATAGACGGCCATGGCCTATCCCTTCAGAGATCCCTTGGTGGAAGGAACCGCGTCAGGCTGGCGCGGGTCGCTTTCAAGCGCGAAACGCAGCGCACGCGCCACCGCCTTGAAGCAGGTCTCGGCGATGTGGTGATTGTTGGCGCCGTAGTGGTTGGTGACATGCAGCGTGATGCCGGCATTTTGCGCCAGGGCCTGGAAGAATTCGCGCACCAGTTCGGTGTCGAACGCGCCGATCTTCGGCGACGAGAACACAACGTTCCAGACAAGGAAAGGACGGCCGGAAACGTCGATCGCCGCGCGCGTCAGCGTCTCGTCCATGGCGAGATCGATCGAGGCATAGCGCATGATGCCGCGCCGCTCGCCTAGTGCCTTGGCCAGCGCCTGACCGAGCGCGATGCCGGTGTCCTCGACCGTGTGGTGATCGTCTATGTGGAGGTCGCCCTTGGCCTTGACCGTCATGTCGATCAGCGAATGGCGCGACAGCTGGTCCAGCATGTGATCGAAGAAGCCGACGCCCGTCGAAATATCGGATTTTCCCGAGCCGTCGACCTGGACCGATACGGAGATGTCGGTTTCCCTGGTCTTGCGGCTTGCGTTGGCGGAACGGGGCGGCATGTTCATCCTTGTCCAGAGTTCAGGCGTTCCAAGCGTCCACATGCTTGAAAGCGTCCACATGCTTGAAAACGAGAGCCTTCTAGCAGCATGATCCGGTGATTGCCAGTTGCCGTGCCAAGCAGTATCGAGCCAGGCCGATGACCGGTTGGCAATCGTCGGACCTATGCATACATAGGGTCGATCAAGTCACTCGTAATGCGCCAATCGCCTTGTCGGGACCGGTGCTGATCGGAGCAGAGATGTCGAACGAACTGACCATGCACGCCACGACGATCCTGACCGTGCGCAGGGGCGGCAAGGTGGTGATCGCCGGTGATGGCCAGGTCAGCCTTGGCCAGACGATCATGAAAGGCAACGCCAAGAAGGTGCGCCGAATCGGCAAAAGCGGCAATGTCATTGCCGGTTTCGCCGGCGCCACCGCTGACGCCTTCACGCTTCTGGAGCGGCTGGAGGCCAAGCTCGAACAATATCCTGAGCAATTGACGCGGGCCTGCGTCGAACTCGCCAAGGACTGGCGCACCGACCGCTATCTGCGCCGGCTGGAAGCGATGATGCTGGTTGCCGACAAGTCGGTCTCGCTGGCGCTGACCGGCACCGGCGACGTGCTCGAACCCGAACATGGCGTCATGGCGATCGGCTCGGGCGGCAATTATGCGCTGGCCGCGGCGCGCGCGCTGATGGACACCGACAAGGATGCCGAAGAAATCGCCCGCAAGGCGATGCAGATCGCATCCGACATTTGCGTCTACACCAACAACAATTTTGTCATCGAAATCCTCGATGCCGGCTGAGCCGGCCGCTGGCCATGATCCCGAAAAGTGGAAACCGGTTTTTGCTTCGCTGACCTTCGGTTCGCAGGAGATCATGGCCAAACGAGAAAATAGATATGATTTTCGACCGGTGACCGAGGCGGACCTGCCGATGATCGCGGCATGGCTGGCCGAGCCGCATGTCGCCGAGTGGTGGGACGATCCCGAGACGGAGATCGCCCAGATCCGTGAGCACATCGACAGCATTTCCGTCGAGCCGCTGATCATCGAGCTCGACGGCGAGCCGATCGGCTACATGCAGAGCTACGATCCGCATCTGGAGGACGGCCACCCCTACAGCGACCAGCCTTTCGGCACGCTCGGCATCGATCTGTCGATCGGCAGGCCCGAGCTTGTCGGACGCGGCCACGGCTCGGCAATTGTCCGGCAGTTCGTGGAACAGCTGTTCGAGGAAGGGGCACCGCGTGTCATCATCGACCCGGATCCATCCAACGGACGAGCGATCCGTGCCTATCAAAAGGCCGGGTTCAGAGCTATCGATCGCAGGCAATCGGAATATGGCGACGCCGTGCTGATGGCAATTGACGCCGAAGCGGGCGACGCGGAAGAGGGCGGCGCCCAAGAGGGCAATATCGAATAGGGGGACGCCGAATAAGGCGCCGAAGAGGGGCAGTAACAGCATGAGTACAAGCGGCGCCGACAAGACCGTCTCGGCCTATGAAGACAGCTGGCGGATGGGACTTCTGCTCGTCCTCGGCCTGATTATATTCCAGGCTGGAGCCCTTTACGGCATGGGCCGAACGCCGATCTGCGAATGCGGCTATGTCAAGCTGTGGCACGGCATCGTGCAGAGTTCGGAGAATTCCCAGCATATTTCCGACTGGTACACATTCTCGCACCTCATCCACGGCTTCCTGTTCTACGCGCTGGCGTGGGCTCTGTTCCCGCGCTCGCCGATCGGGCTCAGGCTGGCATTTGCGGTCGTCATCGAGGGCGGCTGGGAGCTTCTCGAGAACAGCCCGTTGATCATCGAGCGCTACCGCGCCGGCACGATCTCGCTCGACTATTACGGCGACAGCATCATCAATTCGGTGGCGGACACGCTGGCGATGGTGCTGGGATTTGTGATGGCGCGCAGGCTTCCTATATGGGTGATCGTGACCCTCGCTCTCATCTTCGAATTCGGTGTCGGCTACATCATCAGGGACAATCTGACACTCAACGTGATCATGCTGCTGCATCCGTTCGAGTCCATCCGGCAGTGGCAAAGTGGAATTTAGCGATATGACCACATTCTCGCCCCGCGAAATCGTTTCGGAACTCGATCGCTTCATCATCGGCCAGAAGGACGCCAAGCGCGCCGTGGCCATCGCCTTGCGCAACCGCTGGCGCCGCCAGCAGCTCGAAGGCCAGATGCGTGAAGAGGTGATGCCGAAGAACATCCTGATGATTGGCCCAACCGGCGTCGGCAAGACCGAGATATCGCGCCGCCTGGCGCGCCTTGCCGGTGCGCCGTTCGTCAAGGTCGAGGCGACCAAGTTCACCGAGGTCGGCTATGTCGGCCGCGACGTCGAGCAGATCATCCGCGACCTGGTCGAGATCGCCATCGGCCTGGTGCGCGAGAAGATGCGCGAGGACGTCAAGGCGCGTGCCCATATCAATGCCGAGGAACGCGTGCTCGAAGCGCTCGTCGGCAAGACGGCGAGCCCGGCGACGCGCGACAGTTTCCGCAAAAAGCTGCGCGACGGCGAGCTCGACGACAAGGAGATCGAGATCGAAGTGAGCGATACCGGCACTGGCGGCATGCCCGGCTTCGAGATACCCGGCATGCCGGGCGCCAATATCGGCGTGTTGAACATCAACGACATGCTGTCGAAAGCGATGGGCGGCCAGAAGACCAAGACCCGCAAGACGACAGTGAAGGAATCCTACGCGGTGCTGGTCGGCGACGAGTCCGACAAGCTGCTCGACCAGGACGAGGTGGTGCGCAGGGCGCTCGAATCGACCGAAAACGACGGCATCGTCTTCCTCGACGAGATCGACAAGATCGCCTCGCGCGAAGGCGGCATGGGCGCCGGTGTTTCCCGCGAAGGCGTGCAGCGCGACCTGCTGCCGCTTGTCGAAGGCACCACGGTCGCGACCAAATACGGACCGGTGAAGACGGATCACATCCTGTTCATCGCATCGGGCGCGTTCCACGTTGCCAAGCCATCCGACCTGCTGCCCGAACTGCAGGGCCGTCTGCCGATCCGCGTCGAGCTGCGTGCGCTGGAGAAGGACGATTTCGTGCGCATCCTGACCGAGACCGAGGCCAGCCTGATCAAGCAGTACATCGCGCTGATGAAGACCGAGGGCGTCGATCTCGTCTTCACCGACGACGCCATCGATTCACTGGCCGGCATCGCCGTCGATCTCAACGCCAGCGTCGAGAACATCGGCGCCAGGCGGCTGCAGACGGTGATGGAGCGGGTGCTGGACGAGATCTCCTATGACGCGCCGGACCGCCACGGCACGTCGGTGACAGTCGACGCCGCCTATGTGGAGAAGCATGTCGGCGATCTGTCGAGAAACACGGATCTGTCGCGATTCATCCTGTAGCAGGCGATCCATCCGCAAGAGTCGGACCGGCGGAGCCGGCACGTGTGGCCAAATGGAAGCATCTGGCCAGCTTTTGTCTTGCCGGGCGACGGGGCTCTCGACTCCCGTTGCAGCTTTACCTAGTTTGCCGGCAACACCAGCGCCGCGCAGCTTTTTGGATGCGCAAAGGACGCTGTACAGTTGGTTCTGCGCATGACCCCCGAAAATCGGTTCCGAGGGTCATGCGTTGTTGCAGGCGGCGGCGCATGAAAAAAACGATCCTCGTCACTCTCGGGCTGACGCTGGCGACAGCCATGTTCGCCGCCGAAGCGGCGACCATGGTGCCGCCGGGCAACAGTCATGTCGAGCAGCCCAACATACCGGGCGCCTCAAGCCGGCGCACCCAGGCCACCAACACCACCTTCCAGTCGAAATACCGCAAGGTCTATGCGCTGCTGCAGCACGACGCCGGTCTTCGCGGCAAGATCGAGCAGGCAGCAGCGACCTATGGCATCGATCCTATGCATATCGTCGGCGCCATCGTCGGCGAGCACACCTACAATGTCGACGCCTACGACCGGCTGCAGACCTACTACGTCAAGGCGATCTCCTATCTGTCGAGCAAGCTGTCCTTCGCCTACGAAGGCGAGGACATCACCGATTTCGTGCAACGGCCGCAATTCCAGGAATGCGTCGGCAAATCGGATAGTTACGAGCTCTGGGAATGCCGCGAGCAGGTGTGGAACCTTTCCTTTCGCGGCAAAACTGTCGGCGGTGAGAGCTTCCCCGACGACCGCTTCGGCGCGACTTTCTTCCAGCCCTATTATGCCGGCCAGACTTTTGGCCTGGGCCAGCTCAATCCGCTGACCGCCTTGCAGATGAGCGATCTCGTGCACCAGGTGTCCGGCCTGCCGAAGCTCGACGTCGGCGATCCGAACGCGGTCTACAAGACCATCATGGATCCGGACCTGACCTTGGACTATGTCGCGGCGACGATCCGGAAATCGATCGATGCCTATCAGAGCATTGCCGGCTTCGACATATCGGGCAATCCCGGCATCACATCGACGCTCTACAATGTCGGCAATCCTGAGCAGCGCGCCCATGCGCTGAAGGCCGAAAACGACAGGCGCCGCGCCGCGGGCGAACCGGAGAAGCTGCCTGAGGAAAATTACTATGGCTGGCTGGTCAACGACAAACTGCCGGAGCTCAACGCGCTGTTTTAGTGGGTGTTGAGATCTGGCCTTCGAGCTGAAATCGAAGTCGCCTCTTCGGCGTTTGCGCTGCCCCTCATCGCCCTGCCGGGCACGTCTCCCCGTATAGCGACGGGGAGAAGGACGCCTTCGCAAAGGATTTCGCCAATCGCCCAGGGTTGCAGAAAGAACGCCAGGTTCGCGGCCAGCTTCTTTCTCCCCGTTTACGGGGAGAAATGCCCGGCAGGGCAATGAGGGGCGGCGCCTGCTTTCGACAATCGGCACGGACCGGGCTCACGCCGCCAGCAGCGACTTCAGCTTGATCGTTTGCGAACCGAGCGCCTCAGGCGCCGGCTTTGCCCTTTTTGCGATCAGCATCTCGGCCAGCCTGATGTCGCGGGCGACAGAATTGCCCGGACCGATTCCGCTCGCCGCGACCAGCCTGCCGTCTTGCGCCAGGTGAAACAGGATGAAGGCGCCGTCGTCGAGGTCGCGGCGCACGACCTTGCTGCCCTCGTCCGACAGCCCAGATATCTGCAAGGTCAGGCCGTACTGATCCGACCAGAACCATGGCACAGCCGAGTGGGCCTCACCGGCGCCAAGCATGTTGCTGGCCGCAATCGCGCCCTGCTCCTGCGCGTTGCGCCAGGCCTCCAGCCGCACGCGCCGGCCGCCATAGACGGCAAGCGGAAACGAGCAGCAATCGCCGGCGGCAAAGATATCCGGATCGCTGGTGCGAAGCTCGGCATCGACGGCTATGCCGTTGTCGATCGTCAGGCCCGCTTCTGCGGCAAGTCCGGTCACCGGCACAGCGCCGATGCCGATCACCGCCAGGTCGGCGACGATGTCCTGCCCGCCGGCAAGCGCGATGCTCACCTCGGCGCCGTCATCGGCAATCGCGGCGATTGCGTCGCCGCACAGGATTTTGACGCCTTCGGCTTCATGCGCCTCGTGGACGATCTTGGCGATCTCGGCCGGCACGCCGCGCATCAGGATGCGCGGCTGCGCCTCGATGACGGTGACAACTGCGCCCAGTCTGCGTGCTGCGGCGGCGAGCTCAAGACCGATGAAGCCGCCGCCAATGATGGCGATGCGGTTTCCGGCGCGGAGATGGGCTCGAATTGCCAGCGCGTCGTTGAAGGTCCGGAGATAGGCACAACGCGGCCCGAGGCCCGGCATTGGCAGTCTGCGCGGCAGGGAACCGGTCGCCAGCAGCAATTTGTCGTATGGCAGCGCCGAGCCGTCCGACAGGCGCACGACATGAGCAGCGCGGTCGATCGCCACCGCCTGAACCGAATGGATATGCCTTATCGATCTCTCGGCCAGGATCTCATCGCTGGCGATCGCCTTGATCACCGGCGCATCGCCGGCCATCGCGTCCTTCGACAGCGGCGGCCGCTCATAGGGCAGATGCGGCTCGTCGCCTACCAGCGTCACCGGGCCATCATAGCCGAGATCGCGCAGCGCCAGGGCAGCCCGCCCGCCGCATTCGCCGGCGCCGATGATGAGCATTCCTTTCGCCATCACCGTCACCCTATCTGAATGAGGATTTTGCCGGCGTCGAGCTTGACCGGATAGGTCCTGAGATTGACGCAGACCGGCGCGCCCCTGGCTGCACCGGTCTTGTAATTGAAGCGGCCATTGTGCTTCGGGCATTCGATGATGTCGTCCATCACCAACCCGTCGGCCAGATGCACCTTCTCATGCGTGCAAAGGCCGTCCGTCGCGAAATATTCGTCGTCGGGACTGCGATAGATGGCGAAGGTGCGGCCGTCATGGTCGAACCGCATCACGTCCTCTTCGTCGATGTCATCGGCACCACAGGCCTCGACCCAGTCGCTCATTGGTCCTCCCGGGCAGAATTTTTCTTGGTCAACATGCCCCGGCACAGGCGCGCAAATCATTCGGCTGCTGCCGCGACGGCGTCGTTATCGTTGTGGAATTCCTCGCGATAAGGCTTGGCGGTCGGCGGCAGTTCGCGCTTGAGGAAATAGTCTTCATTGCGCAGCTGGCGCAGGAAGGCAGGCACCATCTCGCGATAGCCGGCCAGGATCGATGGCGTCGGCGCCGGCAGGTCGTGCTTGATCAGCTCATGCAGCCTCGGCAGCGCGTGGTAGGGCACCATCGGGAACATGTGGTGCTCGACGTGGTAGTTCATGTTCCAGTAGATGAAGCGGCTGATCGGGTTCATGTGGACCGTGCGGCTGTTGAGGCGATGGTCGATGACATTTTCGGCGAGGCCGCCGTGCTGCAGCAGGCCGGTCATGACATGATGCCAGGCGCCGTAAAGCCTGGGCAGACCGACCAGCATCAAGGGCAGGAACGAGCCGCCATAAAGCGCCAGCGCGATTGTCGCGGCATAGATCGCGGTCCAGATGCGGGCAATGCGGATCGCCTTTGGCTGCTCCTGCTCGGGAATGAAGGTCTTTTCCGCCGGGCTGATGATACCGGCCGCGTTGCGCACCATGTCGGCCATGGCATGCCAGGCATCGACAATGCCGAAGAAATTGAGCACGACGCGCAACAGGTCCGGCGGGCGCATCACCGCGATCTCCGGATCGCGGCCAACGATGACCGTGTCAGTGTGATGCCGTGTATGGCTCCAGCGCCAGGTCACCGGGTTGCGCATGATCATGAAGCAGGCGATCTGATAGACCGCATCATTCATCCACTGCGTCCTGAAGGCGGTGCCGTGGCCGCATTCGTGCCAGCGTGAATCAGTGGAAGAGCCGTAGAGCACGCCATAGACGAAGAAGAACGGCACGCACCACAATGTGCCCCAGAACCAGGCGCCGCCGGCGCCGCTCACGACCAGGGCGGAGAGCCAGATGATGGTGTCGCGGATCGCCGGCCCATCGGAGCGCTGCATCAGCTCCTTCATCTGCTTGCGGGGCACGTCGGTATGATACCATTCGGCCGCCGCCAGGCCGGTCTCGACGGCGCGTTTCGCGTCGCGGCCGAGCAGGCTGTAGTCTCGCCGGGACGGCATTGCGGATAGTGTCGCTTCCATTGAGGCTGCCTCCGTCGGCATCCGTCGGAACGGGTGCCTCTGCCACAGGTGCTTATGCCCTAAAATAACGCCAAGCCGTGATAGGCTCAACATCATGAAGATAGTTTCTATCATTTCCCATCAGAATGATGTATAGCCTATGCCAGGCAATCAGGCAGGAAGCGTATGGCAAAACGGCCGACCATCACCGATCTGGCGCGTATTTCGGGGGTCAGCGTCGCCACCGTCGATCGGGTGCTGAACAATCGCCTGCCGGTGCGCGAGGAAACCGCGCGCCGCGTCTATGAGGCCGCCACCAGCATCGGCTACCACGCCGCCGGGCTGATCAAGCAGCGGATGCGCCAGGAACTGCCGGAATACCGGCTCGGCTTTCTGCTGCTGAGGGGCAATGATGTTTTCTACAGCGATTTCGCCCGCGAGATCGAACTGGCTGTTTCGCAATCGCAGCGCTTCCGCGGCGTCGCAACCATCGATTTCGCCAGTTCGCTGGCCCCCGACGAGATCGCCGCGCAGATGCGCAAGCTGGCGGCGAAATCCAGGGCAGTCGCCCTTGTCGGTCCGGACCATCCGACGCTGACGGCAGCCGTCGAGACCCTGAAGGCGAGGGGGCAACCCGTCTTCTCCCTGCTATCCGACTTTGCAGCCGGCATCCGCGAGGGCTATGTCGGCCTCGACAACCGCAAAGTCGGTCGTACCGCGGCCTGGATGATCGCCAGAGCGGCGAGAAAGCCCGGCAAGGTCGCCCTTTTCGTCGGCAGCCATCGCTTCCATGGCCATGAGCTGCGCGAGATCGGCTTCAGATCGTTTTTCCGCGAGCATGCGCCGGAATTCACGGTGATGGAGACGCTGGTCAACCTGGAAGCCAACCAGGTGACCCATGATGCAATGATCGATCTTCTGGCGCGGTACCCGGATCTGGCCGGCTGCTATGTCGCTGGCGGCGGCATGGAAGGCGCGGTTTCCGCGCTAAGGGCGGCCAGGCCGGCAAACATGCCAGTGGTCGTCTGCAACGAGATCAACGCCGAATCGCGCGCGGCGCTCGCCGACAACATCCTGACCATGGTGATTTCGACGCCGCTGGCAGCACTATGCCGCGAACTTGTCGGGCTGATGGTGCATGCCATCGAGGCAGGCGCCGCCAATGCGCCGGGCCAGACCTTCCTGCCCTTCGACATCTATCTGCCGGAAAACATCTAGGCTCGGGCAGAAGATCTGGGCTCAGCCAAGACATCCTGTTTAGATCGGGACGTCGGCAGTGATGTGAACCATCAGCCTGATGGATTCTTGCAGAAGGTTTGCCGACCCTCAGCCGCGTTGTCCGAAAAAACCGGCAGCCGCTTTCGGAATCTCCTTGACGCCCGCCAGTAGAATGGAATAAATATTTCACCAACTAGGTATTTTGGTTCTTTCGTTCCGGAACATCTGTTTCAACGGAGGGCTTGGCGTTCCAGCCAACGCGGAAATCGCCATCGGAAAACGGAGAAGCAATCGGGAGAGATTCCCTGGGAGATCGGGGATTCCGGGTAGATCGGTGCAGCCGGACACCAATTCTGTGGAGGAGAAATAGAATGAAAAAGCTGCTGTTGGGCGCCGCATTCCTGGCGCTGATGAGCTCGTCCGCCCTCGCTGCCAAAATCGGCGTGTCGATGGCGCTGTTCGACGACAATTTTCTCACCGTGCTGCGCAACGGCATGATTGAGCAGGCCAAAGGCATGGAAGCCGTCGAACTGCAGGTCGAGGACGCGCAGAACGACGTCGCCAAGCAACTCGACCAGATCAAGAACTTCGTCGCCTCGGGCGTCGACGCGATTGTCGTCAATCCAGTCGACACCTCGGCCACCCAGGCAATGTCGGATGCCGCCGCTGCGGCCAACGTTCCGCTGGTCTATGTCAACCGCGAGCCGGTCAATGTCGACACGCTGCCGGACAACCAGGCTTTCGTTGCCTCGAACGAGGTTGAGTCAGGCACTCTCGAGACCCAGGAAGTCTGCCGGCTGTTCAAGGAAGCCGGCAAGACCGAGGCCAATGTCTATGTGATCATGGGCGAACTGTCGAACCAGGCCGCGGTGCAGCGCACCAAGGACATTGACGATGTGATCGCCACTCCCGAATGCAGCTTCATCAAGATCATCGACAAGCAGACGTCGAACTGGAAACGCGAGGAAGCACAGAACCTGATGACCAACTGGCTGTCGACCGGCGCGCCGTTCGATGGCGTGATCGCCAACAATGACGAGAGCGCCATCGGCGCCATCCAGGCCATGAAAGCTGCCAACATCGACATGAAGTCGGTTGTCGTCGGCGGTGTGGACGCCACCCAGGACGCGCTTGCCGCGATGCAGGCGGGCGATCTCGACGTCACCGTGTTCCAGGACGCGGCCGGCCAAGGCGCCGGGGCGCTGGACGCGGCGCTCAAGCTTTCCAAGGGCGAGGCGGTTGAGCAGAAGGTCTACATCCCCTTCCAGCTGGTCACGCCGGCAAACATCGACAAGTTCCTGCAGAAGAATTGAGCAGAGGAGCGTTCTCGATAGGAGCGGCGCGGCAGAGGATCGGACCGGTTTTTGGAAATCCGACGCTTTAAGAACAAAAAGCAGCGCCGCTCCCTCTTTTCCCTCATCGCCGAAACAAGCGGCGGGAGGGCGACTGCAGCTGATGGAGGAAGCAAAAGTTGACACAGACAACCCATGGCGTCGGTGGACTGAGCTATGATGCGAAAAAGCGGACATGGCCTGCCGAATTCAACGTTTTCCTGGCGCTCATCATCCTGGTCGGCGCCTTCGAGCTGATAGGCCGCGTCTTTCTTGGCGACAGCTTCCTGTTCAACACCCGCGCCAACGTCGATACGATCTTCAACGAGGCGCGCCTGCAGATCATCATCCTGCAGGTGTCGATCGTCGGCATCATCGCCATCGGCGTGACGCAGGTGATCATTTCCGGCGGCATCGACCTCTCCTCTGGTTCGATCGTCGGCGCCACGGCGATGATCGCCATGAGCTTCGCCCAGGTGGCGACGGTCAACGGCAACCCGAACCCCAAGGCGATGTTCATCGAGCAGGGCTGGACCGACCTGCCGGTGATCGTGCCGGTGCTTGTCGCGATCGGCTGCGGCCTGCTGGCTGGCCTGATCAACGGCACGCTGGTCGCCTATACCCGCATTCCGCCGTTCATCGCCACGCTCGGCATGATGGTCACCGCGCGCGGTGTCGCCAAATGGTGGTCCAAGGGGCAGCCGATCTCGTTTCCCACCGAGAGTTTCGCCGCCATCGGCAAGGGGCTGATGCCGGTCATCATCTTCATATCGCTGGCGATTTTGTTCCAGCTGATCCTGTCATACACCAGATACGGCAAGCACTGTTATGCCATCGGCTCCAACGAGGACGCCGCGCGCATGTCCGGCATAAATGTCAAGAACCACAAGATCCTCGTCTTCGTCATTGCCGGTATCCTCGCCGCGCTAGCCGCCGTGGTGCTGAGCTCCAAGAACCTCACTGCTCAGGCCGGCATGGGCGTGATGTACGAACTGGACGCGATCGCCATGGCGGTCATCGGCGGCGTCTCGCTGTCGGGCGGCCGCGGTTCGATCATCGGCACGGTGATCGGTGCGCTGATCTTCGGCGTCATCATCTCCGGCTTCACCTTCCTGCGCCTCGACGCCTACTACCAGGAGATGGTCAAGGGCGTGATCATCATCGGCGCAGTCGTTCTCGACCAGTGGCGCCAGCGCCTGCGGGCAATGAGGGCTTGACCATGTCAGACATCGTCCTGAAGACCGAAAACCTGACCAAATACTATGGCGGCGTGCATGCGCTCGAAAGCGCGAATTTCGAACTGCGCAAGGGCGAGCATGTCGCCATCATGGGTGACAATGGCGCCGGAAAATCGACCTTCGTGCGCCAGATCACCGCCGTCGAGCAGCGCACCAGCGGCAAGATCTGGTTCGACGGCAAGGAAGTCAACTTCGCCGGACCGATCGCGGCGCGCGAGGCGGGCATCGAGACCGTGTTCCAGAACCTGGCGCTTGCCGACGATCTCGACGTGCCGTCGAACCTGTTTCTCGGCCGCGAAAAGGTGCTGTTCAATCTCGGGCCTTTCTCGATCCTCGATCGCAAGTTCATGCGCAAGGCGACCGAGGCAGCGCTGATCCGCACGGCGGTGAAGATTCCCAATCTTTCCAACACCATCCGCCACATGTCGGGCGGCCAGCGCCAGTGCGTGGCAATCGCCAGAACCGCGACTTTCGCATCCAAGCTCATCATCATGGATGAGCCGACGGCTGCACTTGGTGTGCAGGAGACGACGCAGGTAGAAAACATCATCCGCACGCTGAAAGCCAATGGCGAGCCGCTGATCCTGATCAGCCACAACATGCGCCAGGTGTTCGACCTGGTCGACCGCATCGTCGTGTTCCGGCGCGGCCGCATCGTCGCCAACCTGCGCAAGCATGACACCGACGGCAACGACATCGTCTCATACATCACCGGCGCCAAAACCGGGGAGGCGGAACTTGCGGCTTAGGGCGGATGCGCGGCGGGTCATCGGCCCGTCGCCGATCAGCTGCAGTAAGAAAATCTACTGCGCCTTGCCCTGAACGGTTCAGTAAAGACGCACTTCCATTTCGAACCATCCCAAAGGAAATTTCCATGTCTCTCCGCTTCGCTCTTCTCGGTGCCGGCCGCATCGGCAAGGTCCACGCCCGCGCCGTCGGTTCCAATCCGCAGGCCAGGCTGGTCGCAGTTGCCGATGCCTTCGAGAAGGCGGCGACCGATCTGGCGTCGGCCTATGGCGCGGAAGTGCGCAGCATCGACGCCATCGAAAAAGCCGGGGATATCGATGCGGTCATTATCTGCACGCCGACCGACACCCATGCCGATCTGATCGAGCGGTTCGCCAAGGCCGGCAAGGCGATCTTCTGTGAGAAGCCGATCGACCTCGACGCCGGCCGAGTGGAAGAATGCCTGGCCGTGGTCGACAAGGCCGGCGCCACTTTGATGGTCGGCTTCAACCGCCGCTTCGATCCGCATTTCGCCGCCGTGCGCAAGGCGATCGACGACGGCGCCATCGGCACGGTCGAGATGGTGACCATCACCTCGCGCGATCCCGGCCCGCCGCCGCTCGACTACATCGGCCGCTCGGGCGGCATCTTCCGCGACATGACCATCCATGATTTCGACATGGCGCGCTTCCTGCTCGGCGAGGAGCCGGTGGCGGTCAGCGCCCACGCCTCGGTGCTGGTCGACAAAAAGATCGGCGAGGCCGGCGACTTCGACAGCGTCAGCGTCATCCTCGAAACCGCCTCCGGCAAGCAGTGCATCATCTCCAATTCGCGACGCGCCACCTATGGCTACGACCAGCGCATCGAGGTGCATGGCTCGAAAGGCATGGTTGCGGCCGAGAACCAGCGGCCGGTGTCGATCGAGCTGGCCAATGAAAAGGGCTATACGCGCCCGCCGCTGCACGACTTCTTCATGACCCGCTACCTCGACGCCTATGCCAACGAGATCGCCGCCTTCATCGCGGCGGCGACGTCGGGCAACAAGGCGGCGCCGAGCGGTGGGGACGGGCTCGTCGCGCTGCGGCTGGCGGACGCGGCGCTGAAATCGGCGACGGAAGGCAAGGCCGTCCGCCTCGACAAGACAGTCTGACCATCAAGCACAGGAGCAAGGCGATGAACGGTTCCGCCGGTCGAAATTCACAAACACGCGCCATCGTCACCGGCGGCGCGCAAGGCATCGGCTTCGCCGTCGCCGAGGCGCTGGCCGACGAGGGCTGCCGCGCCCTGGCGCTGGTCGGCCGTTCCAGGGAGAAGGGCGACAAGGCGGTCGCCGCACTTGCGAAAGACGGCGTCGAGGCCATTTTCATCAGCGCCGACGTCTCGGTGGTGGCCGATTGCAAGCGGGTCGTCGAAACCGCGATCGCTCATTTCGGCACCGTCAATGCGCTGGTCAACGCCGCCGCCACCTCGGCCCGCGGCTCACTGGTTGAGACCTCCGAGGATCTTTTTGACCAGATCTTCCAGACCAATGTGCGCGGCCCCTTCTTCCTGATGCAGGGTGTGGTGGCGCATCTGCTCGACCGCAAGGCGCTTGGCTCGATCGTCAACGTGCTTTCGATGTCGGCGCATTGCGGCCAGTCGTTCCTGGCGCCCTACTCGTCGAGCAAGGGCGCACTGGCGACGCTGACCAAGAATGTCGCCAATGCCTATCGCAGCAATCGCATCCGCTGCAACGCCGTGCTGCCCGGCTGGATGGATACCGAGGGCGAGGCGATCGTGCAGAAGAAATGGCACGACGCGCCGGACGACTGGCTGGAAAAGGCCGCGGCAGCGCAGCCGATGGGCCAGTTGGTGAAGCCGGCGCAGCTTGCCCGGCTGATCAGCTATATGATCAGCTCGCAGTCCGGCGTCATGACCGGCTCGCTGGTCGACTACGACCAAACCATTGCAGGGTCTTCGCCGGAATAGCGTCATCTGAGTAGCGTCATCTGAACGTGACAAGCACCCTGGCTTCGGCTATAGGGCTGGCATGATCCACCTGACCGCCTCGTTCTGGTACTTTAGCTACGGCAGCTCGCTGGCGGCGGGAGGATTGCGCTCGATCTGAAGATTGCAGCAACAACATCCGAACAGCCGCCAGACCTGGCGGCTTTTTTGTTTCAGCCGGCAGGTCTCCCAACCAGGAGCAGAAAGCCGTGTTGACCACCACAGATGATCTTCGGGTCAAGGAAATCCGAGAGCTGAGTACGCCGGACGACGTGATGCGGGAGATACCGCGCACGCTGACGGCGACGCGCACCGTTGCTGCGTCACGCAACGCTATCCATGCCGTGCTGACCGGCGCCGACGATCGGCTGGTCGTCGTCGTCGGCCCCTGTTCGATCCACGACCCGATCGCTGCCGTCGACTATGCCAGCCGGCTGGTGGCGCTGCGCGAGAGCCTGTCGGACCGGCTGGAGATCGTGATGCGCGTGTATTTCGAGAAACCGCGCACGACCGTCGGCTGGAAGGGCCTGATCAACGATCCCGACCTCGACGGCAGCTTCAACATCGACAAAGGCCTGCGGATGGCCCGCAACGTGCTCTCCGCGGTCAACAATCTTGGCCTTCCGGCGGCGACCGAATTCCTCGACATGGCCACCCCGCAATACATTGCCGACCTCGTCGCCTGGGGCGCGATCGGCGCGCGCACGACGGAGAGCCAGATCCATCGCGAACTCGCATCCGGCCTGTCCTGCCCGGTCGGCTTCAAGAACGGCACCGACGGCAATTTGCGGATCGCCGCCGAGGCGGTGAAGTCCGCCGCCCAGCCGCATCATTTCATGGCGGTGACGAAGGGCGGGCGCAGCGCCATCGCGACGACCACCGGCAATGAGGACTGCCACGTCATCCTTCGCGGCGGCATTCAGCCCAATTATGACGCGGCAAGCGTCGCCGCCGCCAGTGCGGAACTCGCCCGGATCGGTGTCGCGCCACGGTTGATGATCGATGTCAGCCACGCCAACAGCAACAAGAAGCCCGAGAACCAGCCGAAGGTCGCCGCCGACGTGGCGGGCCAGGTCGCGGCAGGCGACGAGCGCATCATCGGCGTCATGATCGAGAGCAATCTCGTCGCCGGCCGGCAGGAAGTCACGCCCGGCAAGCCGCTCATCTATGGCAAGAGCATCACCGATAGCTGCATCGACTGGGCGACCACCGAGACGGTGCTGTACGGCCTTGCCGACGCCGTCGAGCAGCGCCGATCGGCGCGACGCGCCCTGGTCGCCAGCCGTCCAGGCGCCGCTTGAGACAGCTGACGCCGTTGGCCGCGAAAGCGCGGCCGGCGGCCGGCTGGAAGCAGCCTCTACCGCACCGCCACCCAGCGCTGCTCCTCGAACGAGCGCGCCATTGCGTGCACCGTGCGCTCGATCTCAAGGCCTTCGTCGAAATCGATGATGCGCGCCGGCTTGCCGGCCAGCCTGGTCAGCAGCTCGCGGCATTCGATGATCTTGAGGTCGTTGAAACCGAGACCGTGGCCGGGCGCCGGCAGGAAGGCGTCGTAGGGCTTGTGGTGCGGCGCCACCAGGATGGTGCGATAGCCTTGCTCGGTCGGGCGGTCGGCTGTCAGGTAAAGCTGGAACTCGTTCATCCGCTCCTGGTCGTACAGGATCGAGCCCTTCGAGCCGAAGATCTGGATGGCGATCCGGCCCTTGCGGCCCCAGGCCGAACGGTTGACCAGCAGCGTGCCGGCAATGCCGTTTTCGAGATGCATCAGCACGCTGGCGATGTCGTAGGTCTCGACCGCGCGGCGCCCGCCTGATGCGACGCGGCGATCGGCATAGGGTTTCGCCATGTCGCACATGACGCGGGCGACGCGGCCGAACAGCACCGAGACCAGCGACAGCGGATGCACGGCGAAATCGTCGAGGGCGCCGTAACCGGACGCCGCCTCGTGCTTCCAGAAGAACAGCGCCTCCGGGTCGGCCATGAAATCCTCGTCCATCTCGATGCGCAGATGATTGATTTCACCGATGATCTTTTCGTCGAGCAGCGCACCGATATGGCGGATGACCGGATTCTGGATGTAGTTGTAGCCGAGCGCGGCCACCTTGCCGGACTTTTTGGCCGCGGCCGCCATGGCTTGCGCCTCGGAAAAACTCGGCGCCATCGGTTTTTCGCACCACAGATGCTTGCCGGCTTCGAGGATGGCGATGGCCATCTCCGGGTGGAACTGGTTCGGCGTGGTCAGCGAGACGATATCGACGTCCGGGTCATCGACGACGGCGCGCCAGTCGCCGGAGCCCTTGGCGAAGCCGAACTCGGCCGCCCGGCGCTTGGCAAGGTCGTCATCGACCTCGCCGAGATGGACCAGCCTTGGCTTGGCCACGTCGGGAAAGACGGTGCCGACCGCGTTCCAGGCAATGGAATGGCACTTGCCCATGAACCCCGTGCCGATAAGACCGACTCCGACCATTTCCTTGTCTCCGCTGCCAGAAAGGTTGTGTGGATGAATTAGTCCATTTTTTCCAGAAATGGAACGCATGGCTCATTTTTTATGGCCTTCTTGCACAGGCTCGCTATGATGGGGCATCACACGGCATCGACTGATGGACCTGGGCGGAGCGACTATGGACGAACGGGTGCCCCGCGATTTCGAGACGCTGCGTACGACGATCCTGGAACGGCGCCAGAGCCTGCCCAAGCGCATCGCGCAGATCGCCGCCTATGCGCTCGACAATCCCGACGATATTGCCTTCGGCACCGCCGCCAGCATCGCCGCCTCCGCCGGCGTCCAGCCTTCGACCTTGATCCGCTTCGCCCAGCAGCTCGGCTTCGACGGCTTCACCAGCCTGCAACTGGTGTTTCGTGAGCGCCTGCGCGAGCGCAATTCGTCTTATGATGAAAGGCTGGCGGCATTGCGCGCCAAGGCCGAGGAAGGCGCCGGTCACCGGGCGATTTTCGACGGCTTCGTCGCCGCGGCGAGCACCTCGCTCAACGATATTTCAGACAGGTTGAACGAAGACCATTTCGAAGCTGCCATCGCCTTGCTGGCGAAGGCGGAGACGATTTATGTGCTGGCCAAGCGCCGCTCCTATCCGGTCGCCTCCTACATCGCCTATGCGCTGGGCAAGCTCAAGATCCGCAACCAGCTGATCGAATCAGCCGCCGGCCTCAACGCCGAGATGATCAGCTTTGCCTCGCCCAGGGATGCCGTCATCGCCATCAGTTTCTCGCCTTATGCCCCGGCGACCATTGAGGAGGCGCGCGTCATCTCGGAGCAAGGCGTTCCGATCGTAGCGATCACCGACAGTTCCTTTTCCCCGCTCGCCCAGTTCGCCAGAGTCTGGTTCGAGGTCGCCGAGGCCGATTTCGCCGGCTTCCGCTCGCTGTCGGCAACGATGGCGCTGGCCATGGCGCTGACCGTCGCGGTTGGCGAGAAGCGCCGCGATGCAGGCCGCAAACGCAAGACCTAGGGACCACTTTTCAGCAAAGGAACGCTCGTTCCATCTTGACTATGGATTGGAATTATTATTTCATATTTCCGGCGCCACGCTGCCACTCGCGCGTGTTACCCAAACAATGTGTTACCAAGACAACAAGGCTGATGGGAGGTTCGAATGGGCGAAGCCGTGGACGCGAAACATGCGCCGCTCGACGTTATCACCATTGGCCGCGCCTCCGTCGACCTCTACGGCCAGCAGATCGGCTCGCGCCTGGAGGACATCACCTCCTTTGCCAAGTCGGTCGGCGGCTGTCCGGCCAACATTTCGGTCGGCACGGCGAGGCTCGGCCTGCGCTCGGCGCTGCTCACCCGCGTCGGCGACGAGCAGATGGGCCGCTTCATCCGCGAGCAGTTGACGCGCGAAGGGGTTTCGGTTGACGGCCTCAGGACCGATCCGGACCGGCTGACCGCGCTGGTGCTGCTGTCGGTCGAGGACGAGGGCGTGTCGCCGATGATCTTCTATCGCACCGACTGCGCCGACATGGCGCTTTCGGAAGACGACATCGACGAGGCGTTCATCACCTCGGCACGCGCCATCGTCGTCACCGGCACGCATTTTTCGCGGCCCAGCAGCGACGCCGCGCAGCGCAAGGCGATCCGTGCCATCAAGGCCACGGGCGGCAAGGTGGTGTTCGACATCGACTACCGCCCTAATCTGTGGGGCCTTGCCGGCCATGCCGAAGGCTTCGAGCGCTATGTGAAATCCGACCGGGTCTCCGCCCAGCTGAAGACAGTGCTGCCCGACTGCGACCTGATCGTCGGCACCGAAGAAGAGATCATGATCGCCTCCGGTGCCGATGATTGCCTGAATGCGTTGAAGACGATCCGCTCGCTGTCCAAGGCCACGATCGTCTTGAAGCGCGGCGCCATGGGCTGCATCGTCTATGACGGGCCGATCAGCGACGACCTCGAGGACGGCATCGTTGGCAAGGGTTTTCCGATCGAGGTCTACAACGTGCTCGGCGCCGGCGATGCCTTCATGTCGGGTTTTTTGCGCGGCTGGCTCGGCGAGGAGAGCCTGGAGACGGCAGCGACCTGGGCCAACGCCTGCGGCGCCTTCGCCGTGTCGCGGCTGCTCTGTGCGCCGGAATACCCGACCTTCGAGGAATTGCAGTTCTTCCTGAAGAACGGCAGCAGGCATCTGGCGCTGCGCAAGGACGAGGCGATCAACCATATCCATTGGGCGACGACGCGCCGGCGCGACATTCCATCGCTGATGGCGCTGGCCTGCGATCACCGTATCCAGCTTGACGATGTTGCCGCGAAGACAGGCGCCGACCCGTCGCGCATCCATGATTTCAAGGTGCTGACGGTCAAGGCGGCGGCAAAGATTGCCGCCGGCCGCGCCGGCTACGGCATGCTGCTCGACGAAAAATACGGCCGCGAGGCGATGTTCGAATTCGCCCGCCATCCTTTCGCCTGGCTTGGCCGGCCAGTCGAATTGCCCGGATCGCGGCCGCTTCGTTTCGAATTCTCTCAGGATATCGGCTCGCAACTGATCGAGTGGCCGGTCGACCATTGCATCAAGTGCCTGTGCTTCTACCACCCCGACGACCCGGAGGCGCTGAAGACCGAGCAGCAGCAGAAGCTCAAAAGCCTGTTCGGGGCCGCGCGGAAAGTAGGCAGAGAACTTCTCATCGAGATCATCGCCGGCAAGCACGGCGAGCTCGACGACACGACGATCCCGCGGGCGCTGCAGGAACTCTATGCGCTTGATATCAAGCCCGACTGGTGGAAGCTTGAACCGCAGGCCTCAGCCGGGGCCTGGGCGAAGATCGAAGCGGTGATCCTGAAGAACGATCCGTGGTGCCGCGGGGTTGTGCTGCTCGGCCTCGAAGCGCCGCCGGACGAACTGGAAGCGGCCTTTGCCGCCACCGCCAAGGCGCCCATCGTCAAGGGCTTCGCCGTCGGTCGCACCATCTTCATCAACGCGGCCGAACAATGGCTTGCCGGCAAGATGTCGGACGAGGAGGCGGTGGCCGACATGGCGTCGCGCTTCGAGAGGCTGACCGAGGCATGGCTTGCCGCGCGCGGCCGCAAAGCAGCATAAGAAGGCGCGGCATAAGGACTGCGGAGGAAAACAACATGACCAAGACAATCCGCCTGACGATGGCGCAGGCGCTGACCCGCTTTCTCGGCTGCCAGATGACCGAGATCGACGGCAGGAAAATGCCGATCTTCGGCGGCGTCTGGGCGATCTTCGGCCACGGCAATGTCGCCGGCATCGGCGAGGCGCTTTATCAGGTGCGCGACGAATTGCCGACGTTTCGCGCCCACAACGAACAGGCCATGGCGCATGCGGCGATCGCCTATGCCAAGGCCAATTTCCGTCGCCGGTTCATGGCGGCAACCAGTTCGATCGGCCCCGGCGCGCTCAACATGGTGACGGCGGCGGCACTTGCGCATGTAAACAGGTTGCCCGTCCTGTTTCTCCCCGGCGACGTCTTCGCCAATCGTATCCCCGATCCCGTGCTGCAACAGGCAGAGGATTTTTCCGACGGAACGGCGACGGTCAACGACTGCTTCCGCCCGGTGTCGCGCTATTTCGACCGCATCACCCGGCCCGAGCAGATCATCCCGGCGCTCAACCGTGCCATGCAGGTGCTGACCGATCCGGCCGAATGCGGACCGGTGACCTTGGCGCTCTGCCAGGACGTGCAGGCTGAGGCCTTTGATTACCCCGAGAGCTTCTTTGCCGAACGGGTCTGGCATCAGCGCCGGCCGCGTCCGGACCGTGGGGAATTGGCGGCCGCGGTGGCGGCGCTGAAGGCCGCAACAAAGCCCTTGGTGATTGCCGGCGGCGGCGTGCTTTATTCGCAGGCTTCCGGCGAACTGGCGAAGCTGGCGCAAGGCGCCGGCATCCCGGTCTGCGAGACGCAGGGCGGCAAATCCTCGCTGCCGGACGATCATCCGCTCAACATGGCGGCGGTCGGCGTCACCGGCACTTCGGCGGCCAACCGGCTGGCTGAAGAAGCCGATGTCGTGCTTGCCGTCGGCACCAGGCTGCAGGATTTCACCACCGGCTCGTGGGCGCTGTTCAAGAATTCCGGCAAGACCATCATCGGGCTGAACGTCCAGCCTTTCGACGCGGGCAAGCACCAGGCGTTGCCGCTGGTCGCCGATGCGGCGGAAGGGCTGGCCGAACTCGGCGCGGCGCTGAATGGCTGGCAGGCGCCGGCTGCCTGGACCGATAATGCGGCCAGCGGGAAGAAAGAATGGCAGGCCGAAGCCGGCAAGGTGACGGCCTCGACCAATGCCGCCTACCCGTCGGACGCGCAGGTGATCGGCGCCGTGCAGCGCGCCATGGGCTCCGACGTGATATTGCTTCATGCCGCCGGCGGCCTGCCCGGCGAATTGCACAAGCTCTGGCAGGCGGGCGCGCCCGGCTCCTACCACGCCGAATACGGCTTCTCGACCATGGGCTACGAGATCGCTGGCGGGCTCGGCGTCAAGATGGCGAAGCCCGACGAAGAGGTCGTCGTCATGATCGGCGACGGCTCCTATCTGATGCTCAATTCCGAGATCGCAACCTCGGTCATGCTCGGCCTCAAGCTGACCATCGTGCTGCTCGACAACAGGGGCTATGGCTGCATCAACCGGCTGCAGATGGCAACCGGCGGCGCCAATTTCAACAATCTGCTGAAGGACGCCCGCCACGAGATTATGCCCGACATCGACTTCGCCGCGCATGCGGCAAGCCTCGGCGCCATCGCCGAGAAAGTTTCGTCGATCGCCGGGTTGGAAACGGCGCTGGCAAAAGCGAAAGACAATAGCAAGACGACGGTACTGGTCATCGACACCGACCCACTGGTGTCGACCGATGTCGGCGGCCATTGGTGGGATGTCGCCGTGCCGGAAGTTTCTTCGCGGCCGCAGGTCAATGCCGCACGCAAAGCCTATGAAGAAAAGCGGCGGATGCAGAGTGTTGGTGATTGATGTCGGCGAATGAAAATTGAACGAACTGACATTGGAGTGACGACTTGAAAGCCAAACTGGGCATGTCCCCCATTGCATGGTGGAACGACGATCTTGCGGAACTCAGCGATGACGTGTCGCTGGAGGAATGCTTGGCGCAGTCGCGCTCGGCGGGCTTCACCGGCATGGAAATGGGCCGCCGTTTTCCCAGTGATCCGAAAATCATGCTGCCGATCCTGAAGAAGGCCGACGTGACGCTCTGCGGCGGCTGGTTCTCCGGTACTCTGGTCGACGAAGACATGGCCAGGAATAAGGATCGCATCCAGCCGATGATTGATCTGTTCAAGGCGGTGGACGCGCCCTGCATCGTCTATGGCGAGGTCGGCCGCTCCATCCAGGGTGACCGCTCAAAGCCGCTCGCCACCAAGCCGAGGCTTTCGGACGACGAGATGAAGGCCTATGCGAGGCGCCTCACCCAATTCGGCGAATGGTGCGCCGAGCAAGGCATGCCGCTCTCCTATCACCATCATATGGCGGCGGTCGTCGAGACCGAGCCGGAGCTCGACGCCTTCATGCGTCATTCGGGAGAAGGCATTCCACTGCTGCTCGATGCCGGCCATCTGGCTTTTGCCGGCGGTGACGTGCTGCGCGCCATCGACAATCATCACCGGCGCATCAACCATGTCCATGTCAAGGACGTGCGCATGGACGTCATCGAAAAACTCGATCGCCAGAAGCAATCCTTCCTCGATGCCGTAGCGCTCGGCGCCTTCACGGTGCCGGGCGACGGGTCGCTGGATTTTGGTGCCATTGTGGAAAGGCTGGCGAACTACGGCTATGAAGGCTGGTTCGTGGTCGAGGCTGAGCAGGACCCGAAGAAGAATCCGCCGCTCAAGATGGCGCAAGTCGGCTATAAGGAGTTGATGCGGGTGATGACGGCCGCCGGCTATACGGTGGAAACACAGGGCTTCCCCAATGCTTGAGCGAGTCTATTCCCGGCGACGGGGCGATCCGATGCGGGGGCTGATCCGATGAAGGACTCCGAGCATCCGTTCTTCCGGCCGCTGTGGCGGCGCGTTGCCATCGTCGCCGTCTGCCTGGTCTGGGCCGTGGTCGAGTTTGCCACCGGCGCGCCGTTCTGGGGCACGATCGCGCTCGGCTTCGCCGGCTATGCCGTCTGGCAGTTCTTCTATCTCTACAAGCCGGCCGACGGCGGCAAGGGTTCGGCCGACACCGAACCAAAGGAATGAGCCAAGATGTCGAAACTGCTCGTCAAAGCCGATAAGGGCCATGGCCGCGTCGCCCATGTGACGCCGCAAAACGCCGGCTGGACCTATGTCGGTTTCGATCTGCATCGATTGCGGCCCGGCGAGACCGTCTCCGGACAAACCGCGAGCCGTGAAGTCTGTCTGGTGTTCGTCACCGGCAAGGGCAAGGCCAAGGCTGGCGGCAACGATCTCGGCCTGCTCGGCGAACGCATGTCGCCCTTCGAAGGCAAGCCGTGGTCGATCTATGTGCCGCAGGGCTCTGACTGGTCGGTGACCGCCGACACCCGTCTCGAACTCGCGGTCTGCTCGGCGCCGGGGCTCGGCGGCGGCCTGCCGGTCCGCGTCATTGCGCCAAAAGATCTCGGCCAGGAGGTTCGCGGCAAGGGCACCAACACGCGCTATGTCACCAACATCCTGCCGGAAGGCAAGCCGGCCGATTCATTGCTGGTGGTCGAGGTCATCACGCCTGGCGGCCACACGTCGAGCTACCCACCGCACAAGCATGATCAGGACAATCTGCCGGCCGAGTCCTATCTCGAGGAGACCTATTACCACCGCCTCAATCCGCCGCAGGGCTTTGCCTTCCAGCGCGTCTACACCGATGCCGACCGGAACGGGGCTCGTTCGCTCGACGAGGCGATGGCGATCGAGGACGGCGACGTCGTGCTGGTGCCCAAGGGTTATCACCCTTGCGCCGCCTGCCATGGCTACGACCTCTACTACCTCAACGTCATGGCCGGGCCGAAGCGGACGTGGAAATTCCACAACGCGCCCGAGCACGAATGGCTGATGAAGGCCTGAGGCGCTGCCCGTCCGGGTCGGCAACTGGCCCAAGGCGAAAAAATCGTCGGCTAATGACCCGCCTGAACAAGTTTGTTATCAGGAGCGATCATCAGCTTCGTCATTTCGTCATGCAAATCGCCTATGGCAGCGGGAGTTGACGAGGACTTTCGATGCGCTACGCTATCTATTTCACCCCCCGGCAGGACGAACCGCTGGCGCGGATCGCCGCCAATTGGCTCGGCCGCGACCCGTTCGGCGCCGCCACGAGGCCGGTCGAGGCCGTGGGCGAGTTGTCGCCGGCGGAAGTCGCCTTCCATACCGCTTCGGCGCGCCGCTACGGCTTTCATGCGACGCTGAAGGCGCCCTTCCGGCTGGCTTCGAACGAAACGGAAGCCGCGCTTCGCGCGGCACTGGACGATTTCGCCGAAACGACGCCGGTGGTGACGATCCCACGGCTGGTCGTCAGCCAGATCGACGGCTTCTTCGCGCTGGTGCCGGAAGGACCACTGCCGGCGCTCAACCGCTTCGCCGACGACGTCGTGCGCGACTTCGACCGTTTTCGCGCGCCGCTGAGCGAGGCTGAGATCGAACGGCGCAGCCCTGACTCGCTGAAGCCGGCTGAATTCCGCAATCTCTGCCAGTGGGGTTACCCCTATGTCTTCGAGACCTTCCGCTTTCATATGACGCTGTCCGGCCGCGCCTCGTCACAGGAAAGCCCTCGTCTTCGCGCAGCAATCGACAGCCTGTTTGCGGGAGTCCTGCAACGGCCGGTGCCGGTGGACGCGCTGACCCTGTTTGTCGAAACCGAACCTGGCGCCCCGTTCATGGTGCTTTCCCATCATGCGCTCGGGCGGCGCCCGGTGAGAAAAACTGCCTGAAAACTACTTGTTTTAACCGCTTTTGTACGACGCCAACTCATTCCCAATCGGTGATTCAATTGGCCGCAAATGCTCCAAGGACTGCCTGAAATGACCGTCGAGACCGTTCTCAACAATGCCCGCATCGTGCTTGCCGACGAGATCGTCGAAGGCTCGATCCTGCTGCGCGACGGCTTGATCGCCGGGATCGATGCCGGCGCCGGCCGGAACGGCGAGGACATGGCCGGCGATTTCATCATTCCCGGGCTGGTCGAGCTTCATACCGACCACCTGGAGGGTCACTACGCGCCGCGGCCGAAGGTGCGCTGGAACCCGATCGCCGCCGTTCTCGCCCACGACGCGCAGGTGGCGACCGCCGGCATCACCACCGTGCTCGATGCCTTGCGCGTCGGCATGGACGACGACGCCGACATGAATTCGGCCGACATGCGCAAGCTGGCCGATGCGATCGAGGACAGCGTCCAGCAGGACCGGCTGCGGGCCGACCATTTCATCCATCTGCGCTGCGAGGTTTCGGCGCCGGATTGCCTCGCAGCCTTCGCGCATTTTGACGGCGATGATAGGATCAAGCTGGCGTCGCTGATGGACCATGCACCGGGACAGCGTCAGTTCGTCGATTTGGAAACCTATGCCTACTACTACCAGCGCAAGCTGAAGCTGACGGATCGCGAATTCCAGCAATTTTGTGAGAAGCGGATGGCGGAGTCGGCGACGAATTCTGGGGCGAACCGCGCCTTCATCGCTGCTGCCTGCCATCAGCGCGGCATCGTGCTGGCCAGCCATGACGACGCCACGACCGGCCATGTCGACGAGGCGATCGAACAAGGCGTCCGCGTCGCCGAATTCCCGACCACCAAAGAGGCCGCAAAAGCTTCGAAGGCGGCAGGGCTCGGGGTGCTGATGGGCGCCCCGAACGTCATGCGCGGCGCCTCGCATTCGGGCAATGTTTCAGCCCGGACACTCGCCGGCGAAGGCTTGCTCGACATATTGTCGTCCGACTACATCCCCTTCAGCCTGATCCAGTCGGCGTTTTTCCTCGGCGACGTTGTCGACGGCATCTCCCTGCCGCAGGCGGTGGCGATGGTTTCGAAGAACCCGGCCGAGGCAGTCGGCCTCGCCGACCGTGGTGTCATCGAGCAGGGCCGGCGCGCCGATCTGGTTCGCGTCCGTCTTGACGATCATGTCCCGGTTGTCCGCACGGTCTGGCGGCAGGGACGTCGGGTCGCGTGATGGTGTCGGCGTCGATCGAGCGTGAATTGTCCGCCGCGGCGTTTCCGATCCGCGACGGGGTGTTCGTCGCTGTCGTCGGGCCGAGCGGCGCCGGCAAGGACACGGTGATCGGCTATGCCCGGTCACTGTTTGCCGACGAGACCCGGTTGGAGTTCGTGCGCCGGGTCATCACCCGGCCGAGCGACACGGCAAGCGAGGATCACGACACGCTGGCCGATGCGGCCTTCGTCGAGGCTGAGGCGGACGGCGCCTTCGCCATCTCCTGGGAGGCGCATGGCTTGCGCTACGGCATCCCGGCTGAAGTCGACCGGTCGGTGGCCAATGGCCGCGTCGCCATCGCCAATGTCTCCCGCGCCATCATCCCGGCGCTGCGTGATCGCTATGCCAATCTGGCTGTCGTCGAGATCACCGCATCGCCGCAGATCCTGGCTGAGCGACTGGCGATGCGCGGCCGCGAGTCGCGCGGCGAAGTGCTGGCGCGGCTGGCGCGCAGCGCCAATGTGGCGTTGTCCGGGTCAGGCGTCACCCCGATCGACAATAGCGGCCAGCGCGAGGCGGCCGGCGAGCGTTTTGTCGAAGTGCTGCGCAAGGCAATGGCCTTCTCCGACCGGTCGGGCACGATTTAAGCCGCCTCTTACCTTCTCCCTCTGTGGGAGAAGGGAGAGGCGGAGCCGCTACTCCGCTGCCGCGCCGGCCGCGCCCTTGCGGGTTGCCTCCAGCATCAGCCGCCGCTCCCGGTACACGCCCCATTGCTGGTCGACCAGCACGCCGATCAAAATCACGCCGCCCATCACCGCGAAATTGAGCGAGGACGGGATGCCGAGCAGGTTGACGAGGTTTTGCAGTTCCTGCAGCAGAACCGTGCCTAGGATCACGCCGAGCAGCGAGCCTTCGCCGCCGCGCAGCGAGAAGCCGCCGAGCACGGCTGCGGCAATGGCGTAGAGTTCGTAGAACTGGCCGTGGCTGGCCGGCGAGATCGAGCGCGTGTACATGGCGAAATAGATCGCCGACAGCGCCGTCAGCACACCGCAGATGACATAGGCCGCCATGACGACGCGGCCGGTGCGGATGCCCGAATATTTCGCCGCCTCCTCGTTCTTGCCGATGGCGTAGAGGTAGCGACCGAACACCGAACGGTGCAGCACCACCCACATCACGATGGCGATGACGATCAGCGCGATAAAGCTGTTCGGCACGCCATAGGATCGCCCGGCGGTCAGGAATTCGAGCTCCGGAAAATTCTGTCCGAAGGCAAAGCCCGCCGTGCCGTCGGCTGTGTAGAACCGCGCCACGCCGCGATAGATCAACAGGCCGCACAGCGTCACCACGAAAGGCTGCAATTTGAGCCGCGTGATCAGCCAGCCATGTGCCAGCCCGATGATGCCGCCAAGCACCAGGATCAGCGGCAGTGCCACCGGCCATGCCATGCCGCGCGTGGCGATGAAATCGACGAACAGGACGCCGAGCAGCGCAACCACCGAGCCGACCGATAATTCGATGCCGCCGGTGATGATGACGAAGGCCTGGCCGATCGCCAGGATGCCGAACAGCCCGATCAGGTTCGATGTGTTGGCGAGGTTGATCGGCAGCAGGAAACGCGGGTTGATGATCGCCACCACCGCTCCGACCACAAGGATCAGGATCAGCAGGCCGAGATCTTTCTTGCTCATCGTCTTCTCCCCAATGCCTGCCTAAGCAGGTTCCGCAAAAGTGTTGCGCGGTTTTGCGACCGGAACCTGCGCCAAACAAAAGCTATTTCGGCTGCTTGCCGACGGCCAGCAGCAGCACGTTTTCCTGGCTGAACTGTTCCTTGTCGAGAATGCCTGAGATCTGGCCCTCATGCATGACGGCGATGCGGTCGGAGACGCCGATCACCTCCTCCATGTCGCTCGATATCATCAGCACGGCGACGCCGGCATCGGCCAGCGCCCGCATCAGCCCGTAGATCTCCGCCTTGGCGCCGATGTCGATGCCGCGGGTCGGCTCGTCGAGGATCATCACCTTGGGGCTCATGGCCAGCCACTTGGCCAGCACCACCTTTTGCTGGTTGCCGCCCGACAGCGTGCCGGTGCGAGTCGCCACCGAGGGCGCCTTGATGCCGAGATTGCGTTTCTGCTTCTCGGCGGTGACGGCTTCGGCGCGGGCAGAAACCAGGAATCGCCGGGCATGAGCCGGCAGATTGGGAAGCGAAATATTCTGGGCAATCGACAGGTCGAGCAGGATGCCGGTCAGCTTGCGATCCTCGGGGACGAGGAAGATCCCGTTGGCCACAGCGTCGGCCGCCGAACCAAGAGCCAAATCTTTTCCATCAAGCTGGAGCGCGCCGCCAAGGCTCTTCTCGATGCCGAAAAGCACGCGCGCCAGTTCCGTGCGGCCGGAGCCGACAAGACCCGCCAGGCCAAGGATTTCGCCGCGCCTGACGCCGAGATCGACCGGTCGGTCTGGATAGGCGCTGGTGCGAACGGCCTTGGCCGACAGCGCGACGGCGCCGGGCGGGCGCGCCGATTCTGCGGCCTTCTCCCGCTCCTTCAGCATGCGGCCGATCATCAGCTTGACCATCTGATCGTGGTTGATGGCGTTCTTCGGCAGCGTGCCGGCAAGCATGCCGTCCCTCAGCACGACGACGCGATCGGCGACCCGCTCGACCTCGTGAAGGCGATGCGAGATGAAGATGACGCTGATGCCGTCGGCCTTCAACGCCTTGATGACATCGAGCAGCTTGTCGGTTTCGGCAAGGGGCAGGCTCGACGTCGGCTCGTCGAGGATGACCAGCCGCGCCTCGATCGACAGCGCCTTGGCGATTTCGACCATCTGCTGCTGGGCAAGCGACAGCGCCGATACCGGGGTGTCGGCCGAGAAATTGGCGCCCACACGTTTGAGCAGCGGCGCCGCCAGCATGCGCAGCCTGGTGCGGTCGACAAGCCTGAGCGGACCGGCGCGCAACGGCTCGCGGCCGAAAAAGATGTTGGCGGCAACGTCGAGGTTTTCGAACAGGTTGAGTTCCTGGTGGACGAAGGCGATGCCGGAACCGATGCTGGCCTCGACCGTCAGCCCGTCATGGGCGACGCCGTCGACGGTGATCGTGCCGGTGTCGGGTGTGGTCACGCCGCCGAGGATCTTCATCAGCGTCGACTTGCCGGCACCGTTTTCGCCGACGAGGCCGATAACCTCGCCAGGCCTGACCTCCAGCGAAAACCCGTCCAGCGCGACCACGCCGGGATAGGTCTTGCGCACGGCCTCGAGACTGAGGAACGGGGCAATCGTGGATGCGCCGATGGATGCGTCGGAATAGTTCATCATGCCTGACAGCAGTTGGCGGGCCAGCCTCCCCGCAGATTGACGAGCCTGATCAGGCCCGTCAATAACAAGCGGAGCCAGTCACGCCAGCGTCGCGCTGCCCCTCACCCCTAACCCTCTCCCCGTAAAAAACGGAGGATTCGCCAGCGTTGCAACCACTGCCCTTCTCCCGTTCTGCACGGGAAGAAGGGGATGAGGGGATGAGGGGCCAGCGCCGACGACGCTCAGTTTCCGGACATCGCTTTCAGATTGGCGGCATAGGCGTCGACGTCGTCCTTGCCGATGATCTTGGTCGGGATGATGATCAGGCCGTTCTCTGGAATACCCGACTTGTCGCCCTCGAGATAGGCAGCCATCAGCTTCATGCCCTGGTAGGCCCACTCGAACGGCTGCTGCACGACGGTGGCGGCAACGGTGCCTTCCTTGACGCCGCCGAGCGTGATCGGATCGTCGTCGAAGCCGACGACCGTGATCTGGCCGAGCTTGCCGGCGTCGCGCAGCGCTTCATAGATGCGCGGGGTGTTGTAGGAATAGAAGCCGACCATGCAGGTGACGTCTGGGCTGGCGACCAGCGCGTCCTCGACGTTCTTCTTGGCGCGGGCCTGGTCGATGTCGTCGCCACGCACGTCGATCAGCTCGATCTTGGTGCCGGCGAGCCCTTCCTTCATGCCTTCGATGCGCTCCTTGGCATTGTCGGCGCCGAGCAGGCCGACGAAGCCGAGGCATTTGCCGCCGTCGGGCATCGCCTTCTTGGCGATCTCGGCCGCCTGCTTGCCGGCATCGATGTTGGACGAGCCGATATAGGCGATACGCTTGGTCTGCGGCGCGTCGCTGTCGGTGGTGAACAGCGCCGTCTCCGAGGCGATCTTGTTGAGCCCGTCGGTCGAGGTCTTGGGATCGACGGCCGAAACCATGATCGCCTTGACGCCGGCCGTCACCAGATCATCCATCAGCCGCTGCTGGATGGCGACCGACGACTGTTCCGGATATTTGAGCTCGAGATTGTAGTTGGGCAATTCGGCCTGGGCCTTCTTGACGCCGGCTTCGGCCGCCTTCCAGAAATCGGAAGCGCCGTTGACGACGAAGGCCAGCGTCGGTTTGTCCTGGGCACCGGCGATCGCCGTGAAGGACAGACCGAGAGCCAGGGCCGCTGCGGCGACGGACGCATTTCGTATCGCAGATTTCATGTTCAACCTCCCATTTGATCCAGTCATTTTCGCTGATCTGAACTTTGTCGAATGCGGCTTGGACGCCCTCCTCCTCAAGGGTGCTGGCAGCGAAAGAACGGCGCCATCCCAGCCACGATCTGAACTCTAGAGACTCATTGGCTGCTCGTAAATAGTCCGATTTGTCTGATATTTCGTGATTGTGTAGCGTTGCCCCGCAGCGCAAACGTCCCGGACGAAGGTGGCCAAAGCTATGCAGATGAGGCTCCTGTGGGAGGCAAACTCGCGGATACTGGTATACGAGTATACCAGTATCCGGTTCGGCTACCTGAGAACAGCTTCTGCAGCCACCTTCCAGTCCCGTGAAAGCTGCGCTTCAATTCGCAACGCAAGTGCTGTAGTTAGACCAGGAAAGCGGCTCGCCGCTTACCGAGGCAACGAAAGCGAAAGCGTATTGGTCGCAGTGTATGAAAGCCGTAGCGATGGGATGAGACGAGGCGGCCGAGGACGGGACGGGCCCGGCCTCGTGCTCAGCCTGGGTGCCGGTCTGCGGCTGCTGGCTTCGTTGCTCTTTCTGATCTGGACCATTCCTGCGGCAACAGCCGACCAGGTTGCGCAAGACCTAGCCAAAGGCCAAATCGGCGCGACCGAGCCGGTCACACACCCGACTGCCCTTGCCCGCAGCATTGCGCGCCACGTCGGTGCTGAGACTTCCCGTGTCAAGACACCTGTCATTGCGAGAGATGGCAAACCGTTTTGCATTATCCCGGATTTGCGGCTGCCGCTCGAAACCGCGTCAGCCGCGCCGTTTGGCATATGGTCTGACGGCCGGCCGGAACTGTCGCCGATCCGCGCCTTTGATGCGCGCGCGCCTCCGCTTCTCACGGCGTGAACCTGGCCGCGACCGCGGCCCTAGACCCGCAAAACTTTCACACCGCGTTCCGTTCGTCGAGTTGCTCGCCGATCGGAACGCCAAAGCTCTTGTCGGAGGCGGTTTGCGCCCGATATGGGCTGAACGGACAAGAACATGCTGCATTTTTCGCGCTGGAAGACCATTCTCATCTGGCTGACGGTCCTGGCCGGTATTCTTTACGCAGCTCCCAATTTGGTTCCCGCCTCCACTCTGGCATCGCTGCCGAATTGGCTGCCAAAGCAGCAGCTGACGCTGGGGCTCGACCTGCAGGGCGGCTCGCACATCCTGCTTCAGATCGATCGGCAGGACCTTGCCAACGAACGTCTCGAATCGGTACGCGACGAGGTCCGCACATCGCTGCGCGATGCCCAGATCGGCTATACCGGGCTTGCCGGCACCGCCAATTCCATCCAGGTCCGCATTCGCGACCAAGGCCAGATCGAAGCGGCGAAGAGCGCGCTCGAAAGATTGGCGCAGCCGATCTCGACGGGCATGTTCATGAGCGGCTCGGTGACCGAGATGGAGATGACCGAGCCCGAACCGGGCCTGCTGCGCTTCACGCTGACCGAAGCCGGGATCGACTACCGGATCGCTGCGGCGCTGACCCAATCGATCGAGGTGGTGAGCCGGCGCGTCAACGAACTCGGCACGACCGAGCCGATCATCCAGCGCCAGGGATCGGATCGCATCATGGTCCAGGTGCCGGGCCTGCAGGATCCGCAGCGGCTGAAGGATATCCTCGGACAGACGGCTAAGCTGACCTTCCAGATGGTCGACCAGTCGATCCCGGTCGAGGAGGCGATCTCCGGCCGCCCGCCGGCGGGCTCGACGGTTATGTATTCGACGGAAGAGCCGCGGGTTCCGCATCTGATCGAGAACCGGATCATCGTTTCCGGCGAAAACCTTGTCGATGCGCAGGCAACCTTCGACCAGCGCACCAACGAGCCGGTGGTCTCGTTTCGCTTCGACAGCCGCGGCGCCACCCGCTTCGGTCAGGCTACCCAGGCCAATGTCGGGCGCCTGTTCGCGATCATCCTCGACAACGAGGTGATCTCCGCGCCTCAGATCCGCGAACCGATCCTGGGCGGCACCGGGCAGATATCCGGGAGTTTCACGGTGGAGAGCGCGAACGATCTTGCGGTCCTGCTGCGCGCCGGTGCACTGCCTGCCGACCTCACCATCGTCGAGGAGCGCACCGTCGGTCCGAGCCTCGGCAGCGATTCGATCGAGGCGGGCCAGTTCGCGGCAATGATCGCCGGGGTCCTCGTCGTCGGCTTCATGCTGTTCGCCTATGGGCGGCTGGGGCTGATCGCGAACATCGCGCTGCTGGCCAACGTCGCACTGATCATCGCCGTCCTGTCCGTGCTCGGGGCGACGCTGACGCTGCCTGGCATCGCCGGCATCGTGCTGACGATGGGCATGGCGGTCGATTCCAACGTCATCATCTTCGAGCGCGTCCGCGAAGAGAACCGCCAAGGGCGCTCGATCGTGCAGTCGATGGATTCCGGGTTCAAACAGGCGCTGGCGACTGTCGTCGACGCCAATGTGACGACGCTGATCGCCGCCGTCATCCTGTTCTTCCTCGGCTCGGGGCCGATCAAGGGGTTTGCCGTCACCCTCGCCATCGGTATCGTCACCACCGTGTTCACGGCGTTCACGCTGACGCGCTGGCTGGTCGCGTTCTGGCTTCGCCGGCAGCGGCCGAAAACCATGCCCGCCGGTGTCATGCGGCTGGTGCCCGACGACACGCGCGTGCCGTTCATGGCATTCAGAAAATACGCCTTCACGCTGTCCGTGCTGTTGTCGATCGCTTCGGCGGTGCTGTTCTTCACTGTCGGCATGAACTACGGCATCGACTTCCGCGGTGGTTCGAGCATCGAGGTGCAGGCAAAGGGCCAGCAGGCCGACATCGGCGACATCCGTGAGCGGCTGACGGGTCTCGAACTGGGCGAGGTGCAGGTGCAGGAGTTCGGCTCGGCCCGGGATGTGCTGATCCGCATCGGCACCCAGGGGGGCGGCGACGTTGCCGAACAGTCCGCCGTCGAGAAGGTAAGAAGCGCGCTCGAAACCGACTACGAGTTCCGCCGCATCGAGGTTGTCGGTCCGACAGTGTCCTCCGAACTCGCGTTCAACGGCACAATGGGCGTGCTCGCCTCGCTGCTGGCGATGCTCGTCTACATCTGGATCAGGTTCGAGTGGCAGTTCGGGCTCGGCGCCATCATTTCGACGTTCCACGACGTGATCCTGATGGTCGGCTTCTACGTCGTCGCCGGCATAGAGTTCAATTTGACCTCGATTGCCGCGATCCTGACTATTGTCGGCTATTCCATCAACGATACGGTTGTCGTCTATGACCGGGTCCGCGAGAATCTGCGCCGCTATAAAAGGATGCCGATTGCCGAGCTGCTGGACCTGTCGATGAACCAGACGCTGGCGCGAACGGTCCTGACCGGCGTGACCACGCTGTTTGCGCTGGCGGCGCTTTCGATCTGGGGCGGCGAGGTGATCCAGTCCTTCACGGTCGCAATGATCTTCGGCATCCTCGCCGGGACCTATTCCTCCATCTTCGTCGCCGGGCCGCTGCTAATCCTGTTCAAGCTCCGGCCGGGCGCCCTCAGCGAGGAGGAAGCCGCCGTGGCGAAAGAGCCGCCGGCGCAACAGGCCTTGTAATGGGCGGTGCCATCTCTTTGGGTCCGCTGTAGCTTTTGATCTGGCGCATGATCGCTTGCGAAATCGATTCCGATGTTCGGGGTCATGCGCCAACTGGCTAGACCGTCTCTCGCATCGCCTCGCTGCCGTGCAGCCAGTCTTTCATCTTGGCGACCGGCAAGGACGGCGGCGGCGCTGAACCTTGGGAGGTTCTGAGCGCGGCAATTTCGTCGTGAATGCCGGCACAAGCGTCAGCGGCGGGCCAGCGCGGCCCCCTGCTCCAGGCTGACACCCCGGACGAGCGCGTCTGCATGCCGATGCGCAAGCCGCCATTCGCGTTCGTCCGAGCGATGTACAGCTCAGCCGGCAGAATTGCATGTTGATCTTGATGAAGCCAATGATATGATTTCAGGAATATGCTGAATGAAATTGACCTTTCGCGCACCGATCTCAATCTCCTCGTCCTCTTCGAGGCCGTGCTCGGAGAGGGCCACGTGGGCCGGGCGGCGGACCGGCTTAACCTGACGCCATCGGCAGTCAGTCACGGACTCGGCCGGCTGCGCCGGCTCCTCAACGATCCGCTGTTCCTGAGAACGCCCAAGGGCGTGGTGCCGACGGCGCGTGCAACGGAACTGGCCGCGCCGATCGCCGACGTTCTCGCGCGCGTGCGCAGCGTGATGGCGACTGCCGCGCCCTTCGATCCCGCCACGGCCATGCGCCGGTTGGCAATCGGCGCACCGGACGGTGTCTCAGCCGTGATCCTGCGCCCGCTCCTCGCCGAACTCAGCCGGATTGCGCCACGCATCGACGTCGGCGTGCGTCAGATCTTGCCCTCGCCAGCCCGCGTCTGGCGGAGCGCGATTGTCGATCTTGAGGCGCACGCCATCGATATCGCGATCATTCCGTCCGATGACATCCCGCCTCGCTTCGAAAAGCGCTGCATCTACGAAGAAGACTTTGTAATTGCCATGCGCCTCGGACATCCGTTCGCGCGTGATCCGAGCCTGGAGCGATACTGCAGCATGCAGCATCTGGTCGTCTCGGACAGCGGCGATCCTTACGGCTTCGTCGATGAACAACTGGCCAAGCAAGGCCGGGCGCGACGGGTCGCGTTGACGGTTCCGAACTTCATGTTCGCGCTTGCCGTCATCGCCGAGACCGACCTCATCTCGGCCCTGCCGCGTCGGTTCGTTGCCATGCATGCGGCGCGTTTCGGCGTGCTGAGCCTCGATGCCCCGTTGCCGCTGCCCGGCTTCCGGCTCAACGCCGTCGCTCCAAAGGTCGCGATGATGGATGCGGGCGTGGCATGGCTCTTCGATCTGCTTGCAGGAGTGGAGCAGACTGCGCAGAAGCACCACAGCGGGCGATCATAGCTCGGAAAGCTTCTCGGCGCCGCCCGCGTGGATGAAATTGACAATTGCGTTTCCGCTACCGGGGACGTCCACTTGCGCCTCGACCGAGCGATTGCCGGCAGCATCTCTTCTTATTGGCATTGACCCTCCTTTGCTTGCGGATTGGCTGGTGAGGGGTGCGCCGTCACGACAAGGCGGTGCGACCGTCCCTGCGGCGCGGTTTCGTCGTGATAGCGTGCCGCCAGCGTGGTGATGGCCTCAGTCAATTCACGCGTGAACGAGGCGCGGTCCGCGGCGGAGCGGAAGCGGATTTCGGTGTCGATCGCCAAGGTCGCCAGGCGCTTGCCGGCATCGGTGGCGGCGCGCTGGAGAGCGCCAATCTCCCGCACCAGCCGAGCGCCGAGTGCGATGAGGTAGCTTGCCGACAGGCGGTCCGGGGTGCGGTTCGGATCGGCGCCGACCGGACCCAGCGCGCTCGTCGAGACGACATAGCTTGTGGCGCTCGCCACCATCAGCCGCTCGGTCAGGCCACCCCACTTGCGCGTGTCTGCAACCTGGACAAGCCCGTGCTCCTCCAGAGCATGCAGGTGGTAATTGATCTTCTGCCGCTTGAGGCCGAGGCGTGTGGCGAGGGTGGCGGCCGAGGCCGGCTCCCGCAGCTCTGAGAGGAGTTGACTCCGAACGGGCTCCAACGCGGCGGCGGCCGCGCTCGGCCGATCTATGACTTCGATATCGAGCATGCAGCCCCCACATTGACAATCTTTCCTGTCAATGCCGTTGACGAGTGCAATTGTCAAGAGCGAAAGGGTCGCTTCGTCCCAACCTCCAAATGGCATGCGGCTGTGGCAAGCGACCTATCGCCCACTACGGAAGACGGCGCGTCCCGCCCGCGACCGCCCGCAGCGGGGCAATTGCAATGACGGCGCCGTTCGTTGTAGCCATTGCGACCGCTTGATTTTTGGAGGAGACGCAGCATGGACCGATTCACTGGCGGTTGCCTGTGTGGCGACGTCCGGATTGTGGCGTCGGGACTCCCATACCGGGTTGGCATTTGTCATTGTCTCGACTGCCGCAAGCACCATGGCGCCCTTTTTCACGCTTCCGCGGTGTTCCCCCAGGATGCGGTGACGATCGAAGGCGAGACGCGCGACTACGCCGGGCGGTTTTTCTGTCCCCGCTGCGGCTCGACAATTTTCGGACGCACCGCAGACGAAATCGAAGTGAACCTGGGATCCCTGGACGCCCCCGACCAATTGATGCCAACCTACGAAAGCTGGATCATACGTCGCGAGTCCTGGTTGCCGCCGTTTCCGCTCACGAGACGGTACGAACGCGATCGTGACGCCACGAGTCGCTTTGAGGCGTAGTCGCCAGAAGCGGTGCGAAAGCGTTTTGGGAGGTCGGCACCTCACTCCGGGAGGCCGGCCTTGCGGAAGCCGTCGACGAAATGCTCGAGCGTCGCGGCATCCCGGAATGGCTCCGTCGCGGCCCAGTGGCGGGTGGTGAAATGCGGGTTGCCGACGAGGAACAGTTCGGCCTCTGCGCGCGCCTCGTCGAGCCGGCCCAGTTGGGCAAGGCTTGCCGCCAGGAAGCGGCGTGAGCTTGTACGATACGTCTCGTCCCTGCGCAGTGTCTCGACAGCGGCTTCGTATTCGCCGGCCGCATATTGCGCCTGGCCCAGCGTCAGATAGTACCAACTTGCCGGAAACGGGTTCAGCCGGAACGCCTTGCGAATGTGCTCAAGGCCCTCCTCGACCCGTCCGGCGAGGACCGCGATGTCGGATAATGCCGCCCAGGCATCGGCCTCGTTCGGGTCGAGCTCGATCGCCCTGGCGAATTCCGCATCCGCCTCGGCGAAGCTGCGCTCATAGGCAAGCAGGTAAGCCAAAACCCAACGGCAGCCGGCATCGTTCGGGTCGATCGACACGGCTTTGCGCGCCAGCTCCAACGCAACGCTACGGGACGTTTCGGTAGGTCCGCCGGAATGCACCCACCCCATCCAGTGGTTCATGGCAAGCCAGCGATAGGCCTCGGCATATTCCGGATCGAGCGAAACCGCGCGGGTGAGCATCAGATGCGCTTCGCGCGCCGTCTGCGGCGTGTCGTCCATCAGCTTGCGCGCCCGCACGCATAGATCGTAAGCCTCGAGATTTTTGGGCCGGTTGCGCGGCGGCGGCGCGCGCAGCCTGCCGAGCAACGCCTCCACGATCTCGCCGGTGACCTCGTCCTGAACGGCAAAGATGTCTTCCAGGCTGCGGTCGAAGCGTTCCGCCCATAGATGATCGCAGCTCACCGCGTCGACCAACTGGGCGTTGATGCGCACGCGCCCCGCAGCGCGTCGTGCGCTCCCCTCCAGCAGGTAGCGCACGCCGAGGTCCTGTGCGATATCGCGCACGTCCATCGCCTTTCCTTTGTAGGCGAAGGCCGAGTTGCGTGCGATGACGAACAGGCCGGAGATCCTGGACAGGTCGGTAATCAGGTCCTCGGTCAAGCCATCCGCGAAGGATTCCTGATCGGGATCGTTGCTGACATTGACGAAGGGCAGCACCGCTATCGATGGCTTGCCGGGCAGCGGTAAAGGTTTTCGCTTCGCGCCGAGCTGTTCGACGGCCCCCGTGAAGCGGTAGCCGACGCGCGGAACCGTGGCGATCCATTCGCCGCCATCTGCAGCCGGGCCAAGCAGCTTGCGCAGCAGCGCGATCTGCACGGTGAGGTTGCCCTCCTCGACGGCCGTGCCCGGCCACGCCGCATCCATCAACTCGGCCTTGCCAAGGATTTCGCCGGCTCGTCCAACGAGCGCCGCAAGCAGCTTTAGCCCGCGGTAGCCAACGGCAACGGGGACATCGTTGCGAAGCAGCGTTCCCGCACCGGAATCAAGCACGAACGGACCAAAGGCAAAGCGCGATCCCTGCATGCGGCGTATCTATAGCCCGTTTGGAAGTTTTGAGAACTATTTGGCAGAGCTTAATTACGACGCTGTTCGTATCCTGCAGAATTCAGCCTCTTTCAGGTCGAGGGTCCCCGGACCTTCAAACCTATGGAGGTTGCTATGAACGATACTCTTGCATCGGCCCCGCATCAGGCAGGGGCAACGCCCGTGGAGCCGGCGGAAATGTCGCGTCGGCACTACAGCCTGGCGACCACCCTGCGAAGCATTATCGCGGCCTGGGACGAGCGGAAACGCTTTCGCTGGGAACTTGAGCAAATGTCGAAGGACAATCCCCATTTGATCGACGACATCGGTCTGACGAGACGGCAGGTCGAAGCAGAGATCGCCAAGCCCTTCTGGCGGCGATAATCCTCGTCGCCGCAAGGTCGCGAAGCCGATGCTGCCATCGTCGCCCTTGGTGCGCCAAAAGCATCTCAGAACGGTGCGAGAAGCAGGGCCGCCGATCCGGTGCCAAAATCGAGCGTCAGCGGGGGCGGCTTTTTTCCCTAGTCGTCGTCGTCATCATCCGGGTAGCGGTCGCGATAGCGGCGACGATCATAATCCTGGTAAAGACGGGAGGATCGGTCCTCCTGGTAAACCCTGCGTTTGACGTAGGTCTCACAATAGTCGTCTTCACAGTAGGTCTCGGCAATCCGCTCACGCACAACGCCGTTGTTCGACGAGCTGTTCGAGCTTGTGTTCGAGGACTGACTGTCCGCGTGGGCAACGACCGTCGCCATCATCGTCGCTGATGTCACCAGCAGGAACTTCATACGCATGGCGGCCTCCATTTTTGGCTAGATAGCGCAACGCAAAGCCAAGTCGAGGTGAACTCAACGGCTGGGCATGCGGAGCGTGCACTGCAGTCCAGCCCACAGAAGTGCGCCGGACAGGGTGAACTGGGAACTCGTATATTGTTGTTGCGCCTTTTCTGAGATCACCGCTCGCAGCCGTCCGCCTTGCGCCCGATAAACTGCCCCCGCCGCCCCGGCTGAACAGCCAGAATCGGATCCACCGGGTCACTGGTCAAGGGGAAGATCATTCCGGCTGACCGGAGCAATGGAACTGTTCACCCCAGCGGCATAAGCCCTCTGCCCCGGCACAGAGCGTCGATCCGGTTTCGGTCAACGAATAGACGACCTTCGCCGGAGAACCCGGATGGACTTTTCGGTTCACAAGCCCGTCTGCCTCGAGTTCTCGCAGCTGCTGCGTCAGCATCTTTTCGCTGATCGCCGGAATCGACTGCCGCAACCGGCCGAACCTGCGTGATGTCGCGCCGAGTTCGCAGATGATGTCCAGCTTCCACTTGCCGGAAACCATCTTTATCGCGGTTGCAAAACCATTCTCGGTGGGTTTGTTCACCTTGCCCTCCTTACCGGCAGGTAACCACTTACGCCTGCGTACGTATTGATGTCGCGCTTCCCAAATCATAGCTCTGCCTCGGACGACAAGCGAGCCGAGCGCTGCGCCAATCAAATATGGGATGTCGGATTGATGACCAACAGTATTCCTAGGAGAAAGAGCATGACGAATGCAAAACCGGATACAATGCAGGCCGCCGCCATCGACCGGTTCGGTGGAGCCGAGCTGGTTGCTGTGCGAGCCATGCCAGTGCCCGAGGTCGGGCCGCGCGATGTCCTAATCCGGGTCGAAGTGGCGGGCGTGGCCTCGTGGGACGCGCTCGAGCGTGAGGGTCGCTACGACGGGGCTTTCGGAATGCCGTCGACATTCCCCTATGTGCTGGGCTGGGACTGCGCCGGCGCAGTCGTCGGCGTTGGCGGCCAAGTTAGCCGCTTCAAGGAAGGCGACCGGGTGTACGCTGCATCCATGCCAGTTCCCAAGGGTGGAACCTACGCCACCTACGCAGTGACGGATGCGGACAACGTTTCGCTCATCCCCGCCAAGCTCACGATCGAGCAAGCGGGCGTCATGGGCTGGGATGCGTTGACCGCGCTCAGCGGCCTGGAAGAGGTCGGCCTAAAGCAGGGCGATACAATAATGATCTTCGGCGCCAGCGGCGGTATCGGTCACATGGCCATCCAACTCGCAAAACGATTGGGCGCCCGCGTATTGGCGGTGGCTTCGGGCGATGACGGCGTGGCGCCATCGCAGCGGCTGGGCGCCGACGCCGTCGTCAACGGGCGCAAGGACGACGTGGTGGCGGCCGCTCGTGAATTCGCCGCCGGTGGCCTCGACGCTGCCCTTGCCACCGTAGGCGGTGAGGCGGCCGACCGCGCGCTGACGTCAATGCGCGACGGCGGTCGGGTCGCCTGCCCGCACGGCGCGATGCCCGATCCAACTGTCCGGCCCGGCGTGGAGCTCGTTCGCTACAACGGCGCCCGCAGCCAGGACGCGACCGACAAGCTTAACCGCCTGATCGACTCTGGCCCGTTCGACGTCCATGTCGCCCGTACATTCCCGTTCGACAGGGTTGTCGATGCGCACCGAGCGCTTGCCACCCACTACGTCGGCAAGCTCGCCTTGCGGGTGAGTTGAGCAAAGGGTGGATCCATCAGACATCACCAGGCGTTGCGACGGCGGAACAGGATTATGACAGCCATGAAAATGTGCTGGCGCTTTCCCATCCGCCGATCGCCGCTGATCTGCCAGAAACAAAAAAATGTGCTGCCGTTTGCGGTCACCGACTATCGGCTGCAAATGGCGCGTCGGAGAGGATGAAACTGGGCACCGCTATGTCATTGCTGCGCCCATTGATTTCTAAGATCACTTCTCGGAGCGGAGGATCGGCTTTGCGCCACGTGCCGACCTCAGCACCTCTAAGCGCGAACGTCTGGTGTGATGCCGGCGTTCGTAGGGCATCTCGCTGTTACATCGCGGTGACAAAGCACCCGCCACGGTGGCGTCAACCGGTTACACAGAGCAGGAAATATTTCCGGCCTTCTGGGAGAGTGGTCAGCGTCCCAGAGGCTGCGTGGGCGTGTCGTCGGTTGGCTGTTAGCGCGGCGACTGGAACGCTCCACGCCTCGCAAGCGGGATAGCGAAGTCTCGTAAAGGCAAGGTCAGCTGCGTTCTCCGTTCTGTACCGGCGACGGGCGGCGACTGGGAGAGATGGATACCATGCACACAGGGCGTCCGGAAGTTGGCAGGACATGGACGCGGGGCGGCCCGCGTGCAGGCGCTTGGCTGAGCGATGCAATGACCACGCAGCGCCGCCTCGCAGCGATCCTGGCTTGCGACGTGGTCGGCTATTCGCGCCTGACGGAGCGCGACGAGCGCGGCACGCTCGAGCGGCTGAAGATCTACCGCAAGGACCTCCTCGAACCGCTGGTCTCCGAGCACCAGGGTCGGATCGTCAAGCTCACCGGCGACGGCATGCTGTGCGAGTTCGCGAGCGTCGTTTACGCGGTGACCTCGGCGATGGCGATCCAGCAGGCCCTGGCAGAACACGAGGCGGAGACGCCCGAGGAAGAGCGGATTCGCTTCCGCATCGGCGTCAATCTCGGCGACGTGGTCTGCGAGGAGGACGGCGACCTCTACGGCGACGGGGTCAACATCGCCGCCCGCCTCGAAAGCATCGCCGATCCCGGCACCGTGGTCGTCTCGGGCACCGCCTACGACCACCTTCAGGGCAAGCTCGACTGCGGCTTCACGCCGCTCGGCGACCTGCGCCTCAAGAACATCGAGCGGCCTGTGCGCGCCTACCGCGTCGAGACCGACGCCAGCGCCTCGGTGGCTGCACTGCCTCCCCTGCCCGAGAAACCCTCGATCGCGGTTCTGCCTTTCACCAACATGAGCGGCGACCCCGACCAGGAATACTTCGCCGACGGGCTGGTGGAGGACATCATCACGGGATTGAGCCGGGTGAACTCCTTCTTCGTGATCGCCCGCAATTCGTCCTTCACCTACAAGGGCCGGGCGGTGGACCTGCGCCAGGTCGGACGCGAGCTGGGCGTCCGCTACGTGCTCGAAGGCAGCATCCGCAGAGCAGGATCGCGGGTGCGCATCAGTGGGCAGTTGGTGGACGCGATCAGCGGACACCATGTCTGGGCCGACCGCTTCGAGGGGGACGTGAGCGACATCTTCGACCTGCAGGACAAGGTGACCGAGAGCGTCGTCGGCGCCGTCGAGCCGAGCATCCGGCTGCAGGAGATCAAGCAGGCGCGCATGAAGCCGACCGACTACATCAGCGCCTACGACCTCTACCTTCGCGCGCTGCCGCGCTTCTACAGCATGACGCGCGAAGGCTTTGCCGACGTGCGCCGGCTCACCAACGAGGCGCTCAGCATCGACCCCAGCTTCAACTTGGCGAAGGCCTCGGCGCCTATATCCGCAGCCTATCGGTGAGCCAGTGCTGGCACGACTCCGACGATATCCGAGTCGCCGCGCGCATGGCGCGCGAGGTATTGGCTGAAGCGCGCGACGACCCCACGAGCCTACGCTTCGCCGCGCAGGTGATCGCCTACAGCGCGAAGGACTACGAGATGGCGCTGGGCACGATCGAACGGTCCCTGCTACTCAACCCCAATTCGACGCAAGGCCATACGGGCAGCGGCTGGGTGAACGCACATTCCAGCCGCCCGCTCGTCGCGATCGAGCATTTTCACAGGGCAATGCGGCTGAGCCCGGTCGACCCCGAGAAGGGCATCGCGCTCTCCGGCATCGGGATGAGCTACCTGATGCTCGAGCGCTACGAAGAAGCGCTGGCATGGGGAGAGCGCGCGCTGCACGAGATGCCGAACTACGGCTCCTCGCACCGGGTGGTGATCATGGCGCTGGTCAAACTCAACCGGCTGGATGAGGCGCAGGCGGCGGCGCGGCGGCTGATGGAGGCGTTCCCGACCTACACGCTCACCCTGCAGAGACAGATCAACCCGTGGCGAGACAAGGTGTTCGCCGAGAGTTACGTCGAGGCGCTGGACATCTCCGGCGTGCCGGAGTGATCGTCGCGGTTGCAAAGATGCCCTCTCCTGCGCGTTACGTCCGGCCAGGCGACGTCCCTTGATCCCGCGTCGCTTCTGGAAGGACAGTTCTCTGGCCGTACTCCGGTTTCCACCCTGACGAGACCTACCGACGGTCCAGACAAAAGTCGCCGTTGGGTCAGAACTGGACGTCGCGACACGATTTTGGAATGTACTGCCGATTGGCGCGCCCGAAGAGATGCGAACTCCTGACCCTCGATTCGTAGCTACTAAGGTCAAAATAGTTATTCTAAATCAATTACCTGTTAAAACATGGTTTTCCGGAAGCCCTGGAAAACCAAGATCTCGGATCGCCTATAGAGTAGAGGCTGCGTCTCGCGCACGGTTTGGGTCGTGCGACCAATCCAGCGGTTGCCGATGAGCAGCATGGAATCGCCGAATTCATGCGTGCGGTATCGGTGCGCGGCGAAGGCTGCGGAGGCGCTGGCGAGCAGAGCATCGTCGGCAAAGGCGCGCAGGAGCTCGAAATGGCTTTCGCCCGGCTGGTGGACGCCTGTGAGAATCGTATCGACCACGCGAAGCGGCGTGTCCCGCGCGACGCGGCCCGTCGCAATGCCATTTCCTGCACGCACGCTGCCATCGGGATTGGCCGCCGCCTCAAGCGCGCGCACGACGCTCGTGCCGACCGCGATGATGCGGCTGCCGCGCAGCTTCGCCCGCGCGACCTGCGCCGTGGTGTGCTCGGGGATGCGGTATGGCTCGTCGAAGGGAAGGCGCGAGTCGAGCGCGCGATCCCCGGTGGAGGAAATGCCCGTGGCATGCGTGAGTGTTGCGAAGCCGACGTCGTGCCGCCGCCAGCTTTGAAGCGTGCGCCAGTCGAGCGCAAAGCCTGCCGATGGCGTCTCGAACGCAACCGGCCGGGCGGCAATCTTCGTCCAAACATCCCAAAGTGCCAACGGCTCGGGAACATGCGCGTATTGGATCGGCCGGCCGTGCTGCGCCAGTCCTGCAAGCACAGCTGCGCGGTTGCCCAAGAAGCGCAGCTCGAGAAGGCGGGGATGGTCGAGAAGGCGCTCCACAACGGCTTCAAGCGGGCCGAGCCGAAGGCGATTGCCCGGTGACAGTGGAGGCGGCGGCAGCCGATCTTCGGTGCGCGTGCGGTGATCGCCCGCACCGAAGGCAATCGCCACGAATCGCGTTGGATCGGCAAGTGACAGCCAGCCCGCCAGGCGGATCTCGATCGCTTCACTGCTGGGGACATGCGTGCCGTGCAAGCTGGCAGGCAAGGTCGCGGCGTCATTGGCGACGACCAGGTCGCCGGGCTCGAACAGCTTCGCCAGGTCAGCGCGCGGCAGGTCGGTCATCGCGCCGTCCGCCATGACCACCAACAGCCTGGCGGAGCGCCGATCCGGACGGTCGGCGGCAATCATCCACGTGCCCCGGCGCGAAGTGCTGCGCCAGCCGGCAACGCGTCAAGCAGCTTTTCGATGATCTCGGCAGCTGCCAGATCGGGGTGCTTCAAGGTGGCCGGATCGGCGTCAGGAAGCGCCAGCGCGTGCAGCGGGGTGTCCATATCGCCGGGGTCGAGCGCGAGGAACCTTATGCCATCGTCTTTCGCCTCCTCGTCCCAGATCGCCGTCAGATGGGCAAGAGCGGCCTTGCTCGCACCATACGCACCCCAGCCGGGATAGGCGTTCATCGCCGCGTCGCTGGAGATGTTGATCACCAGCGCGCCACGGCCCTCGCGCGCCGACGTGGCAAGCGCACCGAACAGCGCTTTGGTCAGGCGAAACGCGCCGACGAGATTGACCGCAAGCGCTTTTTCCAGATCCTCGCACTCGGTGTCGGCAAGCAGCGCAAGGGGGACCGGCCCGAGGCTCGATGCATTATTGATCAGAACGTCGAGCCCGCCGAGGCTCGCGGTGACCTGCAACGCGATCGGGTAGATGTCGTGCTTCTTACCGAGGTCGCCGACAATGCCGTGTGCGCCCGTCTCGTCAGCGATGCGCTCGACGTCCGCGGCAGTGCGTGCGACGAAGGCGACGCTCGCACCGTGCGCGGCGAGCTGCCGCACAAGCGCCAGCCCGAGGCCGGACGTGCCACCCGTGACCGCCACGCGAAAACCGTGGAAATCCATATTCGTCAGCATTGCCGATGCTCCTTCCATCCGTGCAAGCCAATGCTACAAGCTCAAGTTAACTTGAGGTCAAGCGTTCATTGCGTGGATCGATGCCGACACGATAGGTCTGGCTCGAGGCGTGATCTTCCCTTCTCCCCTTGTGGGAGAAGGTGGATTGGCGCGCAGCGCCAAGACGGTTGAGGGGTGTTGGACGGAGTGCGGCGGTGCCAAGCTGGAACACCCCTCATCCGACCGAGCTTCGCTCGGCCACCTTCTCCCACAAGGGGAGAAGGGAAGAGGTGCTGACGCCGGGTGCCGCCAGCGTTCAGCTGCGGTATTGTTCGTCGCTGACTTTCTCCAGCCATTCGACCGGCTTGCCATGAAGGGATTCCTGGATAGCGAGATGCGTCATCGCCGTCGTCGCAGACGCGCCGTGCCAATGCTTCACGCCAGGCGGAATCCAGACGACGTCACCTGGCCGGATTTCTTCGACTGGCGCGCCTTCGCGTTGGACCCAGCCGAGACCGGCCGTGACGATCAGCGTCTGGCCGAGTGGGTGCGTGTGCCACGCGGTGCGGGCGCCAGGCTCGAACGTGACGCTGGCGCCACCGACGCGCGCCGGCTCGGGCGCCTGGAAGAGCGGATCGATGCGCACGGCTCCGGTAAAGGAATCGGCCGGCCCGGGGCCGGACGGCTGTGATCCAACTCGCGTGATCTTCATTGTCTCATTCCTTCCTTGAACAGAAGCTGCGCCAACCTGGCCTGCTGCAGCCAAGGCAGCGAAAGAGCTTGCCGCGGCGAGGACGTCTCTGCGGGTGATGATCATGTCTCAAGCCCCTCCGTTTTCGACGAGGTGGATCAGAGCAGCTTGTCCGGCGTGATCGGCAGTTCGCGGACGCGCTTTCCGGTAGCGTGGAAAATGGCATTGGCGATCGCTGGCGCGACGCCGACCAGCGCGATCTCGCCGAGGCCCTTCACGCCGAGCGGGTTCACGTGCGGGTCGTGCTCGTCGACGAAGATCACGTCCATGACCGGCGGCGCGTCGGCGTGCACCGGCACGGCGTATTCGGCGAGATTGGCATTGGTGACGCGCCCGTTGCGGGGGTCGACAACCGAGTGCTCCATGAGGGCCATGCCGATGCCGCCGATCATGCCGCCGATGCACTGGCTGCGCGCGATCTTCGGGTTGACGACGCGGCCGGCGCCATAGGCGCCGACCATGCGCCGCACGCGCGTCTCGCCGAGATCGGGATCGACGGCAACCTCCACGAACACGGCGCCAAAGGCGTGCATGGAAAACCGCTTCGTCTCATCTCCGGGAGCGACGTCGGCCGTTGCCTCGATGACTTGGCCGAGACGCTCCATGGCCTCTTCAAGATCGTTGGAGCCGGCGCGTGCCAGCGCGTCGTCGCGCGCCTTGCGGCAAGCCGCCTGCACCGCACTGCCGACGCTCGCCATGGTCATGGAACCGCCGTGGATAGGGGCGCGCGGCAGGCGGGTGTCGCCAAGTGTGAACTTGACCCGCTCGATCGGCAGGCCCAGCGTGTCCGCCGCGACCTGCGTCATCGATGTCCATGTGCCGGGTCCCATGTCACTCGCTGCGCTCATCACTTCGGCAGTGCCGTCCGGCAAGAGCCGGGCCATGGCCGAGGCGGGTGCATAGTTCATCGGATAGGTGGCGCTGGCCATGCCCCAGCCAATCAGCGAGCGCCCGTCGCGCATGGAGCGCGGCGCGGCGTTCCTTTGTGCCCACCCGAAACGCTCGGCGGCGGCCCGGTAGCATTCCCTGGTCGAACGGCTCGAGAACGGGAGGTCCTTGAATTCGTCCCGGTCCGACTCGTTGCGCAACCGCAGTTCGACGGGATCCATGTTCAGCGCGACCGCCAACTCGTCCATGGCCGATTCGAGCGCATACATGCCGCTCGCCTCACCGGGCGCGCGCATGTAGGTCGGCGTGTGGACGTTCATCGGCGCGATGCGATGTCGCGTGTGGACGTTCGGGCAGGAGTGCAGGAACCGGGTCGCGCTGAGCAGCGCCTCGGTGAACTCCTCGTAGGTCGAGGTCTCCTGGTGGCCCTCGTGCCGGATGGCCTGGAGCTGGCCGTCACGGGAGGCGCCAAGCGCGGCCCGCTGCACCGTGTGAGGACGGTAGCCAACGCCGTAATACATTTCGCGCCGCGACAGCACCAGCTTGACTGGCCGTCCGGCTACACGGGCGCCCAGCGCGGCGAGCGTGACATGCGGCCAGCAGCGCAGCGCCGAACCAAACGCGCCGCCGACGAAGGGCGAGATGACACGGACGTTCTCGGCAGCGATGCCGAACACGGCGGCGATCTCCTCGGCGACGTTGTGCACCCATTGTGTCTTGTCCCACAGGGTCAGGCTGTCGCCCTGCCATGAGGCAATGGTGGCGAACATCTCTATCGGATTGTGGTTCTCGCGCGGGATCACATAGGTCTGGTCGACCCGGAATTCCGCTTGTTCGAAGGCGCTGTCGGGTTCGCCTCGCCGTATCTCCCACTCCGCCGGTTTCCCGGTAGGCAGAACTGGATCGACGCTTTCCATGTCAGTGGCCGCCGCTTCGTGCCGGTAGGTAACCCGCACGACCTCCGCCGCGTAAACCGCCTGTTCAAGCGTCTCGGCGACCACCAGCGCGATCGGCTGGCCCTGGTGAGTCACTCGGTCGTCCTGCAGCACATGCAGGCGCTCGCCAACGGCTGCGTCCGGGAGGCCCTTATGCGGCTGGTAGGCGAGCCTGGGCGCGTTGGTGTGCGTCACAACCGCGATTACGCCGGGCGCCCGTTCGGCCTCCGCCGTGTCGATGGATGCAATGCGGCCGTTCGCGACAATGCTCCTGACGACGGCGGCATGGGCGAGGTTGGGTACCTCAAACTCGGCGGCATAGGTCGCGGCGCCGGTAACTTTCAGGCGGCCATCGACGCGGCTGACGGATTTTCCGATCAAGGCAGCAGTCATGCGCGTGCTCCCGCGATTTCGACCGCACGCACGATGGCGCGCTGCATGAGTTCGATCTTGAAACCGTTGTGGCCGCGACCCCGTGTGCCGTCTGCTGCGAGCGCCGCCGCCTGGCGGAGCACCGCTGGCTCGAAGTCGGCGCCGGCGAGAGCGGTCTCGACGTTCGACAGGCGCCAGGGTTTCGTTCCAACGCCGCCGAGCGCTACGCGGGCCTGCCGGATGCGAGCGCCGTCCGTCTCGATTGCGACTGCGGCCGAGACCACGGCGAACTCGAAGGAGGCGCGATCGCGTACTTTGAGATAGTGAGACCGCAGTCCTGCCGCCCTGGCCGGGACCGTGATCGCGGTGATCACTTCGCCCGGTTTCAGGACGGTTTCGAGGTGCGGCGTATCGCGGGGAAGGCGATGGAGATCGGAGAGCGGCACGGAACGGTCACCGCCAGCTCCTCGGAGCTCGACCGACGCATCGAGCGCCACCAGGGCAACCGCGAGGTCCGACGGGTGAACGGCGATACAGTTGTCGCTCGTGCCGAGCACTGCGTGCCAGCGGTTCTCGCCGTCCAATGCGGCGCAGCCGGAGCCAGGCACGCGCTTGTTGCATGCCTCGTAGCCGACATCGCGAAAGTAGGGACAGCGTGTGCGCTGAAGCAGATTGCCGCCCATGGTCGCCTGGTTGCGGACCTGCGGGCTCGCCGAATTCAGCAGCGCCTGGGATATCAGAGGGAACTGCTCGACCACAGCTTGATGGGCGGCCACCTCCGCCATCGTGGCGGCGGCGCCAAGCCTCAGGCCTTGCGGACCGATCTCGATGCCGTCGTCGAGAACTCCCGCGAGGCTCACAAGCCGATCCGGTCGGCGGACATTCTCCTGCAGAAGCTGCACCATGTCGGTGCCGCCGGCGATGTATTCGACCGGCGCATCATTGCGGCCGGCTTGAGGGCCGAAGCTGAGTGCGGCAGAGAGATCCCGCGGACGTTCGAGCACAAAGGGATGCATGGCTCAGCCCTCCTGCGTCGAGTTGGACACGGCAGCCGCGTCCTGGATGGCCGCGACGATATGGTCGTAGGCGCCGCAACGGCACAGATTGCCGCTCATCCATTCGCGGATCTCCTGCGGCGACCCGGCATGGCCTTCGCTGATGCAGGCGACGCCGGCCATGATCTGCCCCGACGTGCAATAGCCGCACTGGAAGGCATCGCGCTCGATGAAGGACGCCTGCAACGGGTGGAGCTCATCGCCCTGCGCCAATCCTTCGATGGTTTTGATTTCGCGGCCCTGAGCGAGCGCCGCGAGCGAGAGGCACGCCTTCACGCGCATGCCATCCATCAACACCGTGCAGGCGCCGCATTGGCCGAGGCCGCAGCCCTTCTTCGAGCCCGTCAGATGCAGGTGCTCGCGCAGCGCATCCAGCAGCGTCGTGCGCGGGTCGAGCGAAAGCCGGTGCTCCGTCCCGTTGATGCGCAGCGACACATCGAGCGGCGCCGTCGCGGCGCCGGCAGCCTGTGCCAGCGCCGGAGATATAGCTCCGGGCACGAATTGTTCTCCTAAAAGAGCACCGCCAGTCACAGCAGCCGCTTGCATGAGCTCCCGGCGCGTTATGTCCGAACTGGCTGTCGAAGTTCTTTGGCTATCAGACATGTCGATTGTCGCTTTCGTGATGATCCGCCAAATTCGCGGCCCAAGATATGGATGGCCCCGGCCCGAAGACACGCTGGGTGCGTGTGCGACGCTAAAAGCTTAGGGCGCTTGAGGCGCCTTGATTAGCGCCCGCTCCCCGATAGGACCTATCGGTCGGGGCCATGAATAGCAGCGACGCGAATGAACTGCCGCCGGTTCTTCCTTCATCGTCATTGCTCAGACGGGTTCGCGCCACCGTCCGGGAAATTTGCGGTGCTCTCGGCAATCGCGATCGATTGAGTGTGTGCAGTTCGCTCGATTAGTCCGTATAATCCGCACAAACTTATGGGGCGGAGCCATAAATGCAGCGCGGACGAACCGATATGCTTCTGGCCTTTCTGGCGGTTGCGCGGGAGGGCAGCTTCACGCGCGCCGCTGCGCAGCTCGGAATTTCGCAGTCCACGCTCAGCCACACGGTCCGCGATCTGGAAGAGCGGCTGGGCATTCGGCTGCTGACGAGAACGACCCGCAGCGTTTCACCTACAGAGGCCGGCGAGCGGCTGCTGCGCAATATCGGCCCGCGCTTTGAGGAGATCGAGGCCGAGGTCGAGGCGTTGAGCGAATTGCGGGAGAAGCCCGCCGGCACCATTCGCCTCACGGCAAGCGATCACGCGTTCAACGCCGTCATCTGGCCGAAGCTGGCGAAGCTCCTGCCGGACTATCCCGACGTCACCGTCGAGGTCTTCCTCGACAACGCACTGACGGATATTGCTGCCGAACGGTTCGACGCGGGCGTGCGAATGGGAGAGCGTGTTGCAAAAGACATGATCGCGGTGCGCGTCGGACCGGACATCCGCTTCGCCGTCGTCGGGACGAAGTCGTATTTCGCCAGGCGGCCGCCGCCAACGACGCCGCAGGAGCTGACCGACCACGTTTGCATCAACCAGCGCTTTTCCATCAATGGCGGGCTTTGGGCCTGGGATTTCGAGCGCGATGGTCGCGAGCTGAAGGTGCGGGTGGACGGCCAGATTGTCCTCAATGGCACCCTCGAGATTCTCGAGGCGGCGCTGGCTGGTTTCGGCCTCGCCTATGTGCCGGAGGATGTCGCGGAGCGTCATCTGGAAAGCGGCCGCCTGATGCGGGTACTGGATGAGTGGTCACCGCCCTGGCCGGGATATCACCTCTACTATCCAAGCCGTCGCCAAGCGTCGCCGGCTTTCGCCCTGCTCGTCGATGCGCTCCGCTTCTCGGGTTGAGGCAATGCAGTGCGAAGCGTCTTCGGCCAGGATTGACCGTTCAGTACCGCCGGAACCGGTCAGCCGAAGACGAACGCCATCAGCAGCTCCGGCTCGATCACCGGCGCCCGCACGACGTTCAATTGACCACGGTACCGACGTTCGCCCGTGCCGAGGACAAATCCGCTGGTGACCGGCGTTTCACCGTTGATGTCGAGGCGCGCAAAAATGTCGGCGACATTGAGGTCCAACGCCAGCTTGAGGTCGTGCCGCGCATCGTCCTTTGGTCCGGAAGGCAGTTGGCGCTTCACCAATTGCTGGAACGGAACATTGAAAGTCAGGATCTTCTTCGATGACGTCAAGGCAAATGCAGGCGAGGGGCAGGCAACCAGTATGGCGTTGATTGTCGTTATTGACGCGAGCTTACTCAACGTCACGTTTTCCTTCGCCTGTCCGCGTATGCAGGCTACCCGGATCGCCGATGTCAGATTGCCACTCTGTGCCTGAACTCCGGCTATCTCATCTATGAGCATGCCGATCGTGCACTTCCGGCTCTCAGCCATCTGCTTCAGCGATATCCAAAAAGCCCGCTCCAGACGGATCCCGCGGCGTGTTCCGCCACGCGCCACAACTCGAAATTCCAGGCCAAAATCCTCCTTGGCGAGCGGCAGGAGTCGCTGATCGGTATTGGTGGAGGGAGAGGTGGCGCTAGCGCTCACTCATGGCCTCCTGACGCGCCTTGTTGATCGGCTTCAAAAGGGAACTCAGGATCGTCTTGCGTCTGGTCTTGATGTCGACAGAGCAGATCACGCCCGGGATGATCGGATAAGCCTCGCCATCCCGTTCGATCGTCGAAATCGCAAATGTGATCAGGAGGCCAAGGCGCTTGCCAATGGCCACTTTGATTATCGTATTCGTTTCTACCCCACCCACGCTTCTGCCCGGTACTTTTTATGGCCAAGCCTTCTCACCGAAGCTTTGACAAATTATCCGACAGATTCTTCGAATACGTGAGTGTTTGTTGATCTAGGGCCGGCTAAGAACCGAATTCGGGCCATAAGTTTCGGGAATGTAGCAAAAATGGCACATAAAACGGGCGCTCGCTGCGGTTGCGGCAAGCGCCTGCGCCTGTGATCAATGCTGTTCGCGGCGCTTTCCTTAAGCCTCGCGCAATCTTTGCAGTCTATTCTGCTTGTCGATTGGCGAGGGAACATGACGCGCAAGCCGCTACTGCTTTTTGCCTTCCCGGCTCTCATTCTTCTCATTCTGGCAGGGGAACGAGCAGCGACGTTCCTGCTCGGAACCTATCCGGCCAGCCCTGCCCTGTGGCGGATCTGGCTTGAGTTGCGCCCTTTGGCCACGATGTTCTGGCAGCAGGTCGACCTCTATCTCAGCGGTTCAATGGTCCTTGATGCCGCTATCCTGATCGCCGCATCGATCCTCTGCTGGATGGCTTGCCGGACGAGAAAGTCGGCCGCGTTCTTCCTTGTCAACCACGCTGCTCTGCTCTTCGCCGGGCTGATGATCGCTTCCAGCAGCCATTCTGAAACAGCGAGCACGATAGCGGCGTTCACCGCGCCCAGCGGCCATCCATTCTCGCTGGTGCTCGATTTCACATGGCAGAACAGCCTGGTGCTGGGTCTCGGCACTGCAGCCTGCGCCTACTGTCATTTTACGTTTCTCAGCGAAGCGCGACAGCGTTCCGAAGCGCTCGCCGTACGGCTTATTGCTCTGCAGCGGGATCTCTAGGACCCCGGGGCACAGCCGTGCCAACTTCGTCATCCCAGGGCGGAGCAAGGAGCGAAGCGACGCGGCGCAGACCCTGGGATGACGAAGTTGAGGTGTTTGGGCTGATCGCAGACGTTGGGTTGGAGATTGGCGGCTGAAGGCCGGCCGACAGGGACCGTCGACAGTCCCTTTCAGGCTAAGAACCAAATCCTCTGTAGAGAGGAACTAGTTGATTTTCTTGTAATGGACCTTGCCGTCAGGCTGCACTATGCGCTGGTAGGAGGCGTTCGGGGGAGGGGGCGCCGCGGCGATCTTCCTTTTGAGCGGGCGCGGCACATCGACGATACTGGGTTCGGTCGCTTCATCGAGATCGGTGGCTGCTTCCGCCATGGTGCTGGTCGTGACCACGGAAGGCTCCGCAATGCTCGACATGTCGTCGTCACTGTCCAGGGGCAGCTCCTGTTCAAGCCGGGCAATGCTGCCTTTGACTTCGTTGAAGCTGCCCTGCAGTTGACTGTCCAGTTTTTCGAACCGGCTTTGAAAGCCGTTGTTGACCGCATCGAGCCGGGCTGCGATCCGTTGCTCGAACGATCCGAGCTGTTCCAGCCGCCGTTCGACAAGGCGCAGATCGTTGATGCCGCGGTAGAAATAGACCGCGGCGGTTATGTTCACCGCCGTGATCAGTAAGGCGCCGACGGCGACAACGCCGATCATCCTTGCATTGCTCGGTTTCCACGCTGGAGCTTGCTCTTCAGTGTGGGTTGCCGGCCCAATGTCGATTGCCGGCATATCCAGGTCGCTGATCATCGTCATTGGACCACCACCTTTGCGCCGACCGAGACGCGCTTGAAAAGATCGATCACATCAGTGTTGGTAAGACGGAAACATCCCGATGTTCCGTCGAAGCCGATGCCCTTGGGATCGTTGGTGCCGTGGATGCGGTAGAGCGTGTCGCGCCCATCCCGCAGCAGATAGAGTGCCCTGGCGCCGAGTGGATTATAGGGACCGGCGGGCACCATTTCCGGCAGCTCCGGCTGGCGGGCGCGCATTTCCCTGGGCGGGCGCCATTCCGGCCATTCCGTTTTCGCCCCGACCTTGACGATGCCGGTCCAGCCAAAGCCGTCGCGTCCGACGCTGATCTGGTAGCGCAGCGCCTGGCCCTGCCGGGTCACCAGATAGAGCGCCTTCTCGTCCTTGCGGATGATGATCGTGCCGGCCCGTTCCACGGTTTGGAGAGCAACCGCCTTGCGCAGGCTGGGGCCCATTGCCGGCAGCGGCGGCCGGTCCGACAGCGCGGATCGGGCATGGGCGAATTCCCAGGCCGGCATCCCCAAGGCAAGGCCGATGATGCAGGCGCCGGCGAGTCTCGGGACGGTGCGAAATCTACCGTGCAGCGTCATCGAGCCGCTCTTTGAACATCCGCTTCAGGTCCTTGTTGAAACGTGCCCGCCCATCCACTTCGGAAGGCAGGATGGCCCGGTTCAGCGCGTCGGTCAGCAGCGCATTGTCCAGGCCGACCGACTTGATGTGCGGCGCCTTGAAGATCTTCTCGAGTTCGCTGCGCGAAAAGTGGTTGCCGAACCATTTGCGCTTATGCTTGTTGGCGACCAGGGTGATGCTCACCGAATTGCCGCGCAGCTCGCGGATCTTCGTGTAGAGCCGCTTGCCTTGCCGCAGCGAGGCGACGTTGAGCTCGAAGACGATGAAGATCTCGTCGCTCGTCGAAAGCACGGAATTCTGCCAGGGGGTTTCGATATTCGGCAGGTCGATGATGATGTCGTCGAAGCGGTAGGCGACGAGGTCGAGCAACCGGAACACGAAATCGGCGCCCTGCGGCTCAAACGGCAGCTGCGGCCTCTCGAATGAATAGAGGGTCAGGCTGGACGGACGAGAGAGCTTGATGACGTCCATCAGTTCGACATCGAGCCTTTCCGGCTGGCCGATGATGCCGGCCAGGTCGAACTGGTTGAACAGGTTGAGATAGGCGCCGCAATTGGCGCTCTGGAAATCGAGGTCGACGAGGCACGTCGAAGCCGCGCGTTCGGTGGATTTCGACGCCAGGAATTCCGCCGCCGACAGAGCGAGCGTCGTGGCGCCGGCGCCGCCGCTGGCGCTGATGAAAGTGATGATTCGGCTCTTGGTGCCCTGGTTGCCGGTGTCGTGGAAGGTGACCGCGTTGAGCAGTTCCTTGGCGCCGAGCGGCTTGTGCAGCCAGTCCGAGGCGTTCATGCGAACCAGGATACGCGTCTTTTCAGAGGTCAATTCGTCGGAGACCGCGATCAGCGGCACGGTCGCCCACAAGGCGCGCGCCGCGACAATGCCGGGCTCGCCGAGCAGCTCGCCGTTGGCCAGGTCGAGGATGACGATGCCCGGGCGCGTCTCAGCGGGCGGACCGTTGAGAAAGTCGGCCGTGTCGGAAATCCTGACATCGTAGATGGCCAGCGCGTCGAGCCGCGTCGCCACCTCGCGCTTGAACTGCGGATCCGATGAGAATAGGGCCACCTGCTTTCGTTTGGTCGGCAGAACCTTGGTGTTGATGGCATTCATGGGGATATACTCTTCAGGTCTTCGCCCGTGACCGTGCTGAGCATCGAGGGCATGGTGAGGTTTCCGAATCCTAGCAGGCCGCCCAGGAAGAAGAACTGGAAGGTCCGGTTCTGAAGGCTGACGGTGATTGTCGGCACCGGTCCGCCCAACCGAGTCTGGTAGCCCAAGCCGGTGGCGGAGTACGCGATGACAACATTGTCGCGCCGCAAGCCAGGAAAGAAATGACACATTCCATGCCGCGTGCTGGGTTGCTGGGCAGGGGTGATTATCGGACAGGCGTCGTCATTGGTGTTTGCAGTGTCGCCCCGAAAGATGCGGCTGAAATTGGCGGCATTGAATGTCCCGCCATTACTGCAGGCCCCAGTGCCAGCAGTATAAGTGCAAGTGAATGGTCCGTAGGCCGCGGCGATGACCGGAGCGCCCGGCGTGGTCGTCGGTGCGGCTGTAGCTAGCGCGGTGGCAACCGGATCGGAAATCGAGGCCAGTCGTGCGCCGAGTTGCACGGCTTTGGTGGCGGCGTTCCACTGATAGAGGGCGTAACCGAAATCGACGAAGCCGAGGACAAGGGTAAACAGCAGTGTCGATACGATGGCCATGTCCACCATCGTCGCGCCGTCCTCCGATTTTGCGAAACGCCTGATCATGATCAGAACCGGATCAACCGCTCCTCGTGAAAGCTGTTCAGGGTAATCGTACCGATGCTGAGCAGCGACAGCATGCCGACGCCGCTATATGGGTAGTTGCCGACCGCTCGGACGATGCAGACTTGTGCCGCGGTGGAGCGATACTGGGTGACGCCAGCTTGCACAGCATCGTGGCAGGATGCGGGGGCGGCAATAGTCACCGTCGCGTTATTGGATGTCCCCCCCGCTTTCTGCCAGCCGCTGACCCGCGCACTCCCCGTGCCTGCCGGATTGCCGAAGACGGCGATGTTGGCAGCGATATCGGCGCAATTGATCGCCGCGAGCCCGGCCTTAGTGTATAACTGGCTGTTGCAGCGCGCGGCAAAGCGCGCCGCATCCGACAGGCCGGCCTCCATCAGTAGCTTTTTGTGGATCAGATTGCCGAACTCGAACACGCCTGCCGACAAGACCAGCATCAGTGGCGCGATCAGCGCCATTTCGACGAGAGCCGTGCCGCGCTGCTCGCGTCGAAATCTGTGGAGATGATGGTACAGCGCTCCGATCATCACCATCACCGATAAAGCTGGGCTTCGTCGCGAAGGAAATTGTCGAGCGTACCCTGGCCGGCACCGCCGGTTACGTCGACCACTTCGACCATCACCGAAGCGTCCTCCGATGGCGACGCAACCGGTTCAGTGAGGAAGAAGCTGCCGAAGGCTTCGACCGGAAGATTGGTGCTGTGGCCGGACAGGCCGTTGCCCGCAGCTTCGAGAGCATTGCAGTTCAGGATCGCGCCATAGATCAACCGACGATCAACTGTCGTGACGGGCGGTTGGCAAGCTGCCGACGGCGTTCCGGTCTCTCCACCGGTCGACGCGGTGCCCACCAAGCCCGCCGATATTTCGTAGCGGTAGACCTCATAGCGCGTCGGCTTGGTCGTATCCCATGACGATGGATAGCTAGCTGAACCGAAGTTGGTGCTCCAATAGCCGGAGAAGTTCCAATCTCCGTCGCCCATCCTGCCGCCCATATACGGCGTTGTCGCATCGCGCGGAAGGCCCATTGTTCCAGCTTCGGTGAACGAAAGCTGGTTCATGGCAGCGCATTGATTGGCGCTGCCTGTGGTCCGTATTGCCCCTTTTCGGACATTGGCGGCGGGACCGTAAGCTGGGCTGTTGAAGTGATTGCCGTTAGCTCCAATCCCGAAACGAACGTTGAACGCATCTTGAACCGGGCCGGCATTCTGACCGGTCTTCGTCGTTACGTTCGCGGAATTGTAGCAGCCGATCGGCGTCGACGTTGCAATCGTCTGAGCCAGCGCTTGGGCACCATTTCCCACATTTGGCGGAGGCTCGAGGAAGCCGAAGTTGCCCGGACCGGCCGCAGCCCCATTTCCGACCTTCCGCAGTTCGATCAGCCTGCGACGGACGGCCGGATTGGAAACGGCCTGCTCAAGCGTGTAGCCGCCGGCATTGTTTGTCCCGTTCACCATCTCATAGGGGTTGCACATGAAGACCGGTGTGAAATCGCAGACGCCGGAGGTGAAGCCCGCTACCGCGACTGCCCCGACATTGAAGCTGTTGCTGGCGCCGGATGTCACAAATGAGGCGGGAAAGATCGCGGCAAACCCTTGGGGAGCGACTGTCACCTGGATGAACCGTGTTTCCGCCTCACCGACAGCCTGGTTGGCATCTGCAAGATAGTTGGCCTGATTAGCGGCTGTAATCTTGGTTCCGTCGTTGGCAGGGATCGCTTTGAGGAAGCACCAGGAAATGTTGCCAGCATTGTTGCAGCGCTGCGTGCCTCCCGGCTGACCGGAGGTCAGAGTGAACCGGCCTGCCGTGGAGAAGTTGCTTTCATTGTCTACGAGCGTCGCCATGGCGCGTTCAGCCCGCGCCCAGGAACCGCTGCTTCCGTCCAGTTCCGCTGCCGCCGCGAGCGCAAACGCATCCGCCCCCTTCTGAAGATCGTTGTGGAGGTTGTTGACCCGGCTCATATCGATCGCCAGCAGGGAAAAGCCGATGACTGCCGGCAGCGTGATGCTGACCAGTATCAGCGCTATTCCCCTCTGATCGTGCCAGAACGCGCGAACAATCCGCAGCATGGCCTTACCGTTAGCTCCCCTGACGCCAGTCGCTTTGCCTGACGTTGAACCCGCACCCTTCTATTCAACCCCGGTGTTGCCGACATTGACCGTTATGGCCGGCGGCGGCGGTGGCGGTGGTGGAAATTTGTAACTCTGGGCAACAGCGGCAGCGCGCGCGCCGTCGCCTTCGATCGCCGTGTTTCTCGACGCCGGATTGAGCGGATCGACCGTCTGCAGCAGCGAATTGTATTTCTGCGTGTCGCCGGCAGCCAGTGTCACTGTTTCGTAATTGTTCAGGTAGTCGGCGGCGCACCCCGTCAGCCCGCCGGCGCACAAAAGCAGGATCAAGGCGCTATTTCTTGACATAGATCATCTTGTCCTTGGATTTCAGGTCGAGCATGTGGCCATAGGGGCCGACGACGCCTTCGCCCAGTTCATATTTGCGAACCATGTCCTTGGTCACTTCGAGCTGACCGAGTATGAAGAGTTCCGGGTCGTTGGCCGGCCGTGTCTTGTCGAACGGCGTCGCCAGTTGTTCCCCGGGCTTTACCGGCCGCACAATACGCGGCGTCACGATCACGACCAGTTCGGTCTCTTCCTTCTGGTTGCTTGAATTCCGGAACAGCGTCCCGACGATCGGGACCTGGCCGAGCCACGGCACCTGCCTCTGGATCTTGGTGTTCTTGCTGGACAAAAGACCGCCGACCGCGAAGCTCTGGCCGTCGCGCAACTCGACGACGGTAGACAGCTTGCGGTTGGTGAAGATGGGGTCACCGGCGGTGGTGAAGCCGGTGAGGTCGCTGACTTCCGGAGCCAACCTGATGTTGATCTTGTCGTTGGCGAGCACGACCGGCGTGAACAGCAGATTGACGCCGAACTGCTTGTATTCGATGCTGATCTCGCCATCACCGTCGTCGACGCGGATAGGTACTTCGCCGCCGGCATTGAAGCTGGCAACCTCACCGGAAAGCGTGGTGAGGTTGGGTTCGGCAAGGGTGCGCACCACGCCCTTGGCCTCGAGCGCCTCGATGATCAGGTCGACCTTGATGTTGCTGTCGATGACGCGGGTGATCAGCGCCGCGAACGGGTTGGTGTTCGAAAGAAGGCCGGTAAGCAGACCGCCCGGCCCCAGCACCACATTGTCTTCATCGACGGCGGCAATCCCCGTCCCGGTGCGGGTCGTGCCGCTGCCATTGGTGCTCCTGATCGAGACGCCAAGATCACGGCCGGCATTGCGCTTGGCCTCCAGCACCCGCACTTCGAGGTTTACTTGCTGGCTGTCGTCGACGGTCACTGCGTTTATGATCGCGTCGGGGCCATATTGCTGGGCGACCTCCATGATCGCCGCCAGCGTGGCGCCGTCCTTGACATGGCCGCCAAGCCTGACCTTGCCGTTGATCGAACCGATATCGATGCGCGAATTGGGCGCGACCTGCCGGATCGCTTGCGCCATGTCGCTCACGTCGACGCCGACTTCGATCTGGATCACGCCAAGCGAGCGCTTGTCTTCTGAAAAGAGGTTGACGGTGGTGGTGCCGGCGCTCTTGCCGATGACATAGAGCGTGCGGTCGGTCATCGGCTGGGCGTCGGCGATCTTCTCGTCGCCCACGACGATGTCGCCCAGCGTGGCGTTCACCTGGATCGTCACCGACTGCGACATGGGCAGGAAAACGCGGTGGACGCTGGGGTTCGATACATCGATCTTGCGGTCGGCTGCATGAGCAGCAAGATCGATCGGCAATAGCATCACCGAACAGGCCAGCGCGGCAGCCGCCAGTGGTCCCCGGAACATTCGCATCTAGACTATCCCCCTTGCCGATTCGTTCGGCAATACCCTAGCGTTATTTTTGTCGCGGCACGTCGTAAGATTCGAGTTTTACACCCCTGAAGACGCCGATTGTCGCACGCGCCGGCGGTTCCGGCTGCACATATTTGATGACTTCCTTAACCACCTCTTGCACCTGGGGCGCTGAGGCCACTGCCGGAGCGGGTTTTGCCTTGCTCAACAGGTCGAGCCTGCTTCCCACCCGTTCCACGGCCTGGGTCAGCCCATTGATCTTGTCGTCCGCGCGCTTGCGTTCGGCCGCGGCCTCGGCGTCGGCTGCAGCCTGTTTGGCGAGTTCGGCCTGCCTGGCGGCGACGTCGGCCGGCGTGTCGCCGGTCAGGTCGGAAAGCGTGACGCGTTCTGTCGTTTCGCCCTCGCTGGCGGCTGCCTGGCGAAGCGCTAGCGACAACTGGCCGGCGCCGGCGGCCAGCGTAAGCTTCTGCGCGTCCCTGGTGTTGGCCTCGAGCGTCACCGACTTCACCACCGTCGGGCTTTCAGTGCTTTCGTCGGCAACCTGGTCGACTGCAAGCACCTTCATGCTCTGCAACAGCACGTCGACAAAACTTCTATCGGCCCCGCCATCACCACGCGCCGTTCGCGTCAAAAGCACGTCGACGCGGTCGCCGGGGAAGACGAACCCGGCGACGCCTAGCACGTCGTTGACGCGAATGGAAACGGCCTTCATGCCTTCGCCGAGCACTGCGGAAAGCGTGGCGCGCTGGCCGGGGCCGGTAATCTTGGTGGCGAGAACGGGCTCATTAGCGCCGATCGCCTGCAGCGCCTGCCTCGTGCCTTCGCCAGCCAGCGCCTCTTTCGCCGTCTTGAAAGCGCCGGCCGGAACCGCGCCGGCTGGCCATGCGATCTCGCGCAGTTTGTCGGCCGATAGGGTGTCGCCGAATTTCAGCGCCACTGCGGCCACCACGACCGTATCGCCTTGGACGCCAGTAGTCTGCGCCATGGCGCTGCGCTGATTGGCCAGCCAGATATTAGCAAGCACCACCGCCAGGACGCCGAACACACTGGCGAGAACAATCATGATGAGTGTATTGGCGCGCATAACCCCAGACCCCAAACCCCAAAGGCGGGAATTCGCCCGCCGCGATTGGATTCAGGCCCGGATCGAATAAATCCGGGCCTGATGCTGATTAAACGATCAAGTACCGGCACCGGTAGCGCAGGTTCCGACGCCGGAGGCCTGCATTGCGGTGCAGAGGCCCGTGAAGCGGCCCGTGACCCAGCCGCCGATACCGATGATGAATCCGATTGCGGCGACCGCGATGATGCCGATCAGGATGGAATATTCGACCATGGCAGCGCCGTTTTCGTCGTCGCGGAACTGCCGGGTCATCGTCATGAGCTTCTTCATGCCAATTTCTCCCTTTCTGGAGGTTCAAACCCGACGAGACGAGCCAAGGATGAAATCCATACCCAAGCATCCCCCGTCATCTCGATCTAAGTCCCGGCGAAAATCAGAGTCAAACAGGATTAAGGGTTTCTTAACTTTCCTATACATTGTGGAGCAAGAATATTGCCGATCTCGGGCGAACCAAAACATTGATTCAGCTCGTTTTTCAACCCCTCTTAACCATTCGTTCACAATTCGGCCGTGGCTATGGCGAAAGTGGGGCGGTATTAGCGATGGTGTATATTCGTTTATATCTAAGGCCTTAGGGCGGCTCCATGACACCTTTGTGGTTAGAAAGGCACTTGGCATTGAAAACGAGCCCTCGTTCTCCCTAAAGACAGCGCCGCTGACCAAATAAACGTCGCGTTTTCTGATCCTTGATCTTAACTATGTCTGAAGTATTAAATTGGATGGTGGGCGGCTGGCGCTTGTGCCACGCGTGGTTAACGCTTAGTTTCGCGGTGGGGATTAAACGGGGAAAAAGCGTCATGCTGGGTCGATTCACAAAAGGGCCAAGCGAACCGCGGATCGAGCCAAAGCTTGAGCCGATTGCGGTATTGCCTGTTGCGCCGGCGCTTTCCCCTGCAGCCGATATCGAATCGAGTGGCGACGATTTCCTGACGCTCAAGGTCGAGCTCCACCGTCATCTAATCGACCGGTTCAATCTTGCAGCGCTTGAAACGGCGTCGAAGGATGAGATCCTGAATGAGATCCGGCCGATCGTGCGCCAGTTCGTGCGCGCTCGTTCGGTGCCGCTGAATGCGCGTGAGCTTGACCGGCTGACCAGTGAGACCGCCGACGAGATGCTCGGCCTTGGGCCGATCGAACCATTGCTCAAGGACGACTCGATCACCGACATATTGATCAATACCCACAAGCGGGTCTTCATCGAGCGGCGCGGCATGATCGAGGAGACGGCGATCCGCTTCCGCGACGAGGCGCATCTGCTGCGCGTCATCAACAAGATCGTTTCTGCCATCGGCAGGCGCGTCGATGAATCGGCGCCGATGGTCGATGCGCGCCTGGAAGACGGCTCGCGCGTCAATATCGCGGTGCGGCCGATCTCGGTCGATGGGCCGCTGGTGTCGATCCGCAAATTCTCGAAGAATCCCTACTCGCTCGAACGACTGATGGTGTTTAATTCGATCCGGCAGCCGATGATTGACCTGCTGCGCATTGCCGTGCAGGCGCGCAAGTCGATCTTGGTTTCGGGCGGCACCGGCAGCGGCAAGACGACCTTGCTCAACGCGCTTTCAAGCTACATCCCGTCCCGGGAGCGCCTGATCACCATCGAGGACGCGGCGGAACTGCAACTGCAGCAACCGCATGTCGGCCGGCTGGAGACGCGGCCGCCCAATGTCGAGGGCAAGGGCGAGGTACGTCAGCGCGAGCTGCTCAAGAATGCGCTGCGCATGCGGCCGGACCGCATCATCGTCGGCGAGGTGCGCGGCGAGGAAGCCTTCGACATGCTGCAGGCGATGAACACCGGCCATGAAGGTTCTATGACCACCATTCACGCCAACACGCCGCGCGATGCAATATCGCGGCTGGAACAGATGGTCGGCATGGCCGGCATGCCGATGACCCATGAGTCCATTCGGGCGCAGATTGCGTCGGCCATCGACATTATCGTGCAGACGCAGCGTCTTGCGGACGGTGGCAGGCGTGTCGTTTCCATCTCCGAACTGACCGGCATGGAAGGCAATGTCGTCCAGCTTCAGGAAATTTACCATTTTGTTCGCCGGGAGGTGACGCCCGAAGGCAAGATTATCGGCGATTTTCGCGCCACCGGCATCCGCCCCCGCTTTGCGCCGGAGGCAGCAACGCTGGGCCACCAATTCGCCAAGGATGCCTTCAATCCGCAGGTGCCGCTCTGATGCCGACCGGCCAGACGTTGCTCTACTTTATTTACGTGCTCGCGGCGGCATCGGTTATTCTCGCCGGCGAGGCCATGTATCTTTCCTTTGCCAAGAGCCGGGCACGGATTGGCGCGATCAACCATCGGCTGAGGCGGCTTGCTGACGACGTTCCGGCCGAACAGACCTTGCAAGGGCTGCTGCGCGAGCGCGGGCTGACGGGTTCGGGCGACTTTCTTTTTGGCATGATAGGGCTGAACAGGCTCTATACCCAGTCCGGTATCACCGGAAACCCGCTGACGTTCGCCGCGAAGTTCCTCCTGACGGGGTTGGCATTGGCGTCGCTGCTGTCGTTCCTTATGGGTTTCTCGACTTTGGTGTCGTCCATCGTTTTTGTGTTGGTCGGATTTGTGCTGCCGCTTCTCGTTCTCCGGCGCGCTCGCAACAAGCGAATCCAGAAATTCGCCAAGCAACTCCCAGATGCGCTCGACATGATCGTTCGTTCACTGCGCGCCGGACATCCGGCTTCGGTAGCGGTTGGTCTCGTCGCCCGCGAAATGCCCGACCCACTCGGTACCGAATTCGGCATCGTGTCCGACGAGATCACCTTTGGACTGAGCATGGAACAGGCGGTGCGAAAACTTTCGCAGCGTGTCGGCTTCGAGGGCCTTCATCTGGTTTCGGTATCGCTGTCGATCCAGGCAAAGACCGGCGGCAATCTGACCGGGATCCTGTCAAATCTTTCGTCAGTGCTGCGCGAAAGGCAGAAACTCAGGTTGAAGATCAGGGCGCTTTCGGCCGAGGGCCGGGTATCGGCCTGGATCATCTCCCTTTTTCCACTGGTGATGTTCGGGCTCCTGCTCGTGTTGTCCCCGAGTTATTACGGCGGGGTATGGAACAGCCCATTGATTACGCCAGTGTTCTTGATGTCCGGGCTATGGGCGCTTTTGGGGGACTTCATCATGTATCGCATGGTCAATTTCGATTTCTAACAGAAGCGAGCCATAATATTGTTTTCGGCTATTCAGGATCTCAGCACTCTGGTCTCCGTCGCTGTCTTTCTGGCGGCAGCGGCGCTTTTTCTGTTCGGCGCGCTCATCTTCGTGCCGGCGCTGCAGACGCGGAAGCTGGTCTCACAAAGCCTGATGGCCGAGGGTATTACGGATCGCCGTTCGCTCGTTGGACAGGAACAGCTTGCCAAAATCGCAGCGCAGCGGCCGGTCGATGCGTATTTTCGATCGATAGAAAAGGAGCGGGACGAGCCCAGCGCCTTGGAGGCGAAACTCTTCCGCGCCGGTTTTTATCAACCGAGCGCTCCGCTCATTTATACCTTGTCGCGGCTGGCTGCGGTCTGTGTCGGTTTTCTGGCCGCCTATGCGCTCTTGTCGTGGGTGCTCCCACCGCAACTCCCCAGTTTGATAGCCTTTGTCGGCTCCGCCCTATTCGGGCTCGCCTGCCTCGTGATTCCAAGCGTCATGCTCGATCGCTTCGAGAAAGGACAAAAGCAGGTCTACCGCCGCGGTTTTCCCGATTTCATGGATATGATGATAACCTGTGCCGACGCAGGCATGAGCCTGGAAGCTGCAGTCGAGCGCGTCAGCGCCGAACTGGCTGGTACCCATAAATGGCTCGGCATCCAGCTTACGATCATGAATTTGCAGTTGCGTGCCGGCAAGCCGCTACGGGAGGCGTTGCGCGAACTCGCTGACCGAATCGGTCTTGACGAGGCGCGGGCGCTGGCTGTGCTGTTTCGGCAATCGGAAGAACTCGGCACCAGCCTGACCGACGCTTTGCGCGTCTATAGTGACGAGATGCGCAGCCAGAGAATTCTGAGTGCCGAAGAGCGTGCCAATTCGCTGCCGGTCAAAATGATGATTCCGTTGGGACTGTGCATCTTCCCGGTTGTGATGATGATCATCATGTTGCCAGTGATCATTCGCATGATGGGTGTTTTCTTCTAGGCACGTCTGTGCTTTGGTCGGAATAGAGAGTCGGAGAGAACTCTTTTGGGGGACGAAATGACAGGGCCAATGCGCCTCGCGGCCGTAGCCGGTTTGCTGCTTATCGTGCTTTCCGGCTGTCAGACGGCTGATAGCGGCGTCGTCCGCACCAACGAGCCCTCGAAAGGTGATGTGACAGCGTTTGGCGATGCCTTCGACGGGCTGAAGACGGTCAGCGACGTCGAATATTATGCCTCTGACCAGGCAGTCGCCGAAGCCAAGAACCAGTTCCGTGCGGAAAACTACGGCAATGCCGGCGCCCTGTTCTACAAGGCGACGCAGCTGGCGCCTAATGATGGTGGTGCCTGGATGGGCCTGGCCGCCTCCAGCGATCGCATCCGCCGCTTCGACCTCTCCGACCACGCCTATCGCCAGGCCTTCCGGCTGGTCGGCGGGACGCCCGAATATTACAACAATGTCGGCTATTCCTACCTGCTGCGCGGCAAGCTGCAGGACGCACGCAGCAGTTTCCTCAAGGCTTACGAGCTCGCACCCAACGATCCGACCGTGGCTAACAATCTGAAGCTCCTGTCGTCCAGCGTGAAGAATCTCGAACGGTAAGGCGACAGCATGTTGCTCGCCGCATCGCTGCTGCTGAAGGGACTAGCCATTCCTTTGCTGGCAAGGATCGCGTGGCTCGACTTCACCACCCAGAAGATATCCAACCAGAATGTGCTGCTGCTGCTTTGCCTAGGTTTGGGCTCGCTGCAGCTCCTGTCGGTGCAATCCGGGTCGTGGTGGGACATGGGCCTGAGCGCAATCGCCGGCCTTTTATTGTTCGTTGCGCTGTTTCCGTTCTGGGCTTTGCGCAAGGTCGGGGCCGGCGACGTCAAGCTGATGGCGGTGGTGCCGTTGCTGATCGGCGGCAGCGGCCTCCTTGTGTTCTCCGTACTGCTGCTGGTTTTCGCCCTCGCCACAGCGTTGATCGTCAAAAATCCGTTCATGCTGCCCGCAGGCGCTTTCCGCCTCTACGTTCAGCACCTGGACCGCAAAGGCGTTGTGCCGTTTGGCGTGCCGATCTCGCTCGCAGCGATCTGCACGATAGGGTTCATGATCTACGTCACCTTGATGCCCCATGCTGGCCCGGCGATCTGAGAGGACAGGACTGCAGCAACTGCCTGGCTGTACATCTCGGGCGTCTATGTTCTCAAGCGGCTCGCGCCAGACGCCAGTGCTGAGGTGATGAGCAGCACAATGCTGCTACAGAATCCGAATTCAAGGTCCTGTCCGTTCTTGGCCCGATGTACAGGCTGCGGGTGCTGGGGTTTATCATTGTTGGTGGAATTCTGGGGATTCTCGGTTTCTGGCTGGTCCCGATCGCGTTGTCCGTTTTGGTTCCGTACAACAAAGAGGTGTTCGGCTCGTCGCTGATCCTCTTCATAGCGTTGATATTCATCAACGTGCATCACTACTTTCTGGATAACGTTATGTGGAGACGAGGCGATCCAGAGCTATCAAAGTATCTCTTCCGCTAGTCATTTGCCGCGGCGATCTTGGTGATGGCCCCTGATAGGCGCCGGCCAGAGCGCAGCCACATCGAGCGTAAGCAGTATGATTTGCACGGCTCGGGCTACTCGCGCTTTGGCGCCGCGCGCCAAGCCAACGGCTATTGCCAAGGCGATCGGCCCGCGCCTGGCGGCAACGCGAATCTTAGCGTCAACGATCACCGATCGAGGCGACTTCATCACAATGAAGGGCGACAAGCGCAATTGAGTCAGGGCATGAAGGTGCACCGGCGCGAAAAAGGGCCTGGCAAGAGGAAAGGCGGAATCGGATCCGAACTGGCCTTGGTGGTCGCGCAAATCCGCCCGGAAACTACGGCAAGCGGCCGAGAAGAAATTTTTTGCGGGATCGAACAGATGTGTTGGCTGGAAAATAGGCAAATTACTCGCTCAGCGAAGGTGATGGCTGAGGCTGAGCGTGCCGAACGCGCCGCGAAGACAGCCAGATTGAAATCGCTTCGTATGGCGACTCAGAGTGACCTAAGGTTTTCATTCCCTGAGGAATTGGATTGTTCTCTGCTTATCGCAGCACTGACTCAAGGCGACTCATCGGCTGATCGGGACCGCCGAGTTTCGGGTGTGAGCAAAACAGGCTCCCGCTGCCAGATTTTTTGACGTTCTGATTACCAAATTCTGGCGCAATGGTAGCGATCCCGGATCAAATCTCGCTGTGAGTTCAACAGGCTGCCTCGATGACAGTTTGCGAACTGATGCCTTTCCGAAGCGGCGAGAGCCGATGGTTGCTGAAGTGCTGTGTCGCCTCACCTACGACGCGTCGGTATTCGACATTCTAAAATTCGAGCGCTTATCGGCATTGGCGCAACCCGGGCCGCGGCCCGACGCTCACCTAAAAGCTCGCCATCCCGGTCCGCATCAGCCTTCGCTCGGCACGGGCGTGTTGAGCAGCTGCTGCTCCCACAGGTACGCCATGCCGCTGCCGGCCATGTGATCCTTGAGGAGCTCGATCAATACAGGCAGGGTCTCGGCCCTCGTGTAGTCGCGCTGCCATTCGCACGCGAGCGCCATCCAGGTCATCATGTTGCAGCCGGCCGCGATCATGCGCTGGATCGCCACCTCATGGGCTTCAACCGACACGCCGCCGCAGGCGTCCGTGATGACCGTGACGTCCCATCCTTCGCCGGCAGCCTGGATCGCCGGCATCGCGACGCAGATCTCCGTGAACAGACCGGCGATGATCAACTGCTTGCGGCAGGTCTTCTTGACCGCGTCGACGACCTTCTGGTCTTCCCAGGTGTTGATAAGCATCCGGTCGATCACCTCCTGGCCGGGGAAGACGTCGGTGATCTGCGGAAAAATGAGCCCGCCTCGGTCAGCGAGCACGCTCGTGAGGATGGTCGGTAGGCTAAATGCCTTGGCGGCCTTCGCCAGACCCGTAGCATTGTTGACCGCCATATGCGGGTCGTGGCTGTTCAGGTTCGTGAGCTGGTAAGGCTGGTGGTCGATCAGAACGAGTACCGAGTCTTCGGGACGAAGAAGCGAATCAAGGCCGTTACGGGGGGTCATCAAGACTTCCTTTCTCTGCCGTTGTGGACGGCAATGGGTTCACGGGGAGACATGCGCCCCCGAGCGACGTTACCTTGCCGCAATTTGCTGTTCCTTTGGGTGATGCGGTAGTGCCATAGTCAGGCAAGCTGTGTCGCGAAACGAGGAACGCCGAATTGGACATCGAAGATCTGCAGACATTCGTCGCAGTGGCCGATGCAGGGGGCGTATCGGCCGCAGCGCGCCGGCTCGGCGTCTCCAAGTCAATCGTCAGTCGGCGGCTCTTTCGGGTTGAAGCGGAGCTTGGCGCCCAGTTGCTTGCACGAACGACCCGCGGCGCCGCGCTCACGGAAGCGGGAATCACGTTCAGGGATCATGCGGCCCGGGCCAGCGCCGAGATCGACACGGCCAGGGAAACCGTCCTCCCAACCGGTGAGCTGCGCGGCCGCCTGAGGGTTGCCATGCCGCTTACTTTCGGCGCGACCCACTTCGCCCCCGTGCTCGCGGAAATGGCGCGTCTGCACCCGAAGCTTCACATCCATACTTCCTACAGCGATCGCTTCGTCGATCTCATCGCAGAGGGTTTCGATTGCGCGATCCGGGGCGCCTACCTTCAGGACTCCAACCTGATCGCGAAGCGCGTCGGGCCGATCCATGGAAAGCTTGTCGCGAGCCCAGACTATATCGAAGCGCACGGGTCACCCGAGTCTCCAGACGAACTCGTCACCCATCAGGCCCTCATGCAGGGAACGGAAGCCTGGCAGTTCATGGATGGCAGCAAGATTGTTACGGTCCAGCCGCAGGGCAGGTTCAAGGCTGATAGCGCCACGGCACTCACTGCCGCGGCGGCGGCAGGTCTCGGCATCGCCTGGCTCCCTGATTGCATCACGCATGAATATGTGGCCTCCGGCGCGCTGGTCCCTATCATGACACGCTATCCGGTACCTCCGGGGGCCGCATATGTCGTCCGCCCGCCGGGTCAGCATCCCACTCGGAAAGTGCGGGTGCTCACCGAGTTGCTGATCGAGTATTTCAAACAGAACCCGGATCTTTGGGGAGTTGATCGTTAGAACGCGAACGGTTCAAAGCATTGTCAAGGAACCGTGTTCGACGGTCGCTCTAATGCGAGCCGCTGAGCTCGACGACATTGCCCGCACGTTCCACTTACAGCGACACAGCTTGACGTATCATAGGACTAGTTGGGCAGACGGTCGCTCGCCAGTTTAGGCATTTGTTGGGCCGAAAGCGCTCTTCCCGCTCGCGGTTCGGATTAGTCGAAATCGGGCATTCGTATCGGCAAGGGCGAGGCTGTCTGGACGGCCTAAGTGAGGATGACGCGCATGAGTTGGAACCCAGCAATCGAACCGGGCGGCGGCGCAACGCTCAGCGGACCGCGCTATATCTGGTGGAACTCGTCGCCTCCTCGAAGGACCGCATCGAAGAAGCGAAGGCCGAATGGCGCGCCGAGGACTGGGGCAAGGGACGTTTCGATCTCCCGATCGATGACCGAGATGAGCACATTCCGTACCGGACTGACCGGCGCTAAGACTGACCGGCGCTAGAACGAGGTCGCCTGGGTGCACGGACCCGGGCGGTTCAGACGAGATGACGCGTCGCGTGCCGGTATGTTCTGAATGGAGAAAGCACAATGAGCAACAAGTGGCCCCACCTGGACTACCTCGGCTGGCGCGAGACGTGGTCGGCCCTGCATCTCTATTTGCAGATCGCCGGGAAATATCGCCTTGCTCATACCCCGTGGCTCAACCATTCCTGGAACGCGACCTTCTATGTCACGCCGCTCGGCCTGACCTCCTCGCCTATCCCCGACGGCCCGGGCATCGAGATCCTCTTCGACCTTCGGAACCATATGGTTGTTGGCACATGCGGCAATGGTCGCAAGGCATCGTTTGCGCTCGGGCCATCCACAGTCGCGGCGTTCCACGCCAATTTCGTGCAGTTGATTTCCGAACTTGGAGGCACACCGACCTTTAACGGCAATCCGAACGAGGTGCCCAATCCCGTGCCGTTCACCGAAGATCATCGCGACCGGCCCTATAACCGGGAAGCCGTTCAGCGCTTCCATCATGCATCGGTGGCGGTCGACAGGGTATTCAGTCGGTTCCGGACCTCCTTTCTTGGCAAGTCTAGTCCCGTTCACCTGTTCTGGGGCAGTTTTGACCTGGCCGTCACCCGCTTTTCAGGGCGGCGCGCGCCTCTCCATCCCGGCGGCATTCCTTCATTGCCCAACGATGTGGCCCAGGAAGCCTACGACCGCGAGGTCTCCTCAGCCGGTTTCTGGCCCGGCGGTGGCGGCATCGATTACCCCGCGTTCTATGCCTACGCCTATCCGGCGCCGAGTGGCTTCAGGGGCGCGTCGGTCCGGCCCGAGGACGCGTTCTGGCATGACGGCCTATCGGAATTCATCCTGCCGTACGATGCCGTTCAGTCGGCTGCAAATCCCGACGCGGCGCTTATGGAGTTTCTCGTCTCGACCTACGACGCTGCGGCCGATCTCGGAAGATGGGACCGCGACCTACTGGACTGCATGCCGGGGCGGCGGGGTCAGGTGCGGCCGCATGACGCCGAGCAGCCGGGCCCTGCCTCTCCCTTGACCGTCGAAAAGGTCGAGCGGGAGGATACCGCATCGAAGGGACGCTACCGGATGCTCGTCGACGGCATCGAAGCTGAGATGACCTATAGCCGGGCCGGCGAAGGGTTGATCATCATCGACCATACCGAAGTTCCAGCGGCGTTGCGCGGCCGCAAGGTCGGCGAGCGACTGGTACGCCAGGCGGTCGAGGATGCCCGGCGCGAAGGGGTCGCCATCATTCCGCTTTGTCCGTTCGCAAAAGCGCAGATCGACCGTCATCTCGAATGGCAGGACGTGCTGCGTCGGTCATAGGCTGCTCGTAACTTCCTCCACCCGCCAACGTACCGGCTCCGACCGACTCTTACCACCGTTAGCGGCGGACGTAGTTCCAGCGGCGATTTTCGGTGTTGGCGTCGTGGAATGGAAGTCGCTCTGTAAAAACTGTCAGGCGGACTCAGGAGCCTTGGCCTTTGCGAGGTCCTGCAGGAACTCTTCCATCAGCGGCCTGTCACCGAACCGGCGGTAAGCGCGCTCTGCTTCCAGCGAGAATGCCGGATGCGCCTCGACCAGCTTTGCCATCGTCTGCTGGGCTGCCTCGACCTCGCCGCCCCCGCTCTGCAAAGCGGCCTGAATCAGAAGGCAGTTTGCATCGCGCGGCGCCCGGATCAGGCACTCTTCTATGACGGCGGAAGCCTCATCGCGGCGGTCAGCCGCGTAGAGCGCCTGCCCGTGCACATAGGCGTAGTACTCGGGCGCCATAGGATGAAGGCGGCGGGCCCGCTCTGCGTTGGCGACGGCATCATCATATTGCCCGAAGCGAACCTGCGCCTTTGCAAGCGCCATCATGCTGTCGGGATCATTAGGGTTGAGCTCCACGGCGCGCCGTGCGGCCTGCAAGCCGCCTGAATAGTCGCCCTGCAGGGCAAGCCCGAAGCTGATGACCTGATAGCCAAGGCCAAGATTGGGATCGAGACGGACCGCCTGCCGGGCTTCGCTAAGCCCAAGATGGAGTTCCGGCGCGTTTGCCCGGCCGCCACCGCTCTGCGCCACGCTGGCGATAAAGGTCAGCGCGAGGCCTGCGCGGGCGGCCGCATAGGACGGGTCCATTTCAAGGGCGCGCTGGTAGAGGCCCCGCGCCTCCAGAATGTCCTGCGGGTCATCGGCGCCGTGCCGGTAGCGGTTGCGGGCCTGCAGCACGAGGTCATAGGCCTGCAGATTGTCGGTCGGGCGTTCCGCCGCCGCCGCCGCCTCGCTCCTGCCGATATAGGGCGCGATCTGCGCGACGATTTCAGTGGTCAGCTCGCTCTGGACGGTGAACACGTCGGCGACCTGCCGGTCAAAACTGCGCGACCACAGATGCGCGCCTGTCTTTACGTCGATCAGCTGCGCCGACACGCGAAGCTGGTCGCCTTCACGGCGGGCGCTGCCTTCAACCACATAATCAACGCCGAGCTTCGCCCCGAGCTTGCGCACGTCCGTACCCTGCCCGTGCACGGCGTAGGTGGAATCGCGCGCGATTACCTGCAGCTCTGAATTGCGGGCAAGGGCTGTCGTCACATCCTCGGCCAGTCCGTCCGCGAAATACGATTGCTCGCCGCTGCCGCTCATCGCGGCAAAAGGCATCACCGCCACTGACGGCCGGGGGTCGGCGCGGCCCTGGTCCATCGACAAGACCCCCGGGATGCGGCTGACCATGGCTGCCAGGGGGAGCGGCTGGATTTGGGTGCCGATGAGGATGAGGGCTATGGCGGCTACGCCATAAGACCAGCGGGCAGCGGTGCTGCGCAGCACCTGCGGCACGTGCCGCCATGGCGACCACGCAGAGCCCGCGCGCCTTACGCGGTAGACGTTGAGAAGTTCGGGAATGTTCTTGGCCCGCCTGCGGCCGATGCGGACGAACCTGTCCGCGCTGTTGCGGTCGGCCGCCATCACCACGGCGCCGCTGACGAATATCTGCCCCGGATCGCACATGGCCTCAAGACGGGCGGCCACATTGACGCCGTCGCCGTATACGTCGCCGTCATCTTCGATGACATCGCCAAGATTGATGCCGATGCGCAGCTCGAACGGGCCCTTGTCGAAGCCTTCCTGTATGGCCAGCGCCGCATCGACCGCTTCGTTGACGCTTGGAAACATGGCGAGAAAGCCGTCTCCCGCCGTCTTGACGATGCGCCCGCCATGGCGGGCAGTGGTCGGGTCAATGAGCTCATCAAAAACAGCGCGCAGCTTCGTGTAGGTGGAAGCCTCGTTTTCAGCCATCAGCAGGCTGTAGCCGACGATATCGGCGGCCATGATTGCCGCGAGCTTGCGTTCCATCAGCATTATTCCTGAGCGGCGGCCCTGCAGGGACTATTACTAGTGACACTTAAGACGACGCACGCTTCAAGATTAGACCCATAATCCCGAATAGGCTTATCATACAGCTCACAAATGCGTGACCATTGTGGCCTATACCGTTCTGACCTTCGTCAGCCATCATCCGCTTCGCGCGGAGCCGTCCCCGCATCCGAAGCGGCGTTGGGCATGCTGGTCAGGCAATTATTGCGCCTACGCTTGTCGGGCTCCGGGTAGGCAAGGGACGTTATTCGCGACAGTGTCGCCACCGCGAATAACTCCTGAGCTTACGGGATTGCAGGCCGCGAGGCCGGATTCTATCTGATGCTTGCGGATGTGGCCGTCAGGCCCGACGCCCGAACAGGTCGGCGTATCGCTGCAGGTAGAGCGGCCAGCCTTGATCGGCGGCGACACCATCGCGCACGCTTTCCCAGCCGGCGCCGTGGCGCTCCAGTTTGCGATGCTCGAGATCCAGGCGGGTCCGATTAGCCGTCTCGGCAGTGAAGCGGACTTCCCACTCGCTGGCCTTGTTCGGATCGGTCTCCAACCGCCATTGCGGACTGATGTCCCAACTTAGCAGCACACGGTGCGGCGGCTCATAAGCCAGCACGCGCGCCCACCGGCACTCGCTGCCGTCGGCGCCGCGATCGTAAATATGGCCGCCGACGCGCGGCTCGAACACGGTCTCGGCGATCGGCACGGCGAGCAGATTGTGCTCCCTGGGTTTGAACTTGCCAAAATCCTCCGTGAAGACCTCGAAGGCGCGCTCGATCGGCGCCTCGACCACGATCGAGTGCCTTACCAAGGTGTCTGCTGCTTGCGTGTTCATTTTTTCACTCCTTTCGCGGTTGTTCGACAGCTTGCTTGAAGGCAGCGAGCGTCTTCATCCAGAACCGGTCGAGCTCTGTGCGAAGCGCCGCCAGCCCGTCGGGTTCGACGCGGTAGATGCGGTGCTTGCCAGCCGGCGTGTCTGCAACGAGCCCTGCCTCTTTCAACACCTTCAGATGCTGCGAGACCGCCGACCGGGTCACCGGCAGGGCACGCGCCAACTCGGTAACCGAACGCGGATGCTCGACCAAGAGTTCGAAGATCGTGCGCCTGGTGGGGTCGCCCAGGGCGGTCCAGCTGTTGTTCACGTTAGTCACCACTAACGCGTTAGCACGGACTAACGTGATGAGTCAACCTTGCTACGGCAAAAAGGACTGGGTGAGGGGGACTTTGAAGTTGAAGTCGATCAAGCCTCGACAGCTAAGCCCGCGTCACGCCATTCGGGCAGGCCATCTTCCATGCGGCGTGCGCGGAAGCCGTGCTCACGCAGCAATGCGACCGCCTCGAATGACATCACGCACCACGGACCGCGGCAGTAGGCGACGATCTCGGGCTTCGCCTCGAGGTCGGACAACCGCTGCTCCAGTTGGCCGAGGGGGACGTTGATCGCGCCGGGCAGATGTCCGAGCGCAAACTCATCGGGCGGTCGGACGTCGATGACTGTAACGAGCCCGTCTTTCATTCGCGCGGCCAGCTCTTCCCGGGACACGGGCTCCATATCGTCGCGCCGGTCGAAATAGCCCCTCACGATGCGTTCGACCTCGGCCGAATGCCGCTCGGCAACGACTCGAATGGAGGCGAAGGCGGCAAGTACGCTTTCATCTGCGAGCCGGTAGTTGACGAACTTGCCAGCGCGCTCTGACGTCACGAGTCCGGCGCGGCGCATCGCCTGGAGATTCTGCGAGACATTCGCCACCGGATGCGCAAGCTTGGCGGCCAAGGCTTCCACGCTGCGCGGACCCTGCGCGAGTTGCTCGATCAGTTCCAGCCTCTGCGGATTGCCCAGAGCCTTCGCGACAACCGCGAACTGCTCGTAAAGTGCCTGCTTCGGATTGCGGATTGACATCAGGGTAGCAGCCACGCTAGTTCATTCAACATAATTATTGAATGATGCGTATCACACGGCCCCCGAGGAGACAAGTCCGTGGCCGAGAAGCCCCTTCTATCCCTTAGCAGCCTTGGCGTCGCTACCATGACGGCGGATATTCCCCCGCCGCCTGACGCCGCGCGCACCCGCGCCCTCAATGCCGGTGCCGCATGACAATGATCGCGGCGCCAGCAGTGAGCTTGGGTCTCAAGGCCAACTGGCGGCAGTTCGCGCTTCTGGTGCTCATCAATGCGTTCGTCGGCGGCATGGTCGGAATCGAGCGCACCGTCGTGCCGCTGATCGGCTCAGAGGAATTCGGGCTCGCCTCGACCACGCTGGTCGTCTCCTTCATCGTCAGCTTCGGTGTCGTCAAGTCGCTGGCCAATCTTGTTTCCGGACAGCTCGCCGACAAATGGGGGCGCAAGCGCGTGCTGGTTCTCGGCTGGCTGTTCGGCCTGCCGGTACCCTTCATGATCATTTGGGCGCCAGACTGGAACTGGGTCATCGCCGCCAACGTGCTGCTTGGCATCAGCCAGGGCTTCGCTTGGTCGATGACCGTCATCATGAAGGTCGATCTTGTCGGCCCGAAGGGGCGTGGCCTCGCCGTAGGGCTCAACGAGTTTGCCGGGTACCTCGCAGTCGGGATCACCGCCTTCCTCACCGGCTATCTCGCCAGCCGCTACGGTCTGCGACCAATCCCGATCTATCTCGGCGTCGGCTACGCGGTGGTGGGCACGGTGCTCTCGATCCTGCTCGTGCGCGACACGCGCGATCATGTGCGCGCAGAACTGGCGAACCATCCGCGCGAGGCATCACCCCTTTCCTTCCGCGAGGTCTTTGCGTTGACCTCTTTTCGGGATCGCAACCTCTTTGCCGCTTCGCAGGCCGGTTTGGTGAACAACCTCAATGACGGCATGAGCTGGGGCATCTTTCCGCTCTTCTTCGCAGCCGGCGGGCTTGGCGTGGAGCGCATCGGCATTCTGAAGGCCGTCTATCCCGTCACCTGGGGTGTGCTGCAGGTTGTGACGGGACCGCTCAGCGACCGTTGGGGCCGCAAGGGCCTGATCGTCGCCGGCATGTGGGTGCAAGCGTCGGCGCTCTTTCTCACGGCGCTGACCTCGAATTTTGGCTGGTGGCTGGTGGCGAGCCTCCTGCTTGGCCTGGGCACGGCGATGGTCTATCCGAGCCTGATCGCCGCGGTGTCAGATGCGTCGCATCCTTCATGGCGCGCCCGCTCGCTCAGCGTCTACCGCTTCTGGCGCGATCTCGGCTACGCGATCGGCGCGCTGTCGGCGGGACTGATCGCCGACTTCTTCGGCCTGGCGTGGGCGGTTGCCTCGATCGCCGCCCTCACTTTCCTGTCCGGTACCGTGGTCGCTTTCATGATGCGCGAAGGTCATGCCGGACGAAGCAGTTGAACGTCGCCTCGGATGCGCCCGCCTCCGACTTCTTTGCCTTACGGGCCGAAACTGCGCTTACTGGCCGGATGACCGGGATGGCCATGTTCGACTTGGTCTTGCGGGGCGGCGCGATCGCCCTCAATCTGCTTTTGACGTTCCAGTTTCTCCGCGCCAGGCCGATTGGCGTCGGCACGCTCAGCGGTTGCCTGCTGACGCTGGGCATCGCCAGCTACGTGCTGCTCTCGGTGGCCACGTCGCATGTGTGCGTCACCGGAGGCTGTTACCAAGGCGCCGGCTCTCGATCCTGAGCGGACGTAGGCTCTACGCCAGCTTGGCGCCCGTCTGTGGGGTGATTTGGGTCCGTTCCCCGGCCAACGGATGAGCCCAAATTGGCTCCTTCGCAAGCGGATGTCCGAACGAGACGCTCAGGCTTGTGACTTCCGCCAAGCCGCGGGCGAGGAGCCGAAACAGCGCTTGAAAGCCCTGCCGAAAGCCTCCTCCGATCCGTAGCCCACCTGCTCAGCGATCGCGGCAATGTTCTCGCGACTCTCTCGCAGCGCTTGGGCGGCAAGGTGGAGGCGCCATGTCGCCAGATAGTGGATGGGCGACATGCCCAGCAGCTCATGGAAGCGGCGAACAAGAGCGGAGCGCGACAGCCCAGCTTCTCGCGCAAGCGTTTCAACCGTCCATTGGACGAAGGGTTTGGTGTGGAGGGCGTTGAGTGCGCGGCAGGTGTAGCGATCATTCCGCGCTGCGAGCCAACCGACATCCTCGACGTGTAGCTGAGCCATGTGACGCCGCAATATCTCGATGAACAGCAGTTCGGTGAGGCGTGCCGTGGCCTATACCGTTCTGACCTTCGTCAGCCATCATCCGCTTCGCGCGGAGCCGTCCGTCGCCGCACTGGCGGAAGGCGACGCCGCATTGAACGGCAGGGTCTTGCCTGCCCCGGGTTCGCTCTCCTGATTGAAGCGCTCCGCTGGCGAGGATAGCCCGGCAGGGCCAACAAACAAGTTCAGCGCTGCTTCGCCCTTCATCGCAATTTGGTCTGTGCCATTAACCAGCTTGGGATGTATATTCCAATTGGCGCGCCGGAGCGGAGCGTCTGCGTCGTTTCGGCAAGGCTAGCCAAGGATTAAGCGCGGTTCCGGCCTATCTCAATGCCCGTTGGTATGAATTCAAGTCGCAGCCCAGTGCAGGAACTCGTCGAGATCGTATGAACTGCCAGCTTCGTCGGTGAACGGCGGTATCGCCCGGGAAAGCGAAACAGTTTCGCCTTGTCTGGCCTGGCTGAGAAGATTTCTAAGCACCAGGAACGGAAGGCGCCGGAGCGTGACCGCGTTCAGCTTTTCCCGCGCCTCGTCGCGTCCCCAGCTTGCGGAGCCCCTGACCCGCGCTTCGGTGCGGAACAGCGCCTGCGCTATATTCGGGACGTGAGCCTGAAGCTTGCTCAACTCGTCAAAGACAGCCTTTACCTGCGGATCCTGAAACAGATCGCTCGGATGGGGCAGCTCGTCCTCGTCGAAAGCATGACCCATCATCTTTTCATAGTGCAGCCGAATGTCGGTTCCGAGATACGGCGTCATATGTGAAAAGATATACTCCCATGGTACATGGTAGTCGAGATTGTTCCTCTCGATCATGTCGACGTTGCGCCTGATGTCATTCAGATTTGCTTCCGCATCGAACATGATAAAATCAAAAATCAGCTGTATTCCGCGACTCTTCAAAAGGTGCAGCGCCTCGTCGTTCTGCTCGGGCGTGGTGTCTTTCGCAAACCGCTCCAACGCGTCCCTGCTGCCACTTTCGATACCCAGTTCGACAGCTCTCAATCCAAGCCTCTGCAGTTCGGAAAGCAGGCTCTTGCCCTTGATCAGCTGGTTCACCCTCGTGGAAAAGCTGAAGGTGATGTCCGCTCGATAGCCGTGAAGCGATTCCGCTATTTCCAGCGACCGCTTGGCGCTCACGAAGAAGTTGGCGTCCAGAAAGTAGATGTGTCCGTATTCGAGCCCATTCCTGGCTTCCAACTCCTTCAGGTCGGACACGACCTTGGCCGCGCTCGCTTTTCGCCATTGCCGGCCGATCAGGATGATCGCGCAGAACGAGCAGCTGTATGGGCAACTCCTGCTCGAGATCAGGCCCACCGCACGCTTTCGCGTTCCGCTTACCCTGTCGAAGTAGAACAGCGGGTTCTCTTCGGTTTCGGACTGGAAATCGAAGGCAGGAGCCGGCAGGTCATCCAGGTTTTCCAGGCGGCTTCTGTCGGGCGCTACGACGCTGCGGCCACCGCTCATGTAGGAAATGCCGCTGATTCCGCTCAGCGGCAGCTTGCAGCGGAGTGCCTCGATGACTTCCAGAAGGGTCTCCTCACCCTCGTTTCTCACGACGAGGTCGATTTCCGGATGCCTTTCGAAAAGCGTGGCATGAGCCGCGCTCGCGTGCGGGCCGCCGCCCACAACCACGCAGTGCGGGTTTCGAGCCTTGACGGCTTCGGCCAGCCGATAAGCGGCCTTGGCGTTTATGTTGTAGAAAGAGAGGCCGACCACGGAATAGTCCGCAAGCCGATACCGCTCGACGATCTCGGTCGGATTCATTGAAGAATCGGAGAAGTCGAAACCGTTGGCGCGTACGCCCCGGTCGGCGAGAAACGCTCCGAGGTAGCTCAGCCCGAGTGGCCGCATGCTGTGCTCGCCGTCAGCCGAACCATACGGCACATTCACCAGCGCGATTTCCGTGGCTTTCTCCCGGCGAGCCAACCCGAATTCCCCACATCAATGCCGCGCTACCATCCGGGAGTTATTTGCGCATCCCGATGCACGTAACTTCCTGCAAGCGCGACGCTTTTCTGTCTCCACCCGGCACGACAATGTTCTCGCTCACCAAAAGCCTCAGCAGCGATTCGACCTCGTTCTCTTGGAACGTACCGCTCTTCGAAGGGCGGCCGGCCTTCGGTATGCCGACAAGCGCCTCGAGCATGCGGGCGCTCGCCGAATTCAATCTCAATATCGTGTCTTTCGTTGCGATTACGATGTCTTGCTCTTCCCGGTGCCAGTAGGCATCGCAGGCCAGATGCCAACGCAGCGATCTCAGCTCGTTCGCTGAGCGTTTCGGCACGCCCGTTCGCTCATTTCTTCTTGGGAGCCGGCTTAACGTCCGCACGACCGGCAACTATAATAAAATCTTCCCCTCCAATTTCTATCCTAGCAACGGAGGGATCATTCTTTTCTTCGTCGGTTGCCTCGTCCTCCGGGACGATCGTCACTTTTACTGTTATATTTACCCTGCCGCTCCGGCGGCTCTTCTTGGCCATCCAATCCTCCTGCAATGAGGGCCAGTATATATAAGAATAATCTAATAAACATTGCACGACCGCCGGTGGCTGTCAAGACGACGGCTAGGCTGGCGCGACAGATCTGCTTGTTGCGACGTAAGAATACTCAGCGCCCTGCGGTTCTCGGTCGAGTCGACGCTCAACTGCGCGCGGCCTCGGCGGCCCTCAACCTCTCCTCAGCAGTTGCGATCAGGGACTGATACCGCGGATGGCGGTGCAGGGGGTCGAGGTCGTTGTCATTCTTGACCCAATTGACGAATTGGGCGGGTATCCTGCCGATGCAGGATTCCAATAGATCGAAAGCCTCATCCAACTGCCCGACTTGAGCCATGGCGCAGGCTACATTGTACTGTTCCAGCGTGTCGTCGGGATCGACGACGATGAGCGCGCGGAAAATCCACTCCCTGGCACGCTCGACCTCCCCCAGGTAAGCCAATGCGAGAGCGCCGCTCCCCACCGCATGAGCGTTGTCGGGGCGTACCGCGATCTCCATTTCGGCGCGTTCCACCGACTGCCGCGCCGCAGTGAGGCTTTCGTTATGCCGGCCGAGCGCCCGGCAGCTCTGGGCTACAAAGCCGGGGGAAACATAGTCCGTATCGAGAAGCTCAGCAGCTCGCTCGAAATGCCAAATCGCCGCTTCATGATCACCGAATCGTATGTGAGTGCGGCCGAAACAGTAGCGGACGTCATAGGAGTCCGGATCGAGCCGCAGCGACTCCTCATGCTCCGCGATAGCCTCCTCGTAGCGGCCGAGCTCGCCCAGGATACGCCCCTTGGCGGCGTGGGCCTCGGCCAATGTCGGATCCAGCGAAAGGGCCCTCTCAGCGGCTGACATGCCCGAGTCCTGCGACATTCCAGCGAGATACCGATCCGCTTGGTAAAGCGCGAGCATGGCCCAGGCCTGGGCGTAGTTGGGGTCGAGTTCCACGGCACGCCGACAGAATCGGAGAGCTATTTCCACCTGCCGCGGCCCATGCTGCAGGTAATGCCGGCCCAGCAGATAGAACTGGTAGGCGCGGGGATCATTGGTCGCGCGGTGTTCGATCGCCCGCCTCTCAGCCGGCAACAGCTTGACCTTCAATGCGGCAACAATGGCCTGCGCAATCTGATCCTGCAACGCGAAGATGTCGTTCAGATCGCGGTCGTATCGCTCTGCCCAGATATGATCGCCTCTGGCTCCATCAATCAGCTGCGCGGCAATGCGCACCCGCCCACCGGCCTTGCGGACGCTGCCCTCGACAACGTGAGTAACCTCCAACTGCCTCGCAAGTTGCCCCACATCGACGGCTTTGCCCTTGAAAGTGAAAGCGGTATTTCGGGCGGTGACGGAGAGCGTGGAAACCTTGGACAGGTCGATGATGATGTCCTCCGTAATGCCATCGCTGAAATACTCCTGCTCGGCATCGCCGCTCATGTTGATGAAAGGCAGGACGCAAATCGCAGGCCGCACCGGTCTGGCGCTCGAACGCTCCGCTCTGGGATTTTGTGCTCCACTCGCCTCGACAAGGCTCACCCCGAAAACCCGGATGGGGCGTTCGCCGTCCTTGACGACGTGCTCTCCGAAGTCCCCGAACGTCACGGCGAGCCTTCCCGCTATGTGGTCGCGGACAGTCTGGGAAACGACGACGCTTCCAGGGCTGGCCAACGTCTGGAGCCGGGCAGCCACGTTGACACCCTCGCCGTAAAGGTCGTCCCCGTCGACGATCAGATCGCCCAGATTGACCCCGATCCGGAAGCGTATCCGCTGGGATTCCTCCAGATCGGACTGGCACTCGGCGGTTGCCCGCTGGATACTCAGGGCGCAACTCACAGCCGCAACGACGCTCGCGAACTCTACGAGCAAACCGTCGCCCATCAGCTTGACGACCCGCCCCCCGTGTTTCTGGATCTCGGGCAGGACAAGCGTGCTGCGATTGTTTCGCAAGCGCTCAAGGGTTCCTGCTTCATCAAGCTCCATCAGTCGGCTGTAGCCGACCACATCGGCGCTCAGAATCGCTGCAAGCCGGCGTTGGACGCTTTTTCCTACCATGTGATGCCTCTGTTCCTGGAGGCCAGACTGGATTGTATGGACGGTCGGGTCAGGAGTCTATCCGAACGGAAGGTGTACTGCCTCAAGTTCGTCTGCGGCGGGATCGGGCACTGAGTCTCAAAGGCGGACCACACCTAGGAAACAGACGTCGCCTATAGTGCCAAACAGGCCCCCAGACAGTTCTCTCTTTTGTTCGGGTGCACGCTTCGGAAGAATATTTCAACTCAATAGGTTGAAAACTTGGCGCGCCCGAAGAGATTCGAACTCCTGACCCCCAGATTCGTAGTCTGGTGCTCTATCCAGCTGAGCTACGGGCGCGCAACAGGCCATGGTTTGAATGGCCCGCGATCCGATCCTTGACGACCGGCCGCGATGTGACGTGTTCCCTAGCGACTGAATTTCCGAAAAGCAAGCCGATCCGGCAAAAGTTTTGCTGTTGTGCCTTGACGGGGACCGGGCGGGCGAGGATCAGGCGGGACGGCGCAGGCCGTTGCGGGCCTGGTCGAGCCGGACCGGCTGGTCGGGAATGGTGACCGCGAATGTGGTGCGGCCGCCTCTGCTTTCGACGAGCTCCACCGTGCCGCCATGAGCGCGGATCAGTTCATGGGCGATGGCCAGGCCAAGGCCGGTGCCACCGCTGCGGGCCGAGCCGCGGAACGCCGCGAACAGGTTCTCGCGCGCCTTCGGCGGCAGGCCGGGGCCGGTGTCGGTGACGGTGATGCGGCTGACGCTGCCGACGCGCTCGGCCGACACCTCCAACCGACGCACCACCGCGCTTTCCGCGTCCGCCGCCATCGCCTGGACGGCGTTGCGGCAAAGATTGGTGAGCACGCGAAAAAGCTGATCGGAATCGGCATCGACCTCGAAAGCCAGTTCGACGGCATTGACGAATTCTATGCCGCCTTCGGTGTCGAGCAGGCCGTGGACGTCATCGACCAGCTGGCGCAGCCTGAGCCTGCGGCGCGAGGGCGGCGGCTCCTGGGTGCGGCCATAGGCAAGCACACCTTCCGAATAGGATACGGCACGATCGAGCGCGCGCAGCAGTTTTGGCGCGAAGGCCTGCACGGTCGGGTCCTTGACCTGGCGCAGACGGTCCGACATCAGCTGCGCCGACGCCAAGATATTGCGCATGTCATGGTTGATCTTCGATACCGCGAGGCCAAGGTCGGCGAGATGCTTCTGCTCGGAGAGCATCTTTTGCAGCCGCTCCTGCATCTGCGAGAGCTCGCGCTCCGCAACGCCGATTTCGTCGGCGCGGGCAGCAGGGCGGATGATCCGCCCGGGGTCGTCGGGAGCCTCGGAGAAGGCCAGCATCGAGCGCGTCATCGTCCGGATCGGGCCGATCATGATCAGGTCTATGGCGGCATAGACCAGCATGGCGGTGAACAGCGAGATCAGCAGCGAGACGAAGGCGACGTTGCGCGAATAGATGAGCATGGCATTGCGCAGGCTGTAGTCGGGCATGATCAGCTCGAATTCCTTGTCGCTGTCGCCGACCGGCCCGAAAACGCGCAGCATCCGCTCGCCGCCGAACAACAGCGTGTCCAGGGCGCCGGTCATGCCCTCGATCAGGCCGACATTGGCAATGTCGATATGCTCGTCGACGTGCGGCGGCATCTCAGCCACCACCAGAAGCCGCGAGACACCGCCGTCGCGCACGGCGATCGCCTTGGCGCCGATCGCCATCAGCACATCGTTCTGGGCAGCGCGCGACAGGGAGGCGGGCTCTCCCTGCACCAGCACGATCGAGACGGCCGCGGCGGTGCTCAGCCTCTCTTTCAGCCAGCTCAGCCGGTAGCTGGCGATCCAGGGCAGAAAGATGAGGACCTCGGCCAGGAGCACGAAGACGATGGTGAGCAGCAGGAGCTTTGTCGACAATCCACGCGACAACGGCACCCTGCGGGCGGCTGCGGTCGCCCGATCGGTGCTTTCGTCCGCGGATGGGATTTCACTCATGCTGCTTTTTCTTCACGATCACTTGATCGGCCAAGATTAGGCTATTGCGGCTTTTTTGCCAATTTCATCCTTCGTCCCAATGAGGGATAAGACCGCCCAGACCTCGGCCACACGCCAGCCGTTGGCCCGAGACGCCGGAATGTCGGGGCCGGTGTCGGCCCCGGATTGACTTCCAAAACCCTTCTTTCTATAAGCCCGCTCACGCTCGGGCCATTCGTCCCGGCGCGGTTTCGATCGCGCCAAAGCCGGCCGGGCAAAGCTCCTGTTACAGAGTGACAGAATCAAGAAGGGCCGCACCCCGCGGTATTAAAACAAATGAAGCGTACCTACCAACCGTCCAAACTCGTCCGCAAACGCCGGCACGGTTTTCGTGCCCGCATGGCCACCAAGGGTGGTCGTGGCGTCGTCGCAGCCCGCCGCAACCGCGGCCGCAAGCGGCTCAGCGCCTGAACGGAAGACGAGATCGTTGCCCGCAACCGGCAAGCCAGTGGGAGCACATCCCAAGCGGCTTCTGAAGCGCGCGGAATTCCTGGCCGTCCGGCGTGGCGAAAAGCGCCGCGGGCGGCTTTTTCTCGTCGAGGTTCTCGACCGCAGCGACGCAGAGGCGCCTCGCGTCGGCTACACGGTCACCAAGAAGGTCGGCAACGCAGTCGTCCGCAACCGCATCCGCCGGCGGCTGAGAGAAGCCGTGCGCACGCATGCCGCGGGTGACATGAAGCCAGGCAATGACTATGTCATCGTCGGGCGCGAAGATGTGCTTGCCATTCCGTTCGGCCAGTTGAAGGCCGAACTCTCACGCCGACTGCGCGGAACACGATAGGCCAAGGCTTTCGATGGAAAACAACCGGAACTTCTTCATCACCATCGCGCTGTCGGTGCTGATCCTGTCGCTTTGGCAGTATTTTTACGTGCTGCCGCACAGCGAGGCGCAACGCGAGGCGGCCCGTATCGAAGAGCAGCGGCTAGCGGAGCAGAAGAAGGCGGCCGAAGCCGCCAGTCCGGGCGGCAGCGACACGCCGGTGCCGCAGCAAGGCGCCATTCCCAATGCACCCAATGCACCTGGAACTGACGGCACGACGCTGGCCAGCCGCGAGCAGGCGCTGGCGTCGACGAAGCGCGTCAGGATCGACACGCCGAGCCTGGAGGGCTCGATCAATCTCGCCGGCGCCCGTCTCGACGACCTCAAGCTCAAGCACTACAGGCTGACGGTCGACAAGAACTCGCCCGAGATCGAACTGCTCAACCCGGCAGCGCTGCCTACGGGCTACTATGCCGAGATCGGCTTTATCGGCAGCGACAAGACCGGCACGGTGCCGGGCCCGGAAACCGTGTGGACCGTCGACGGCAATGCGACGCTGACGCCGGCGACCCCGGTCACACTGAGCTTCACCAACGACAAGGGCCTGACCTTCAAGCGCACCTTCTCCGTCGACGGCGACTACATGTTCACGGTGTCGGACACGGTGCAGAATTCGGGGTCGGCCGCCGTTACCCTGTCGAATTACGGCCGTGTCACCCGCTTCGACAAGCCTGCCGTTGCCAGCATCTATGTGCTGCATGAGGGGCTGATCGGCGTCACCGGCACGGAAGGCCTGCAGGAACACACATATTCGTCGATCGAGGAGGACAAGCAGTTCACGCCGAGCAAGTCGACCGATGGCTGGCTGGGCATCACCGACAAATACTGGGCGGTGACGCTGGTGCCGACCGAGAAGCAGCAGTTCCAGCCGCGTTACGCCTATTTCGAGGACGGCCGCCCGCGCTACCAGGCCGACTTCCTCACCGACCCGATCACCGTCGATGCCGGTCAGTCGGCGACAGTCGAGAGCGAAATCTTCGCCGGCGCCAAGGAAGTGGCCAAGGTCAACGCCTATGCGGAAGACCGCAACATCAGGCTGTTCGACCGTTTGATCGACTGGGGATGGTTCATCTGGATCACCAAGCCGATGTTCTATCTGATCGACACGATGTACAAATTCTTCGGCAATTTCGGCCTGGCCATCCTGGCCACCACCGTCGTCGTCAAGGCCGCCTTCTATCCGCTCGCCAACAAGTCCTACGCGTCGATGGCGAACATGAAGAAGGTGCAGCCCAAGATGCTCGAGATCCGCGAGAAATACGCGGACGACAAGATGAAGCAGCAACAGGCGATGATGGAGCTCTACAAGACCGAGAAGATCAATCCGCTCGCCGGCTGCTGGCCGGTGGCGCTGCAGATCCCGGTCTTCTTTGCGCTCTACAAGGTGCTCTACATCACCATCGAGATGCGGCACGCACCGTTCTTCGGCTGGATCCAGGATCTGGCGGCGCCCGATCCGACCTCGATCTTCAACCTGTTCGGCCTCATTCCGATCGCTCTGCCGGACATGTTGATGATCGGCGTTTGGCCGCTGATCATGGGCCTGACCATGTTCCTGCAGATGCGCATGAACCCGACGCCGCCGGACCCGACGCAGGCCATGATCTTCACCTGGATGCCGGTGGTCTTCACGTTCATGATGGCGGGTTTTCCGGCCGGCCTCGTCATCTACTGGGCCTGGAACAATCTGCTTTCGATCATCCAGCAAGGCGTGATCATGAAGCGGCAGGGCGCCAAGATCGAATTGTGGGACAATCTGGTCGCGCTGTTCCGGAAGAAACCGTCGCCGGCGGAATAGCCGGCGCTGCCTTTCTGCCGAATCCAGGAAGCCCCGGCGCGGCGGTAGACGCCGCCGCGACCTATAAGCTCCGCTGTCGTTTCAGGAGCGCTGCGTCGATGAACAGGTAAGGATGATCCGCTGCGCACGCGGTTGGTGCTGCCGGGCGCATCGCACTATTTTGACCTGTTGTTTCGTCGATGGAGCCAGACCATGATCGGACCCAACCCCAACATCAAGCACCCGATCCCGATGCATAGCCGCGCCGGCTTCCTGAAGGGGCTGGTCACCGCGCCGAACATCGAGATCGGCGACTTCACCTATTATGACGATCCGGACGGGCCGGACAAATTCGCCGAGCGATGCGTGCTGCATCACTATCCATTCCTCGGCGACCGGCTGATCATCGGCAAGTTCTGCGCCATCGCCGAGGGCGCGCGCTTCATCATGAACGGCGCCAATCATGCCATGTCCGGCTTTTCGACCTATCCGTTCAACATCTTCGGTCATGGCTGGGAAGAGGGTTTCGATCCGGCGACCTGGTCGAAGGAATTGCGCGGCGACACAGTGATCGGCAATGATGTATGGATCGGCATGGAAGCGGCGATCCTGCCCGGCGTGGCGATCGGCGATGGCGCCATCGTTGCGGCAAAGTCGGTGGTGACGCATGACGTGGCGCCCTATGCGATCGTCGCCGGCAATGCGGCCAAGGTGGTGAAGATGCGTTTCGACGACAGGACCATCCGGCGGCTTTTGGCGGCGGCGTGGTGGGATTGGCCGGTGGAAAAGATCAGCCGCAACCTCAATGCCATTCGTGGCGCCGATATTTCTGTTCTGGAGGCAGCGGTTTGAACGCGTTTAACAAGTCCGTGATCGGCATCGAGCTGTTCACGCGGCCGTGGATCTTTATCCGCGGCGTGCCGGCGATGAAGTTCCTGCCGCCGGAAGGACCGCCGGAGATCGCCTTTGCCGGCCGCTCGAATGTCGGCAAATCGTCGCTGATCAACGCGCTGGTCAATCAGAAGGGACTGGCGCGCACGTCCAATACGCCAGGGCGGACGCAGGAACTCAACTATTTCGTTCCGGGCGGGTTTTCCGGCGAAGGCGCCGACCTGCCGCCGATGGCGCTGGTCGACATGCCGGGCTACGGCTACGCCACCGCGCCCAAGGAAAAGGTCGACGACTGGACGAAACTCGTCTTCGACTATCTCAAGGGCCGCGTCACGCTGAAGCGCGTCTACGTGCTGATCGACGCCCGCCACGGCATCAAGGCCAAGGACGACGAAGTGCTGTCGCTGCTCGACAAGGCGGCGGTGTCCTATCAGATCGTGCTGACCAAGACCGACAAGATCAAGGCGGCCGGCGTGCCGCGATTGATCGAAGAGACACTGCAGAAGATCAAGAAGCGGCCGGCCGCGTTTCCGTTCGTCCTCGCCACGTCGTCGGAAAAGAACGAGGGACTCGAGGAATTGCGCGCGGCGATCGTGCTAGCGGCCAATGGCGGCTAGAGCGGGATGCGTTCAAATTGAACTGGCATCCCGCTCTATCTATTTGTTTTTAGCCGCATTTCTGCGACGCCAAGTGATTCCACTTGGCTGCAAAATGCTCTAGGACTTTGCCTCCAGGGCGATCGTCTGGGTGCTTTCTTCCGTGACAAGCCTTTCGGTGCCGTAAGCCTTCAGGAACATGCCGACGCCCGACCTGACGATGTGGTCGATTTCATCCTGGCTCGGGGCTTTGGTGCGGTAGGCGAATATGCACTGACGGAAAAGACCCGCCAGGCACAGTTCGGTGAACTGATAGGCGGCAAGATCGACATCGTCGATCTCGAGCAGGCCGCGCTCGATGGCGGCGTTGAGAAAAGCAACGACCTTGTCGTGGCCGCGTTTCGGGCCGCGTTCGTAAAAACGCGCACCAAGTTCGGGCATCCTGTCGGACGCGCCGATCACGGTGCGCTGCGCCTGGACCACCTTGGCCGAGGTGATCTTGAGGGACAGCACCTTGCCGAACTTCACCAGCGTCTCGCGAAGGTCGTCGGCGCGGTCGAGCAGATCGTACATATTCTTGAAGATCGTGCCGCGCTCTTCCTCGATCAGCGCCTCGAACAGCTCTTCCTTGTTGGCGAAGTAGACATAGATCGTGCCCTTGGAAACGCCGGCCTCACGGGTGATGTCGTTCATCGACGCCGCTTCGAAGCCCTTGTCGATGAAGACACGACGTGCGCCCTCGATGATCTGGCTGCGCTTGACCGGGTCCTGTCCCGCCGCCGGGCGGCCGCGACGCAGGCCATCCAGCGGATCGCACTGGTCCTTGTCGGGCTCGGTCATAACGTCACACCTCGAAAAAAATTCGAACCGATCGGTTCGATCATCCTTGATATGGGCCTCTCACCGCGCTAAGTCAACGTCAACATCGAACCGAACGGTTCAGTCTGATGCCCGGTTTCTAGCGATGCCAAGAGAGATGCCATGTCCTCGAACGCGACCCCAACCGCCGAAGTCCGTCCCTTCCCCAACGCCAAGGTTGCGCCGGCAATCGAAGCGCCGAACCCACCGACCGAGCCCGCAACAAGCCCTCCGGCCGAGGCGCCGGCCAAAAAGAAACGCTCGGCACGCTCCTTTCTGTTGCCGATCATTGCGCTTGGCTTGCTGGGCGCAGGCGCCTGGTATGGCTATGATTACTGGACCGACGGGCGTTTCATGATCTCCACCGACGACGCCTATGTGCAGGCCGACATGGCGTTCATTTCGCCGAAAATTTCCGGCTATGTCGATCAGGTCAAGGTGACCGAGAACCAGCAGGTCAAGGCCGGCGACCCGCTGCTGGTCGTCGACAATGGCGACTACAAAATAGCGGTCGCCCAGGCCGAGGCGCAGATCGCCACCTTGAGCAAGACGCTCGATCGTATCGACGCCCAGACCGAGGCGGCGCGCGCCTCGCTCGAGCAGGCGCAGGCGCAGAAGACCGCCGACCAGGCCGCCGCCGCCAATGCGGCGCGTGTCCAAGCGCGCGCCGCCCAATTGCTCAAGACACATGTCGGCACCCAGGCCCAACTGGACGATGCCCAGACCGCGGTCGAGCAGGCCAATGCCGCCCTTGTCGGTGCCGACGCCCAGATCGCGGCGGCTGAGGCCAATATCGGTGTGCTCCAAGCGCAGCGCGCGGAGACGGCAAGCACGCTGGCGTCGCTGCAGCTTGCCAGGGACAAGGCCGCACGCGACCTGTCCTTCACCGTGCTGCGCGCGCCCTATGACGGTGTCGTCGGCAACCGCTCGGTCGAGCAGGGCGACCTGATCAGCCCCGGACAGAAGCTCGCCGTCATCGTGCCGATGGACAAGCTCTATATCGTCGCCAATTTCAAGGAGACCCAGCTTGCCCGGCTGGTGCCTGGTGAAAAGGTCAGGATTTCGGTCGACGCGATCGACGGCCAGGATTTCGAAGGCACCGTCTCGTCGCTGGCGCCGGCATCCGGCGCGGTGTTCTCGCTGCTGCCGCCGGAAAACGCCACCGGCAACTTCACCAAGGTCGTGCAGCGCGTCCCGGTTCGCATCGACGTGCCGGCGGATGTGCTGAAGACAGGCAAGCTGCGCGCCGGCCTCAGCGTCGTCGTCGCCGTCGACAGCCGCACCGCACCTTCGGCGTCGAACTGAGCGGCCGCTTGGGAGCAATGCCGTGGCAACCGCAACCTCGACAGCAGGATCGCCGCCGGCGAGGCCGGCTACGCCTGATACCATTCCCACACGCCGCATCATCGCCTTCCTGGCGATGGTGTTCGGCATGTTCATGGCGATCCTCGACATCCAGATCGTTTCGGCCTCGCTGGCCGAGATTCAGGCCGGCTTGAGCGCCAGCTCCGACGAAATTCCGTGGGTGCAGACCGCCTATCTCATCGCCGAAGTCATCATGATCCCGCTGTCCGGTTTTCTCAGCCGGATGCTGTCGACGCGTGTGCTGTTCACCGTCTCCGCGGCCGGCTTCACCGCCGCGAGCGCGCTGGCGGCGACCGCCACCAACATCGACCAGATGATCGTCTACCGCGCCGTCCAGGGTTTTATCGGCGGCGGCATGATCCCAAGCGTGTTCGCTGCCGCGTTCACCATCTTCCCGCCGTCGCGCCGTGCCATGGTGTCGCCGATGATCGGCCTGGTGGCGACGCTGGCGCCGACCATCGGCCCGACTGTCGGCGGCTATATCAGCCATGCCATGTCCTGGCACTGGCTGTTCCTGATCAATGTGGTGCCCGGCATCATGGTGACCGCAGCCGCATGGTCGCTGATCGACTTCGACAAGCCCAATCTCAGCCTGTTCCGCAAGTTCGACTGGTGGGGCCTCGCCGGCATGGCGGCTTTCCTCGGCTCGCTGGAATTTGTGCTCGAGGAAGGTCCCAACAACGACTGGCTTCAGGACCAGGCCGTGTTCATCTGCGCCATCCTGATGACGGCCGGCGCGGTGCTGTTCTTCTGGCGCGCCTTCACTGCCGAGGAGCCGATCGTCGACCTGAAGGCCTTCGCCAACGTCAACTTCGCTTTCGGCTCGCTGTTCTCCTTCGTCATCGGCATCGGCCTCTACGGCCTGACCTATCTCTATCCGGTGTATCTGGGGCGCATCCGCGGCTACGACTCCCTGATGATCGGCGAGGCGCTGTTCGTCAGCGGCCTGGCGATGTTCGTCACAGCGCCGATTTCCGGCATCCTGTCGCGCAAGATGGATCCGCGGCTGATGATGATGATCGGCTTCTTCGGCTTCGCTGCCGGCACCTGGCGGATGACCTATCTGACCGCAGACTGGGATTTCTGGGAGCTTTTGCTACCGCAGATCCTGCGCGGCGCCTCGATGATGCTGTGCATGGTGCCGATCAACAACATCGCGCTTGGAACGCTGCCGCCTGACCGGCTTAAGAATGCATCCGGTCTATTCAACCTCACCCGCAATCTCGGTGGCGCCGTCGGCCTTGCCGTCATCAACACCGTGCTGATCGATCGCAGCGCCTTCCACTACGCAAGGCTGGCCGAGCATGTGCAATGGGGCAGCGCCGAGACGCAGACCAGGCTGCAGAACATGACGCTCGACTTCCAGCAGAATGCCGGCCTCGACGCCTCCAAGGCGGCGATCTCCAAACTGTCCGGCATGGTCCAGCAGCAGGCTTCGCTGCTGTCCTTCATGGACGTGTTCTATCTGTTGACGGCGCTGTTCGCCACGCTGGCGATCTTCACCATGGTCATCCGCAAGCCGGCCGAGCCGGCGGGCGGAGGCGGCGGACACTGACCGCGCAATTTTGCGCCCCCAAAGGACGCGGCGCTCTCATGCATGTCGCGCAAAAGTGCGCAGCGGTTTTGCGATATGCATAAGACAACAACCTAAAGCGCGTCGCGTGAGGCCGGTCAAACGCGAGCGCTTTAGGTCAGGCCGTGGCCGGCTTGAAGGTCAAGGCGACGCCGTTGATGCAATGACGCAGGCCAGTCGGCGGCGGGCCGTCGTCGAAGACATGGCCGAGATGACCGCCGCAACGGCGGCAGTGGACCTCGGTCCGGGTCATGCCCAGCGACCTGTCCACGGTCATGCCGATGGCGTTGGGAATCTCCTGCCAGAAGCTCGGCCAGCCGGTGCCGGAATCGAACTTGGTTTCGGAGGAATAGAGCGGCAGGTCGCAGCCGGCGCAGGCGAAGATGCCCTTGCGATGTTCATTGAGCAGCGGGCTGGTGCCGGGATATTCGGTGCCTTCCCTGCGCAGCACGTTGAAAGCCGCGTCGGACAGGATGGCGCGCCACTCGCCCTCGGTCTTGGTGACTTCGAAGGTTTCGGTCGCGTGTGCGTCCTGCGGCCTGCCGATGCGCAGCGCTGCTGCCGTGCCTGCCAGCAATGCCACAGCAGCACCACCCCAAAGAAAGTCGCGCCGGATCATCACCATTCCTCCTTCTGTCCGTTTGCCAAATTCGACCGTCACATGGAAATCAAAAGCCTGTGACGGCCAGCTCCCGACAACGGGCACTCCGCACCTGCCTGGAGCGGACGGTGCGGAGTGTACGCCTGTCGATTGCGCGGGTCACGCAAGCGGAAATCCGCGCAGTCGGGCATGGAGCCTCAGCCATATGTTCGCTGGCGACTCCCGCTTCGTTACATCTTCGGCAGGAGAACCTTGTCGATGACGTGGATGACGCCGTTCGACTGCTCGACATCGGCGACGGTCACATTGGCGACATTGCCGTTCTCGTCGGTCGCGGTGACCTTGCCGTTTTCGGCCTTGAGCGACACCTCGCAGCCGCCAACCGTCTTGACCCTGTGCGCGCCACCATCGTCCATGGCCATCTTGGCAACGTCGGCGGCCATCGCCTTGGCACCGATGACGTGGCAGGTCAGGATCTTGACCAGCTTGTCCTTGTTTTCGGGCTTGAGCAATGTATCGACGGTGCCGGCCGGAAGGGCGGCAAAGGCCTCGTTGGTCGGCGCGAACACGGTGAAGGGACCGGCACTCTGCAGCGTGTCGACGAGACCGCCGGCCTTGACGGCCGCGACCAGCGTCGTGTGATCCTTCGAATTGACGGCGTTCTCGACGATGTTCCTGGTGGCATACATGGCGGCGCCGCCGACCATCGGATTTTCGGCATAGGCGGCGGTGGCAAGCGCGGAGACGGCGACCGTTCCGGCAAGCAAAATGGTGGCGAACTTACGCATTATTTCTATCTCCTCAGTTTATTTCTTTCCCTCTTTGGGACGCAAGGAGATACGGGGGGATAAATGCCCGAGTTTCGCCCGTTCAGGAGAAAATTTTATTTTTTATAACGGCGAGCATGATTTTCATGGCAGGACTCTTGCAGCCTGCATGCTTCCACGATGAAGTCCCCACAGGCGATAGTCTTAAAATCTTCTCGAAAACCGGCAGACAGGGGATTTGCAGACAGGGGCGATCAGATGCTCTTCAGATCGCCCGCAGCGACCACAGGGCCGGTCGGCTGGCCGGTCGGCGAACCGCCGGTCGGTTCAAGGCTGACCGCAAGCACGGCGCCTTGCGCAAGTTTTTCCTGCACGGCCGGGGAGATGGTCATACGCGCGGTCTGGCCGGCCGGGATGACGCCCATAGAGACCGGCGCATTCTTGCCCTCGATCATCCAAAGCTCGAAATCCTTGCCGGCGGCGCGCTCGCCGGAGACATGCGACAGGCCGACCTCGCGACGGGCGGCATCATAGACGGCGAGGTATCTGACGTCGCTGCCATCGGCAGCCAGCGAGGCGATGAGCCGCGGCGGCTCGGCCGGCGGGTTGAGGTAAGGCTCGGCGATATAGATCGCCAACGCCGCGACGGAAGCGGCTGCAAGACCGCGCCAGAAGGCAAGGCTTGACCAGAGGCCGGCGCGAGGCTCTGCGACGAACAGCCGGCGATCCAATGCCTCCTTGACCCTGATCGGCGGCTCTGTCTCCGGATAGGCGTCGGCCATCGGCGAAAGACGCGCCTCCCAGGCATCGACAAGGTGCGCGAAAGCGGCGTCCGCGTCGACGCGGCGTGACGCAATCTCGCGTTCGTCCGCGGCCAGGACGCCAAGAACGTATTCGGCGGCAAACAGGTCGTCGCCCCCAGATTCCGGTCCGTCATCCTCTGCCAGCGTCATCTTTCAAGACACTCTCTGAGCTTCAACAGGCTGCGCCGCAGCCAGGTTCGCATCGTGTTCAGCGGCACGTCATGGCGCGCCGCCAGTTCGGCATAGCTTTCGCCGTCCAGATAAGCGCCCCGGACGGCCGCCGCCCGGTCCTTTTCCAATTCGTCGAGACAACGATAGATGCGCCCGGATTCACCGCCCGCAACAGCCGCAGCCTCCGGTCCCGGCGCCGGATCGGCGACGTCGAGCGCAGCGTCGATATAGGCGACAGGCTCTCGCCGCGCCCTTATCCGATCGATCGCGTGATTGCGCGCAATGGCCACCAGCCAGGAAATCGGGCTTAGCTCCGAGACGGCGAAACGGTCGGCCTTCGTCCATATCTTGACGAAGACCTCCTGCAGCGCCTCTTCTGCCTCTCCCCGGTCCTTCAATACACGAAGGCAGACGCCGAAAAGTTTCGCGCTGGTCTGCCGGTAGAGCAGATCGAACGCAGCCCGGTCCTTCATCGAAGTCCGGACGATCAGGTCGCTGATGTCCTGCGGCGTCATCGGCTGCCAAATTAAGCAATTGCCCAAATTAGGCAATTGCCCCAGATCATTCCACTGCAATGTATTGCAACGGCGGAAGCGTTCCTGTGCACCGGGAGCGCCGTCGGCTTCCATTGACGAGAAAGAGCCGACCTTTTTGAGCATCGGATTTTCCCAAAACCGGGTTTCCACTTTTGCATCCGATGCTCTAGCTTGCCGATAGTTGGGGGAGCAAGTATGTCGGTCGAACGGGCCCTGTGGGAACATGACGCTACCGGCCTGGCCGGCTTGGTTCGCAAAGGAGAAATCTCGCCGCAGGAGCTCGTCGACGCGGCGATTGCGCGGGCCGAGGCCACTCGCCCGGATATCAATGCCATCGCCGAGCCGCTTTACGAGGCGGCGCGGACGCGGGCGAAAACCATCGACCGCAAGCTGCCGCTGGCCGGTGTGCCCTTCGCGCTGAAGGATCTCGGCATCGCCATGAAAGGCGTGCCGACGCACGGCGGCAGCCGCATTCCGGCTTTCGTTGCCGATTTCGACTCGGTGATGACCGAACGCCATCTGGCCGCCGGCCTCGTCCCGATCGCCACCAGCACCTCGCCCGAACATGGGCTGAGGCTGATGACCGAATCCGCCGCTTTCGGCATCACCCGCAATCCGTGGAATACAGCCCATACCAGCGGCGGCTCGTCTGGAGGTGCGGCGGCGCTGGTCGCGGCCGGCGTCGTACCGGTGGCACATGCTTCGGACGGCGGCGGCTCGATCCGCGTTCCCGCCGCCTGCACCGGGCTGGTCGGGCTGAAAACCTCGCGCGGCCGCGTGCCGCTGACGCCGCTGGTCAGCGAAAGCTGGTACGGCCTGGTCATCGACCACGCCGTTTCCCGCTCGGTCCGTGATTCGGCCCTGCTGCTCGACCTGACGCATGGGCCCGATCCGCTGTCGCCGTATGCGGCGCCGACGCCGAAAGGAACTTTCGCCGCCGCAGCAGTGCGTGACCCCGGCAAGCTGAAACTGGCGGTCTACCGAAAATCGCCGCTCGGCCTGCCGATATCGACCGAGACGCTGGCGGCGCTGGACACTGCGATAGCTTTGGCGCGCGAAGGCGGCCATACGATAGAGGAGATCGACCTGCCCTATATCGATCGCGATTTCATCGCTGATTTCGCCAGAACCGTCGCCGCGGCGGTGGCCGGCACGATGCGCGGCGAGGTCTTGCGCGTCGGCCGCTCCATTTCGGGTGATATCGAACGCACCACGCGGGTGATGAGCGCCTTCGGCGAAGTTCTTTCGGCCGGCGAGATCTATGCCAGCCTGCAGCGGCTGCATGCCACGTCGCGCCGGCTGATCATCGAGACCGCGCGGTACGATGCCGTGCTGATGCCTGTCATCGCGCATCCGCCGCTCGCCTGCGGCGCGATGGATCCAAAAGGCGCAGATGCGTTCCTGGAAGAAATGCTCGACAGGCTGCGGCTTGCCCGCCTGCTGAAATTCAAGCCGCTGTTCGGCCAGTTGATGGACAAGAGCCTGTGGTTCACCCACTGGCCGGCAATCCAGAACGTCAGCGGCCAGCCGTCGATCGCGCTGCCTGTTCATGTCACCGATGCCGGCCTGCCGCTCGGCATCCAGGCCGCCGGCCGCCCCGGCGACGAGGAGACCTTGTTGTCCCTCGCCGCGCAAATGGAAAAGATTTCGGGATGGCTGACGCGGCGGGCGCCACTGCAGGTGCCCGGGATGAAAGCAGGCCGATTTCACCTGACGTGACAGCAAAGCCGTTTGCCCCCTGCTCCAATTCCCGCTAAGACGCCGCCGTTCATGCCAAGCTGGGAACCAAGCCGAATGACGGACCTCGCCGCCACCGCCGAAATGCAGGCCGCGCTGCTTTCGAGGGCGCTGCCCTATATGCAGCGCTACGAGAACAAGACGGTCGTGGTGAAGTATGGCGGCCACGCCATGGGCGACATCGCGCTCGGCAAGGCCTTTGCCCGCGACATCGCGCTGCTCAAACAATCCGGCGTCAACCCGATCGTCGTGCATGGCGGCGGGCCGCAGATCGGCGCCATGCTGAGCAAGATGGGCATCGAATCGAAGTTCGAGGGCGGATTGCGCGTCACCGACCAGAAGACGGTCGAGATCGTCGAGATGGTGCTGGCCGGCTCGATCAACAAGGAGATCGTCGCGCTGATCAATGCCGAGGGCGAATGGGCCATCGGCCTGTGCGGCAAGGACGGCAACATGGTTTTCGCCGAAAAGGCGCGCAAGACCATGATCGACCCGGACTCCAACATCGAGCGTGTGCTCGATCTCGGCTTCGTCGGTGAGCCGGTCGAGGTCGACCGCACCCTGCTCGACCTACTGGCGCGGTCCGAAATGATCCCGGTGCTGGCGCCGGTGGCGCCGGGCCGTGACGGCCACACCTACAACATCAATGCCGACACCTTCGCCGGCGCCATCGCGGGCGCCTGCCAAGCGACACGCCTTCTGTTCCTCACCGACGTACCCGGCGTGCTCGACAGGAACAAGAAGCTCATCGACGAACTGACCGTCGCCGAGGCAAAGGCCTTGATCAAGGACGGCACGGTGTCGGGCGGCATGATCCCCAAGGTCGAGACCTGCATCGATGCGATCGAGCGCGGCGTCGAAGGCGTCGTCATCCTCAATGGCAAGACGCCGCATTCGGTGCTGCTCGAACTGTTTACCGAACACGGCGCCGGCACACTGATCGTGCGGTAAGCCCAGGCTGCAACTTGTCGGCCAGAAATCCAGGGTTGAGCAGGCGTCGGGGCGAACTTATCGCCTGAGGTGCCCAAGCGGCACGTGGCCCGGCCCCTTGATGTTCTGCAGCACGAGCTGCGTGTGGACATCGCGCACGCCGTCGAGCCGCATCAGCCGGTGCATGACAAAGGCGTTGAGCTCGTCGACCGACGGCACCATCACATGCAAGAGGAAATCGTAGTCGCCAGTCATCGTCCAGCACGACGACACCTCGTCCATGCGCTGCACGGCGGCGATGAAGGTTTCGGGCGACCCGTCGCTGTGGGTCACCAGGCGCACCTGAATGAACACTTCGACCATCAGGCCGATGGCGCGGCGGCTGAGCACAGCGGCAAAGCGCTTGATGATGCCGGCGCTCTGAAGAGCCTCGAAGCGGCGCGCGCATGGCGTCGTCGAAAGCCCGATTTCCTGGGCCAGTTCGGACACAGGCTTGCGCCCATCGCGCTGCAAGATATCGAGCATCTTGATCTCAAAATCGTCAAACTGAGGCACTTTCACTCTCCTGCAGCTCTGCTGTGGTGGCTTTTACCTCAAATCGCCTGTTCGAGCCATCATCAAAGCGGATTTGCCTCACCGGATCCGGCTAAACTTTCAAGATGTTAGTCGTGATTTCCAGGGAGAACAGCCATGACGATGAACGTTGCCGATTACGCCCGCGAATGCGCGGCGCAAGGCCTTCGCGGCGACTATTCGGTCTGCCGTGCCGATTTCACCGTTGAGCAGAGCTACAACTACACAGCTGACGAGCAGGCAGTGTGGCGTACTTTGTGCGACCGCCAGACGAAGCTGACCAAAAAGCTGGCACACCGGTCCTATCTCGACGGCGTCGCCACGCTGGGCCTGCTCGACAGGATTCCGGATTTCGGTGTGGTCAGCGAGAAGCTGCGCAAGCTTACCGGTTGGGAAATCGTCGCCGTGCCGGGCCTCATTCCCGCACCGGCCTTCTTCGTCCACCTGGCCGCCCGGCGCTTCCCGGTGACCAACTGGCTGCGGACGAAACAAGAGCTCGACTACATCGTCGAGCCGGATATGTTCCACGACTTCTTCGGCCATGTGCCGGTGCTGACCCAGCCGGTCTTTGCCGATTTCATGCAGATGTATGGCGAGAAGGCCGAGCATCTGATCGCGCTCGGCGGCGACGAGATGATCAGCCGCCTCTACTGGTACACCGTCGAGTACGGGCTGATCCAGGAGGCCGGCCAACCGTTGAAGGCTTTCGGCGCCGGGCTGATGTCGTCCTTTGCCGAACTTCAATTCGCGGTTGAAAGCAAGGACGCGCATCATGTTCCCTTCGATCTGGAAACGGTAATGCGCACCAGCTATGAGATCGACAAGTTCCAGCGCGCCTATTTCGTGCTGCCGTCCTTCGACGTTTTGCGCGATGCCTTCCACAACGTCGCCGACATGGCAGCGATCATCGGACGCCACAAGGGCAAGCCGGCGCTCGACCCGGCAAAACTTTAGACGCTGGCCAGACGCGGACGCTCGCAGCCGATCGGCGCGGGCGTTATTGGTGGCGCGCTGGAATGACGATCCATCGGCAGGCCGGAAGCCGAGAAGATGGGACCGTTCAGGCCGCTTCGGAAACGTCCCTGTCCAGGATGGTCAGATTGCGGCCGCGATCCTTGGCCTGGTAAAGGCGGCGGTCGGCGACACGCATCAGATCCGATACGCCGGCATCCTCGCCGCAGGTGACACCGCCAATGCTGACGGTGAGGGGTATGACCCGCTCATCGACGGGACGGAAGCGGATCAGCTCGACTTCACGGCGAATGCGTTCAGCGACGCGTTTGGCTTCCTGTTCGGTGGCGCCGACCAGAAACGCACCGAATTCCTCGCCGCCGATGCGGCCGATCACGTCGCCGCTGCGCACGCCGCGCTCGATTGCGCTTGCAATCAGGAGCAGCGCATCGTCGCCGGTCAGATGGCCGTAGCTGTCGTTGATGAGCTTGAAGTGATCGGCGTCGATGATCAGCAACGCACCGCGATCGGATTTACGCCGGGTGGCCTCGAGGGCGGCGAAGAAGCTCTCGCGGTTGAGCATGCCGGTCATGTCGTCGCGGCTTGCCTTCTCCGACAGGCGCCGATGCGCAGCGGCGAGCTGGGCATGAGCGCGGGCGAGGTCGCGATGAGCGCCTTTCAACCTCTCGCCCTGCCAGAACGTGTAGGCGCTGGCGATCCAGGCGAGCACCAGCGGGCAGACCGTGGACGTCAGCCAGATCGTGCGGTTGATCGGAAAGCCCATTGCCGGAACGACGATCAGCGTCAACAACAGCGAGACTGCGAGGGAGGCGAAAGCGACGGCGGCAGACTTCAGAAATATGCGGCTCATCGCTGGTTCCCCCTGGACCGTCTGTGTGCCAGCAAGCCCTGAATGGCACCTTTCGGCGATGCCTAAAATTTGAATCATCGGGCCATTTTCGCCACCCATGACGCGCATAAGTTGTGGATAAAGCCTCTGCCAAAAGCATTGTTTCGTGCCATAAGGGGTTGCATGACCACGCTCCCGGACCCCGCCCGCTTTGCCCATGTCACCGACTGGGTGTTCGACCTCGACAACACCCTCTATCCGCACCATTCGAACCTGTTCTCGCAGATCGACGTAAAGATGACCGCCTATGTCGGAGAACTGCTGACGCTGCCACGCGACGATGCCCGCAAGCTGCAGAAGGAACTCTACCGGGAATACGGCACGACGCTGAACGGTCTGATGGCGCGCCACGGCATCGATCCCGACGACTTTCTCGAGAAGGTCCATGACATCGACTATTCCTGGCTGGTTCCCGATCCCGTTCTCGGCACCGCCATCCGCCAGCTTCCCGGCCGCAAGTTCATCTTCACCAATGGGGACCGCAGGCATGCCGAACGCACCGCGCGCCAACTCGGCATCCTCGATCATTTCGACGACATCTTCGATATCGTCGCTGCCGGGCTGAACCCCAAGCCGGCCCGCCAGACCTACGAGAAGTTCGCGGAACTCCACGCGGTCACCGGCCACAATGCGGTGATGTTCGAGGATCTGGCCCGCAACCTGTCCGTGCCGAAATCGCTGGGCATGACCACGGTGCTGGTTGTGCCGCGCAACTTCGAGCCGACCTTCTCGGAAATCTGGGAACGTGACCCGGGCCACGAGGACGATGTGGATTTCGTCACCGACGATCTTGCCGAATTCCTCACCGCGATCGTCGACATCACCGCTTGAGCCGTTGCTTGGTAAAGCCGGATCGAAGCCCGCGGCCTAAAGCTGATAGAAGCGGCTGATGATCCCCCAGGCTTCGTCGGCGGTGTCGACGAAATCGATGATGTCCTGGTCGCCAGGGGTGATCGTGCCTTGCTCGGCGAGGAAATCGAGATCGATCGCCCGTTTCCAGAAAGCCTTGCCGAACAGGATCACCGGCACGCGCTCCATGCGGCCGGTCTGGATCAGGGTCAGCGTTTCGAAGAATTCGTCCATCGTGCCGAAGCCGCCGGGAAACACCGCGACAGCCTTGGCGCGCATGACGAAATGCATCTTGCGGACCGCGAAATAGTGGAAGTTGAAACAGAGCTCCGGCGTCACATAGGCATTCGGCGCCTGCTCGTGCGGCAACACGATGTTGAGGCCGATCGACGGGGCGCCGACATCGTCGGCGCCGCGGTTGCCAGCTTCCATCACGCCGGGTCCGCCGCCTGTCACCACGACGAATTCGCGATAATAGGAGGTGGCCGACTGCTGCGAGCAGAGCCGGGCGAATTTTCGCGCTTCCTCGTAATATTTGCTGTTTTTCTCGAGGTTTTCCTTCTGCGTCTCGTTCTTGGCCGCCCAGGCTTCACCGCCCGGCTCGGGTATGCGCGCCCCGCCGAACAGGATGACGGTCGAGCCGATGCCGCGCTCGGCCAGGATCATCTCCGGCTTCAACAGTTCGAGTTGCAGCCTGACCGCGCGCAATTCGCGCCGTGTCATGAAGTCGGGATCGTTCCAGGCCAACCGGTAGGTCTCGGCACGCGTCTGCGGCGTGTCCGGCACGCTTTTCGACCGCTCCAGATCCTCGTCCGAATGCGGCAGCGGCGTCCACCCCGCCTTTTCCATAGGAGTCATATTACCTACCCGTCCAATTATTCAGTTGCGCCGTCCCGGTGACGCAGCCGCGATTGACCCTCACCAAGCCTTCACATAGGGTCCGGCGACTTTCAAAACAGGTTAAGGTGCGGCCCCTTAACAGCTTGGTAATGGAGCGAATTCATGTCAAAGTCCGATCTGGCGAGCCTCGAAAAGACCATCGAAACCGCCTTCGAGGAACGCGAGACGATTTCGACGGCAACCCGCGGCGCGACGCGCGACGCCATCCAGGCGGCGCTCGACCTGCTCGACCGGGGTGTCGTCCGCGTTGCCGAGCGCCAGGCCGATGGCAAATGGCATGTCAACCAGTGGCTGAAGAAAGCGGTGCTGCTGTCGTTCCGGCTCAACCCGATGGAGATCATCAAGGGTGGTCCGGGCCAGGCCGTGTGGTGGGACAAGGTGCCGTCGAAATTCGACGGCTGGAGTGCCATCGATTTCGAGAAGGCAGGTTTCCGCGCCGTGCCGTCGTCGATCGTGCGGCGCTCCGCCTACGTCGCGCCAGGTGCCGTGCTGATGCCGTCCTTCGTCAATGTCGGCGCCTATGTCGACAGCGGCACCATGGTCGACACATGGGCCTCGGTCGGCTCCTGTGCCCAGATCGGCAAGAATGTGCATCTGTCGGGCGGCGTCGGCATCGGCGGCGTGCTGGAGCCGATGCAGGCCGGGCCGACCATCATCGAGGACAATTGCTTCATCGGCGCACGCTCCGAAGTGGTCGAAGGCTGCATCGTGCGCGAAGGCTCGGTGCTCGGCATGGGCGTCTTCATCGGCCAGTCGACCAAGATCGTCGACCGTGCCACCGGCGAGGTTTTCTACGGCGAAGTGCCAGCCAATTCCGTCGTTGTCGCCGGCTCGATGCCCGGCAAGCCTTTGCCCAATGGCGAGCCCGGTCCGAGCCTCTACTGCGCCGTCATCGTCAAGCGGGTCGATGCCAGGACCCGTTCCAAAACCTCGATCAATGAACTGCTTCGCGATTGATCTTTTCAAAAAAACGGACCTACCCGCTTGCTCGACAGACCTCGATTTCTATGGCTTTTCTTCAGCCTTTCCGGGCGAGTGAACCCCAGTGCCTATGTTTTGGCGGGTCTTTTGCCGCTCCTCACTCAGCTTTTCCTGCTCTACCAGTTCTCGCGAACGCCGTTGGGCACTGCTGCAAGTCAGTACTGGGCGCTCGCCTGGTGGATCGCTGTGGTCGTCTCGACATGGTCGACCTTTGCGCTAACGGCGAAGCGGTTCCATGATTTCGGCAAGCCTACCTACTACGCATTGATCTCTCTCATCGTCGGCGCCATTCTCCTTGTCATTCTGGCCTTTTTCAAAAGCGATCCCGGACCCAACCGCTACGGCAAACGCACCAATGCGCCGGCCGAATCCTGAGCGCCGGGCGGGTATCTAGGCCATGCGTTACCGCACGCTTGATGCGAAACTGATCATCGAAACTGCCGAGCGACTGGAAAAACGCGTCGCCGAGCGGTTTCCCGATACCGGCTTGCGTGGCGTCGCCATAGAACTTGTGTCGCTGTCGCGTGATCTGGCCAAGGCGGCGAAGGCGCTGGAAGCGCCGATCTGGTGGCTGCGCGGCGTCGTCATCGTCACCATTGCCGCCGGCGCGGTGATGTTCCTGTTCGTCGGCACCATCCTGCCGCTCGGCCGCATCTCGGGAACCCACGACGCCATCCAGTCGGTGCAAGGCATCGAATCCTTGATCAACATGATCATCCTCGCGATGCTCGGCTTCCTGGCCTTGATCCGGACCGAGGAGCGCATCAAGCGCAAGCAGGTGTTTCGCAAGCTTCATGGCTTGCGATCGCTGATCCATGTCATCGACATGCATCAGCTGACCAAGGATCCGGCAGCGCTTTCAACCGATTTCAAGCCGACATCGCATTCACCGGCACGCATAACCGACCGTGCCGATCTCGCGCGCTACCTCGACTATTGCTCCGAAATGCTGTCGATCACCGGCAAGATCGCCGCGCTGTTCGCGCAATCGGTCAACGACGATGTGGTCGTCGATGGCGTCAACGACATCGAGTCCCTGGGCTCCAATCTGTCGCGAAAGATCTGGCAAAAGATCACGCTGATCGACGGTCCATTGCGGTCGGCTCGTCCAATTACCTAAGCTAATCTTAATCACCTTGGTCCAGCATGCCTGTGAAGACTGTGTCGACCGGCACGGAGCACTCGACTGGCACACGACGAACCCCTGGCCAACCCGAAAACGCGCGGAAGGCGAAGCGCCGGCGCGCGGCTGTTCGCCTGGTTTTCTTCACCGATCAGAGCGGAACCGGAAGCTGTCCGCGCGCGGCTTCTCGACACCACTTTCGAGCGCAAATTCGCTGTCCTGTTCGGCACCATCAGTGTCCTGGTGCTGGCAGTCGGCGCCACTGTCTTCACCGGCGACCGGTGGCCTTACGCCTGGATGGCGGCCGACCTCATTCTGTTTGCCGTCCGCTTCCTGCTGATGCGGGAATGTGAGCGGACCCGCAAGCGCGGGGGAACGGGGCCGCTGACAGGCCTCATGGCCGCCGGTGGGTCATGGTCGGTGATTTTCGGCCTCGGCTGCTATGGCTGCGTCGTCAGCGGGGATATGGCGCTTGCCGTGCTGGCTGCCTTGAACGTCGCAGGCGTCGTCGGCGTGGTGTCGTCGCGCAACGCAGCGACCCCGCGCTACGCCATATTCGTCATGCTGGCGGTAAGCCTGCCTTTCCTGGTTGGCGCGCTGTTATCTCCGGCGCCCGGAATGTCGATCGTCGGATTTCAAGTGCCTTTCTATGTGGCCGGCGTCATCATCGTGCTGCTTCAAAATCATGCGATCAACGCCCGCATGATCCGCGCCGAACTGGACAATCGCGATCTGGCGATCAAGGACGCGCTGATCGGCCTGCCCAACCGCATCTTCCTTCAGGAGAAACTGCGCGGCATGTGCAGCGAGCTTGCGGCGCCGGCAGCAAACGGCAGCATGCCGTTTGCCGTTCTCAGCATGGACCTCGACGGCTTCAAACACGTCAATGACCGCTTCGGCCACGCGGTCGGCGACATGCTGCTGCGCAAGGTGGCCGAACGATTGAAGCGCGCTTTCCGACCGGGGGATATGGTCTTTCGCATCGGCGGTGACGAATTCGTGATCCTGCTGCCCGACACATCCGAGATCGAAGCCACCATGCTGGCAAAGCGCGCCATTGAGAAGATTTCGGTACCCTTCGACCTTGGCGTGGGCACCGCAATACCCATCGGGTTGAGCATTGGAAGTGCCTTCGCGCCTGCCGACGGCGGCGAGCCGGAACTTCTTCTCACCTGCTCCGATCACGCGCTCTATGAAGCCAAACGCACCGGAAAGGGCCGTTACCGGGCGCATGTGCGGGCCGCGAACTGACCACAGCGATTATTTGGGCCTTTTGTCGCTCAGTCCATGCAATATCTCGTATCCCGCTAAGTGCGTCGCGTCTGAAGCGACTCCTGCGACGCACTTTAAGCCTTTGTTTGTTTTATGCGCATTTGCCCAAAACCGCTGCGCCCGCACCGGTCAAGCCCAGGGCCATGCCTTTTGGGCGACATGCATCAGGCCTGCGACAATTCGCCATGAAAACCATAGTGTCGGCGGGATGGCTGGCCCTTATGTCTGGCCGTGACAGGCCTTGCGCTTTCGACTAACGCTTTTGCCCATGACGTTGCCGACCGATCCCGCTGGAAATCTCGCCGCCCTCATCCGCTGCCCCTCCGTGACACCTATCGAGGGCGGGGCACTGAGCACGCTGGAAACAATGCTGAAACCACTCGGCTTTTCCGTCGAGCGCCCGGTGTTCTCGGAGGACGGCACGCCCGATATCGAAAATCTCTATGCGCGGCGCTCCGGCAACGGTCCGCACCTGATGTTCGCCGGGCATACCGACGTGGTGCCGGTCGGCGACGAGACCTCATGGACGCATCCGCCTTTCGCTGCCGAGATCGCCAAGGGCGAGATGTTCGGTCGCGGTGCCGTCGACATGAAGGGGGGCATCGCCTGTTTCATCGCCGCCGTGGCGCGCCATCTCGAGTCGAAAGGCGGCCTGAAAGGCTCGGTCTCGCTGCTGATCACCGGCGACGAAGAAGGGCCGGCCATCAACGGCACGACAAAGCTGCTCGAATGGGCGGTCGCCAAGGGCGAGAAATGGGATGCGTCGATCGTCGGCGAGCCGACCAATCCCGATGCGCTGGGCGACATGATCAAGATCGGCCGGCGCGGCTCTTTGTCCGGCAGCATCATCGTCAACGGCCGCCAAGGCCACGCCGCCTACCCGCAGCTCGCCGACAATCCGGTGCGCGGCCTGATGACGCTGGTCGAAGCCTTGCTGCACCCAGTCTTCGACAAGGGCACCAAGGACTTCCAGCCGACCAATCTGGAGGTAACCTCGATCGACGTCGGCAATCCGGCCACCAATGTTATTCCGGCAAAGGCGACCGCCGCCTTCAACATCCGCTTCAACGACACATGGACCGCCGAGACCATCCAGGCGGAAATCCACAACCGTCTCGACAAGGCGGCGAAGCGAACGAAATACCGGGCCGGCAAGACGACACCGGTCGATTACGAACTCGTCTGGCGCGACCGGCCGAGCCACGTCTTCCTCACCCGCGACGAGCGGCTGATCGAAGCACTGAGCGGTTCGGTCAAGGCGGTGATCGGCAGGAAGCCGGCGCTTTCCACCTCCGGCGGCACCTCCGACGCACGCTTCATCAAGGATCATTGTCCGGTGGTCGAGTTCGGGCTGGTCGGCAAGACCATGCACATGGTCGATGAGCGCGTCGCACTTGCCGACCTCGAGACGCTGACGCAGATCTATCAGCGCTTCATCGAAGACTGGTTCGAGCAAGGCGCATCGTAATCATGCTTTCGTCGGATGAAACCTATGCTTCGCTCAACGGCGCCTGGCGACTGATGCTCGGCAAGGCCGATGGGCTGCGCCAGTTCGACCTTTCGGCCGACGGTTTCTGGAATTCCTTCTTCGCCATCGTCGTCGCGGCACCGGCGCTGATCGTCGGTTGGGTCGGCCTCGCCAACGAGATCGGCGATCCGAATGCATTCGCCGGACGCTTCAGCATGCTGATCCGTCTGGCGACAGTCGACATCGGCGTCTGGGTGTTGCCGCTTGTCGGCCTTGCCCTCGTCGCGCCGCGCGCCGGCATCGGCGGGCGCTTCGTCCACTATGTCGTCGCCAGCAACTGGGCGTCGGCGATCATCGCCTGGATGATGCTGCCAGCGGCGTTGATCAGGCTTTTCCTGCCGTCCACCAACGAGTTCGCCGTACTGGCGTCGCTGCTTTTGTTCGCGCTGTCGATGATCCTGACCTGGCGGATGACAAACGTTGCCATCGGCAGGGGCGCGGCTGTCGGCAGCGCTGTCTTCGCCGGAATGTTCGTGGCGTCGCTGGTCGTTCTGTTCGTGCTGCAGGCGCTGCTCGGCATCGTTGCGCCGAGCGGAACCGGCACTTGAAGCATCCAAGTGAATTTGTCCGAATTCCCGGTGTGGTTTCGCTTGCTGACGTTGGCGCCGCCCCTCACCTGCCTGCCGGCATCCTCTCCCCGTACAGTGACGGGGAGAGGGCAGCTCTCATCAACGATTTTGCCAACCACAGACGTTGCAAGAAGGATGCTGCGGCTGCGGCCAGCCTCTTCTCCCCGCACTATACGGGGAGAAGTGCCCAGCAGGGCGATGAGGGGCAGCGCCAACTCCCACAATTGGTTGAAGACGACGAGGACTGATTTTTACTCAGTCGTGTGCCGCCTGCGGGTAGTCCACACCGATAAGAAAAAGTCCGTCGGGCGGCGCCACCTGGCCACAGGCTGCACGGTCGCGCGCGTCGAGCGCCGCTTTCAGGTCGGCAATTGTCCAGCCGCCTTCGCCGACGCGCTTCAGCGAGCCGACCATCGAGCGCACCTGATTGTGCAGGAACGAGCGCGCCGAGGCTCGCACTTCGATCATGTCACCCAGCCGACTGACATCCAGCCGGTCGAGCGTCCGGATCGGGTTGTCGGCCTGGCACTGGGTCGATCGGAACGTGGTGAAATCATGCCGCCCCAGCAGCACCTTTGCCGCTTCGTGCATGGCCTCGGCGTCGAGCCGCTTCGGCACCCACCAGATCTTGCCCTTGTCGAGCGCCGCCGGCGCGCGCCGGTTGACGATGCGGTAGAGATAGTGGCGGCCGATCGCCGAGAAACGCGCATCGAAGCTATCCGGCACCACAGCCGCCTTGAGGATGGCGACGCGCGCCTTGGCCGTTTGCAGGTGGGCGTTGACGGCATCGCGCACCTTGTCATCAGGCCACGCCCTGACGAGATCGACATGCGCCACCTGACCGGTCGCATGGACGCCGGCATCGGTGCGGCCGGCGCCGCGCAGCGAGACCTGTTCGCCGCAGAATTTCTCGATCGCCTGTTCGATCGCCTGCTGCACCGAAGGCTGGTCTGCCTGGCGCTGCCAGCCGGCATAGAGGCTGCCGTCATATTCGATGTCGAGGCGAAAACGCGGCATTCCTAAGAAGGATGAGGTTAGGCGGCGAGCGCGGTGCCGAAAGCCGAAGCGTAGACCAGCTTGCCGGTCTCAGGCGCTTCGCCCCAGACCAGCGCCTGCAGCGCTTCGCCCTGGAACTCGCTTTCGAATTTTTCGGCGCGCGCGTGACTGTAGCCGAAGCGGCCATAATATGCGGGATCGCCAAGCACCACCGCCAGCACCTCGCCGGCGTCCTTCAGGCGGATATGCGCCTCGCGGACCAGCGCACCGCCGATGCCGGTGCCATGGAATGACGGCTCGACAGCCAGAGGCGCCAGAGCTACCGCCGGAAAGCTCTTGCCGCCGTTCTGCACGAAAAGCCGCGAAAACAGGATATGGCCGACCACCTGTCCATCTTCTTCCGCCACCAGTTCGACGACGGCATCGCCGCCGCTGACCAGCGCGTCGACCAGGCCGGCCTCCGCCTGCTGGCCGAATGCGTGTTCCTCGACCAGGCGGATCGCCTCGCGGTCCCGCGGCGTCGCCGCGCGTATCGACATCATGCTCATGAGAATTTCATTCCTTTTTCGAGCTTGGCCCCGCGCAGAAATTCCTGCGCGGCAATGGGCCTTCCGCCCGCACGTTGAACTTCGACCAACCTGATCGCGCCTGACCCGCAGGCGACCGTCAGCCGGTCGTCGAGAATTCCTCCCGGCTCGCCGGCGCCTTGCGAAAGCGTCGAGCGAAGCAGTTTCAGCCGCTCCAGGCGGCCGCCAATTTCGATCTCGCACCATGCGCCGGGAAAGGGCGACAGGCAGCGAATATGATCGTGGACTTCGCCAGCAGGCCGCGTCCAGTCCACGCGCGTCTCCGCTTTATCGATCTTTTTGGCATAGGTCACCCCCTCCGTCGCCTGTGCGGCAAAAGTCAGGGCATCCCGTTCCAGACGAGCCAGCGCTTCCGCCATCAGCGCGGCGCCAATGTGCATCAGCCGATCATGCAGTTCGCCGGCCGTCATATTGGGGCCGATGGCGCATTTTTCGGCCATCGCCACCGGGCCGGTGTCCAGGCCTTCTTCCATCCGCATCACCATCATGCCTGTCTCGGTATCGCCGGCCATGATGGCGCGCTGGATAGGGGCGGCGCCGCGCCAGCGTGGCAACAGCGACGCGTGACCATTGAGGCAGCCGAGCCGCGGCGCCTCGAGAATGGGTTTGGGCAACAGCAAGCCATAGGCGACGACGACGGCGACATCGGCCCGCAACGCGCGGAACGCCTGCTGCTCGGTCTCGTTCTTCAGCGACACCGGCGTCCGCACCTCGAGGCCCAGCCGCTCGGCCTCGCGCTGCACCGGCGACGGCGTCAGTTCCAGCCCCCGGCGACCGGCGGCGCGCGGCGGCTGAGTGTAGACGGCTCCAATCTCATGTCCGGCATCCGCGATCGCCCGCAGCGTCGGCACCGAGAATTCGGGCGTACCCATGAAGATGACGCGCAAGGGCATTTTGTTCCGGGTCCGGTCTTCGTCTGGCCGTTAAGTCGGCTCAGTCGAAGTCGCGAACTTTGCGGGTCGGCGACCGAAGTCGCGTTTCCTTTCTGCTTCGATTTCGTTCATGATCTTGGCGAATTCATCGCCAATTGCGTTTTCAGCAGCGAAAGTCGCGCGAATAGCGTCCCATGCCGAAAGACCCGGCTCCAGCCTGGCTTGCCTTTCGGCGACCATGCCTTCGCGCAGAAGAGCTATCGCCTTGCCCGACAGGCTCTGGCCGCTCTTACGCGCCGCCTGCTCGATTTCCCGCTTCAAGGGTTCGGGAATATTTCTGATCAGCATGTCGCTCATCGGCGTCTCCATTTCCTGATCTGGAACAGGGTAGAGGGGCGCTGTCCCGCCAACATCTTCGAAAGGTTCAGCATCAAACTGCGCGAGTATCGCCCTATCCCACTAACTTGCCCGGCGCCTTGCTGCCTGATGGTTTGTCCCTGGCGAGCTTCTTGAACTTCTTCACCACCATGTCGCGCTTCAGCTTCGAGATGTGGTCGATGAACAGAACGCCGTTGAGATGGTCGATTTCGTGCTGCAGGCAAGTCGCCATCAACCCTTCGGCCTCGATCTCCTGCAGCTTGCCGTCGCGATCGAGATATTTCACCCGCACGGCGGCAGGGCGCTCGACCTCGGCATAGTAATCCGGGATCGACAGGCACCCCTCCTCGTAGACCGAGCGCTGATCGGCGCTCTCAAGAATCTCGGGATTGATGAAGACATGCGGCGCCGGCGGCTCGTCTTCCTTGGCGAGGTCGATCACCAGCATGCGCAGCGGTTCGCCGATCTGGATCGCCGCCAGACCAATGCCCGGCGCATCATACATCGTGTCCAGCATATCGTCGGCCAGTTTGCGCAAGGCGCCGTCGACGCGCTCGACCGGTTTCGAAACCTGGCGCAGGACGGGATCGGGAAGGATGATGAGCGGCTTGATCGACATGGCGTCTCACCTAAGACCTCGCACGAAAAGCGTCAACCGGGGCATTTGCAGCGGCGTTCACGTTTTGATCTGTGTCGTCAGGCCGAATCATCTATGCTGTCCGATATGAACGACCTGACCACCATCCTGTCCGAACCGATCGCCCGGCTCGGCGCCACCACGATCACGCTCGGCCACGCGCTGGCATTCGGCGCGGTCCTGTTCCTGGGCCTGTTCGTGGCGCTCGTCGTCGCGCTCTGGCGCTCGGCCAAGGCGCGTGCGGTGGCTGCCGCGGAAGCCGCCGACCACGCCCGCGACGCCGAGGCGCGGATGGCCGGCATCCTGGCAAGCCAGGCCGAGATGCAGGGCCGCATGGGCGCCATCGCCGAAGTGTTCGGGGCGCGGCAGGCCGAACTCACGCAGTCGATCGGCCAGCGTCTCGACGCGATGACCGGCCGTCTCGGCCAGACCATGACCGAGCAGACGAAATCGACGCATGAAAGCCTCGCCAAACTGCAGGAGCGGCTGGCGGTCATCGATACAGCGCAAGGCAACATCCAGTCGCTCGCCAGCCAGGTCGTGCAACTTCAGGCAATCCTCTCCAACAAGCAGACGCGCGGCGCCTTCGGCCAGTCGCGCATGGAGGCGATCGTCGCCGATGGCCTGCCGCACGGTGCCTACGAATTCCAGGCGACCCTGTCGAACGGCAGCCGGCCTGACTGCCTGGTGAAGATGCCGAATGGCGCGCCCGCACTCGCCATCGACGCCAAGTTTCCGCTGGAAGCCTGGAACGCCATCCGTGCCGCCGAAGGCGTCGATTTGCAGAAGGTCGCGGCACAAGCGTTTCGGCGTGACATCGAGGTGCATGTCCGCGATATTTCCGACAAATACCTGATCCAGGGCGAGACGCAGGACACCGCCTTCATGTTCGTGCCGTCGGAATCGGTATTCGCCGAGATCCACGAGAATTTCGAGGGGATTGTCCACAAGGCGCACCGCGCCCGCATCGTCATCGTCTCGCCGTCGCTGCTGATGCTGTCGATCCAGGTCATCCAGGCGATTCTCAAGGACGCCCGCATGCGCGAGCAGGCGCATCTGATCCAGGGCGAAGTCATCCGGCTGATGGAGGATGTCTCGCGCCTCGACGAGCGGGTGCGCAAGCTGCAGAGCCATTTCGGCCAGTCGGCCAAGGATATCGACGATATTCTCGTCTCGACGTCGAAGGTGACCAAGCGCGGCCAAAAGATCGAGGCGCTGGAGTTCGGCGCGCAGCCGACGGAGGGCGACGCCGGATCGGCGGCCAGTGCGAAGACCGAAGCGGGTGCGCGCGTCGCCGACTCCAAGACCGGCCAGCTGAGGCTAAGGGTCGTCGAAGGCGACGACTGAGAGGCTACTGCTCCTCGACGATCATCGTGCCTTCGAACTCCGGCAGCCAAGGCAGCGCCGAGCGGTGCCAGATCTGTTTTCTCGGGATCAGTTGTTCGCGCTGCCGCGCCGTGCCGACCCTGATGCCGTAGACTTTCGGCCCGTCGCCAACCGACGTGGCATAGAGGTGCGTACCGCATTCGCCGCAAAAGGCCTGGGCGCGCCTGGCGCCGCTCGCTGCGGTCTTGATGTAGATCTTCGGCGTGCCCTTGGTGATCCGGTAGTGCTCCTCCGGCGCCGGCACGGTCACCCGAAACGCTGTTCCGGTCAGCTGCTGGCAATCGATGCAGTGACAAATACTGGTGTTGTCCGGATCGACCTCCGCCTCGTAAGTGATGGCGCCGCAATGGCACCCGCCGTCGATTTTCATCTTCGCTCCTCCCTTCAGCCGAGCCTCGACGCGTTGGAGCTTAACGGCGCACCGGCCGAAGCTCCACCGGCAATCACAACGCGCGAAGCATGCTGTGGTTCAAGACTGCGGCGCCGACGCCTGTTCGATGATTTCATCAGTCCAGACCTTGAAACCGGCCAGCATACCGGGCCCGAAGATATGGGTCAGCGGCACATCGGCTGCGTCGCGGCCGGAGGCGATCAGGATGCGGCCGATGCGCGGCGCATTGTTGCGCGGATCGAAGGCATGCCAGCGGCCGCCGAGGTAGACCTCCATCCAGGCAGCGAAATCCATGTCCGACCACGGTTTCGGCAAGCCGATGTCGCTGATGTATCCGGTGCAATAGCGTGTCGGGATATTCAAGGCGCGGCAGAAGGCGACGGCGAGATGGGCAAAGTCGCGGCAAACGCCGCTTTGCTCACGATAGGCCTCTGCTGCCGTGCGCGTCGGCCGCGCGTTGCCGTAGTTGAAGATGATGTGGTTGTGGACGAAATCGCAGACCGCCTGCACGCGTGGAATACCGAGCGGTGAGTGGCCGAACAGCCGCCACGCCTCGTTCGCCAGCACGTCGCTCTCGCAATAGCGGCTCGGCAGCAGGAACAGCAGCGTCTCCGACGGCAGGTCGCGCACCTCGTGCTGCCACGCCAGCAGATCGCCCATCTCAAAACTTCCGGGATCGCGGATCACCGCGTCCGTGCCGAAGGTGAAGCGACCGGGAGGGGCGACAAGGCGGTTGCACCAATTGCCGAAACTGTCGCGGTAGCTCTCGATCGGCACCGGTGGGTTCGAAGTCAGGAAATCCGGCCGCTCGAGATCGGACGCGCGGGAATAGTGAACGTTGAGCATCGCGATCAGCGGCGTTTCCTGCGGAAAGTCGAAGCTCATCTCGCAGCCGATATGGATTCGCATTATCGTCCTGACCGTCCTGCCGGATCACCACCCGGCGAAGGCACGGGCCGTTGCTGCAGCGCAAAAAAGATCATCGCACGGACCAGCGCGGTTTACGAGCGATTTAGAAACGGTTGACAGCCAACGGCTGGCGCCGGCGCCAGATTATCCCTCTTGCGGTCGAGCGTTTCTCTTGGTTCATTTCGCTTGCCACAATTGGAGGAAACGAATCATGGCTAAAGGTGCGATGAAGGCGGGCAAGGAAGCCCGCAAGCCGAAGAAGGACGCGAAGAAACCTGCCGCTGCCCCGACCCTGAAAGCGCCGCCCGTCAAGGCGACCAAACTCAAGGACAAGTAAGCCTCGGCGTTTCGGCGCAGTCATGACCGACGGCATTCCAGGACCATCGACATTCAGCGACTGGTCCTGAAGTGCTGTCGGCGCTGCTGTTGATTGGGCATTTCTGAATCAATGCCGCGAAGACGACTTCGCGCTTTCCGAAAAGACCGGGACGACCCGCAATCCAATGGAGCGTTCCGATGTCGTGGATTCTTCTCTTCTTCGCTGGCCTGTTCGAGATCGGCTGGGCGATCGGCCTCAAATACACTGACGGTTTTTCGAAGCCGCTTCCGACCGTCCTGACGGTTGCCTCAATGGTCGTCAGTCTCGCCTTGCTCGGACTGGCGCTGAAGACGCTGCCGGTCGGCACGGCTTACGCGGTGTGGACCGGCATCGGCACCGTCGGCACGGCGCTGCTTGGCATCTGGCTGCTCGGTGAGCCTGCGACCGCGATCAGGCTGGCCTGCATCGCACTCATCGTCTGCGGCATCATGGGATTGAAACTCGCGACCTAGTTCTTGCTGCAAGGCAGCAGCACAAACGCCTTCAGGGCCGCTGCAAGGCGGCCCTGAATTTGATTGGTGAATCGCGCTTGGAGCGCTAGCGAGCGGAAAAGCCCGGAGGCGTCCTGCCGGTGCGCTGCTTGCGCGCCGCATAGCGCGCGTCGCGCTTGGCTTTGCGCTCGGCCTCGTCGGCAAGCAAACGAGCGATGCGCTCGTTCTCTTCGGCTTCCCGGATCTTCGCTTCCGCCCGCGCCGCTTCTTCCGCAGCAATCCGCGCGGCTTCGGCAGCAGCTTCGCGCTCGGCCTTTTCGGCCGCTTCGCGCGCCAGCTTCTCCTGCTTCAGCCTGGCCTTTTCGGCCTCGCGTATCGCACGGGCTTCGAGGATCGCCTTGCGTTCGGCCTGTCGTGCCAGCACCGCTGGATCGTCCGCTGCCGGCTTTGCCTTGAAGCGCTCGAGAAGCGCCTTCTTTGCCTCGTTTGCGGCATTGCGCCGCTCGAAAACGTCTTTTTCCCTATAGATAGCCAAGTCCACTTCCCTGGAGTCAATTTGCGAGGCTTACATACGCGTGAAAACCCAGAGTTCAAGCGCCAAAACGGTATGCCAGCCATGAAATTCTGAGCTGTTGCAGCCGGGAGACGCCTTTTCGGCTGAATTCGGCTGAAACGGACATGCACTGTTCACCATCCGACCCTCTGGCGGCGCGGCGGACTGGTCGCTACCTGTAGCGCGAAAAACAAAACACCAGAACAAAACACCAGGATGACAGATGATGGAACTCGGTCTCTACACCTTCGCCGACGTCAGCCCGGAGTCAGGCCCAGGCGCCATCGGTGCGCATGAGCGGCTGCGCAACCTGATCGAGGAGATCGAGCTGGCCGACCAGGTCGGCCTCGACGTGTTTGGGTTGGGCGAGCATCACCGTCCCGATTATGCGGCTTCAGCGCCAGTCGTGGCCCTGGCCGCGGCGGCCGAACGCACCAGGCGCATAAAGCTGACCAGCGCGGTCACTGTACTGTCATCCGACGATCCGGTCCGTGTCTTCCAGCAGTTTGCAACGCTCGACCTTCTTTCCAGCGGCCGGGCCGAGATTATGGCTGGGCGCGGCTCGTTCATCGAATCCTTTCCGCTGTTCGGCTACGATCTTGAGGACTATGACGAGCTCTTTGCCGAAAAGCTCGATCTGCTGCTTGTCGTCCGCGATCATGTCAAGGTGAGCTGGTCGGGCAGGCGGCGCGCTCCGATCAACGATCGCGGCGTCTACCCCCGCCCGTTCCAGGACAGATTGCCGATCTGGATCGCGATCGGCGGCACGCCGCAATCCGCCGCGCGGGCCGGTGCGCTCGGGCTGCCGCTGGCGCTGGCCATCATCGGCGGCGAGCCGGCGCGGTTCGCGCCGCTGTTCGATATTTACAGGGAAGCGGCCAAACGGGCTGGCAACGATCCGGCTGGTCTGGCCACCAGCCTCAACGTGCACGGCTTCATTGCCGCGACCACCGACCAGGCGGCCGACGATTTTTATGGGCCGCAGGCCGAGGTGATGAACCGCATCGGCCGCGAGCGCGGCTGGGGTCCGACGTCGAGAGCACATTTCGACCAGTCGCGCGGCCCGAACGGCGCGCTGTTCGTCGGCAACCCCGAACAGGTGGCCGAAAAGATCGTTGCCCAGCACAGGATATTCGGCAACGACCGCTTCCTGCTGCAAATGGCGATCGGCACCATGGCGCACGCCAAGATCATGAAGGCGATCGAACTCTACGGCACCAAGGTGGCACCGATCGTGCGCAAGGAAACGGCGAAGGCGATCCCCACCGTTGCCGCGCCGGCCGCCTGACTCGCCGGCCAGGTAGGGCCTAAGGTCATCGTCAGCGCCGGCTAACGCATCGGCCGAAAATCGGAATCGATTTTCGGGCCGATGGTAAATTCAAAGCGTTAGAGCGTACTTTGAGCGTCCAAGTGGACGCACGTCGCTCCAACGGAACCTTGAAGCCGCAAAGGCGTTTCCGCCAACAGCGTACACCAATCGCAGTGTGCCGCCGAGGGCCAGAATGAAAGCCGAACCCGCCGCTTCGGGCGCTGCCGAGAGCCCCGATCCGCGCGTCGAGGCGCGTGCGGACATGCACCTGATACGTTCGCTGCTAGTCGGCATCTTCATCCTTATGGCGATCTACGCGCTCTCCTTCGCCCGTGCCTTCTTCATGCCGGTCATCCTGGCTTTCCTGCTGGCGCTGACGCTGACGCCGATCGTCCGCTTCCTGCGCAAACACGGCATGCCCGATGTGCTATCGGCGACACTGCTGGTGGTGCTGTCGGTCAGCATCCTTGCCGTGGCCGGCTATCTGCTCAGCGGCCCGGTCATCGACCTCATCAACAACACCTCGGTGATTGGCCAGCAGCTGACCGAACGTCTCGCGCAACTGCGGCGTCCTTTCGAGAGGATCATGGAGATTTCGCGGCAGATAGAGGGACTGACGCAGACCTCCCAAGGGCCGGGCGTCCAGAGGGTAGCCATGGCGCAATCGGGCATCCTCTCGCAAGCCGCCGGCAATTTGCTGTCGGCGGGCACCAGCCTCATCATCGTCTTCGTCCTGTCGCTGTTCCTGCTCGCGTCCGGCACGATGTTCTATGAGAAGATCGTCGAATCCTTCCCCAGTCTCAGCGAAAAGAAGCGGGCACTGCGCGTCGTCTATGACGTCGAACGTGAAATCTCGCACTATCTGCTTACCGTCGCCATCATCAATACATGCCTGGGCGTGGTCATCGGACTCGGCCTATGGGCACTCGGCATGCCCAACCCGCAGGTCTGGGGCGCAGCAGCGGCTCTGCTCAATTTCCTGCCCTATATCGGGGCGCTGATTACAATCACGCTTGTCACGATCATCGCGCTGATCAGCTTCGACAGCATCTCCTACGCGCTGCTGGCGCCGGCCTTCGTGCTGTTGTGCGATACCGTCGAGGGCCAATTCGTGACGCCGACGGTGGTTGGCCGGCGCCTAGAGATCAACGCCGTGGCGATCCTCATCGCCATTGCCTTCTGGTCCTGGCTGTGGGGTTTCGTCGGCGCGCTGATGGCGGTGCCGCTGCTGGTCGTCATCAAGGTGTTCTGCGATCATTTCGACGAGCTCAGCCATGTCGGCAATTTCCTGGCGGCGCAACATACGGCGGTTGAGGACGAAGAGATTTCAGAAACCGACACGGCCGCGGGCGCATGATCCGAGAAGCGGGATAAGCTGCGGCAGGCAGCCGTGGATACTAAATTCCAGAGCGTCCCTTTTTGCTTGAGTGGACTCATGGGCGTCAGTTCAATTTTTTGAATTTGCGGCCGTCGCGGTCGGTTCCTACATCCCTCCCGTCCACAGGATCCCCGCCCATGACCGCACTTTCGGTTCTCGACCTGTCGCCGATCGTCGAAGGCAGCAACGCTTCGCAATCGCTCACCAATTCGCTCGATCTCGCCCGCCATGCCGAGCGGCTGGGGTACAGGCGCTATTGGCTGGCCGAGCATCACAATATGCCGGGCATCGCCAGCGCCGCCACCTCCGTCGTCATTGCCCATGTCGCCGGCGGCACCACAACGATACGCGTCGGAGCCGGCGGCATCATGCTGCCCAACCATTCGCCGCTGGTCATTGCCGAGCAGTTCGGCACACTTAACGCGTTGCATCCAGGCCGCATCGACCTCGGCCTCGGCCGGGCGCCGGGCACCGACATGGGCACGGCGCGTGCGCTGCGCCGCAACCTCGACGCCGGCGCCGACAGTTTCCCGCAGGATGTCGTCGAACTGATGGGCTATTTCCAGCCGGCCGAAGACGGTCAGCGTATCCGCGCCGTGCCCGGCGAGGGCGAGCAGGTGCCGATCTGGATTCTGGGATCGAGCCTCTATGGTGCGCAGCTCGCAGCCATGCTCGGCCTGCCCTACGCCTTCGCCTCGCATTTCGCGCCGGCCGAACTCGACCACGCACTGGAGATCTATCGCTCGCGCTTCCAGGCGTCGAAACAGCTCGACAAGCCCTATGTCATGCTCGGCCTCAACGTGTTCGCTGCACCCTCCGACGCCGAAGCGCGGCTGTTGTTCACCTCGCTGCAGCAGGCCTTCGTCAATCTGCGCACAGGCCGGCCCGGCCGCTTGCCGCCGCCGGTCGACGGATATGAGCGCGACCTCGACCCGATGGCCAAAACCATGCTCGGCCAAGCGCTATCCTGCGCCGTCGTCGGCGCCCCGGAAACGGTCAGGCAAGGCATCGAGGCGTTCGTGCAGCGCACCGGCGCCGACGAGCTGATGGTCACCGCCCAGATTTTCGATCACGCAGCGCGGGTGCGATCCTTCGAGATCCTGGCCGACGTCCACAAATCGCTGTCGGAAGCTGCCTGACTTTTTTGCGAGGCTGCGAAGGCGCGTTAGGCGCTGACGCTTTGTGCGATCGCCCCCAGCGGCGCGCCAAGGGGCCGGCATGAATTGCGGATCATCAGGCGTCCCTTGAGCGTCAGCTTGCGCGGCGGCGCGTCCCTGTTTCCGGCGAGCCGGTCGAGCAGCAGATTGGCCGCCTGCTCACCGATCGCCTTGACCGGTTGTGCGACCGTGGTCAGTTGCGGCTGGAACACGTCCGACCACGGAAAATCGTCGAAGCAGGCGACCGAAATGTCCTCGGGGCAGGACAGCCCGATATCGCGGATCGCCTTCATGGTGCCGATCACCATCGGGTTGTTGGCCGAGAAGATCGCGCTCGGGCGGTCGTGCAGCGAAAGCAGCTGCATTGTCGCGTTGTAGCCGTCGACTTCATGGAAATTGCCGAAGCGGACAAGCTCGCTCTCGACCGGCAGGCCGGCAGCCTGGAGCGCCTCGCGATATCCCGTCATGCGATCATGCATGGGCGAGATGTCGAACGAGCCGGAGATGTAGCCGATCCGCCGGTGGCCGAGATCGACCAGATAGGTGATGGCGTCGAACACCGCGCGCTGGTTGTCGAGAACGACCGCGTCGGTATCGACGCCTTCGCAAACGCGGTCGAGCAGCACCACCGGCACGTTGGCGTCGTCGACAATTCTCTTCAGGATCGCGCCGTCGCCGACGCGCGCAACAATCAGTCCGTCGACCATTCGGTCGAGCAGCAGCCTGATCTGGTCGTCCTGCGTGTTCAGGTCCTCGTCCGTGCAGCACAGCATGACCGCATAGCCGGCGCGGTCGAATGCCTGCTGGATGACCGAAACGACATCGGTGAAGAACGGATTGGTGATGTGGGGAACGGTCAGCCCGATGGTGCGGGTCGTGCCCATCTTCAGGCTGCGGGCGATCGCGTTGCGCTTGTAGCCGATGTCGCGGATCGCCTGTTCGATGCGCTGGCTGAGCTCGGGACTGACGGTCGCGGTGCCGTTGATCAGCGCCGAGACGGTGGCGACCGAAACACGCGCCACTTCAGCCACGTGCAGCATGGTGGGGGCCGTGGACTTTCGCTGCTTTTTTCGTCCTGACGCCATCATTTTCGAAACGTTTCATCGCCCTCTGGCTGCAATACCTAAGGAATCCTGCGGATTTGTGCAAGAATTGAAATGCATCAATCCCGCCTCATTAGATAGCGACTTGACATGTTCGAAACGTTTAGATTAGCGTTTGAGACGTTCGACGACAACGGAAGGGAGGCCGTTCTTGTCATGGAGCATGGCAATTCCATCACGTCCGGAGATGATGCGGCCGCCGGCCGCTCGGCTGTCGTTCTGAGCGCCGAGCACATCTCCAAGACCTTCGGTGGCATCGCCGCACTTGTCGATGTCGGCTTCGAGCTGCGGCGCGGCGAGATCCATGCGCTGATGGGGGAAAACGGCGCCGGCAAGTCGACGCTGATGAAAATCCTCTCCGGCATCTACACGGATTACGACGGGACGGTGAACGTCGATGCCCATCCGGTCCGTTTCGCCGGCGTCCGCGACGCCGAGCATGCCGGCATCGCCATCATCCATCAGGAGCTCAATCTCGTCCCCGAGCTCAGCGTTGCCGACAATATCTTCCTGGGGCGCGAGAAGCTGATCGCCGGACTTATCGTCGAGCGCAAGGCAAGCAGCCATGCCGCCGGCGCCCTGCTGCAGAGGCTCGGCATCGAGCTCAACCCGGAGGCGCGGGTCGGCAGCCTGCGTGTCGGCGAGCAGCAGCTGGTCGAGATCGCCAAGGCACTGTCGATGTCGGCGCGCATCCTGATCATGGACGAGCCGACTTCCGCACTTTCGCCGGCCGAATGCCAAAGGCTGTTTCGGATCATCCGCCAGCTCGCCGTCAACGGGGTGGCGATCGTCTACATCTCGCACCGCATCGACGAGGTCATGCATCTGGCCAGCCGGGTCACCGTGTTTCGCGATGGACGCCGCGTGCTGACCGAGGCGATGGCAAAGCTCGACGAAGACACCATCATTTCGGCGATGGTCGGGCGCAACCTGCTTGCCTCTTCCCAGGAAGAGCGTGGTCCCAGCGGCAAGGTCGTCCTCTCGGTAAGCGGCCTATGGCTGTCGAAACCAGACCGCCACGCCTGGCGCACCGCGCTCGACGGCGTCGCCTTCGATCTTGCCGAAGGCGAAATTCTGGGGATAGGCGGGCTGCTGGGCTCGGGACGCACCGAAATCCTGGAGACCATCTTCGGTTCCAGCAGCGGCCGTGCCGGCGGCGAAATCCGGCTCGACGGCGAGCCGGTGGAAATCCGTTCGCCGCGCGATGCACGCCGCCTCGGCATCGCCCTGGTGACCGAGGACCGCAAGACGCAAGGCCTGCATCTTCAGGCGTCGATTACCGACAATGTCGCGCTGCCGCTGGTCGGCGCGCTGGCGCGGTTCGGCCTTCGCTCGCGGGCCGCCGAGCAAGGCTTGGCGCGGCACGCGGTCAAGGCGCTCGGTATTCGCTGCGGGACCATCGAGCAGCCGGCCGGCACCCTGTCCGGCGGCAACCAGCAGAAGGTCGTCATCGGCAAGTGGCTGGCGACGCGGCCGCGGGTGCTACTGCTGGACGAGCCGACACGCGGCATCGATGTCGGCGCCAAGCGGGAGATCTACGACCTGATCTTCAAGCTGGCGCGAGACGGGCTCGCCATCACCGTCATCAGCTCGGAATTGCCGGAACTGCTGCATCTTTCCGACCGCATCCTGGTCATGGCCGATGGTCGCCAGACGGGGATCCTCTCGCGCGCGCAAGCCAGCGAGGAGGCCATCATGCGGCTCGCGGCGCCGCGCCGGACCATGACGAGACCCGCAGCATGAGCATTTTGAACATCCTGTCCCGGACGAAGCTCTATTGGGGCCTGATCGCCATCTTCCTGATCGGCGTGCTGGGCTCGCCGATCAGTTCCAAGGGCAACAACATCTTCCTGTCCTACGGCAATCTGCTCGATGTGCTGCGCCAGGTGTCGACCACCGGCCTGATCGCCACCGGCATGACGGCGGTGATCATCACTGGCGGCATCGATCTTTCCGTCGGCTCGCTGATGGCGATCTGCACCGTGGTCTGCGCCATGCTGCTGACGGTTCCGGGTGTCACGCCGGCGGTGGTGCTGGGGGTGCCGACAGTTGCCGTTGTCGCCCTTTGCCTCGGCATTCTGGTCACCCGCTTCATCTTCCTGAACATCGAAAAATCGCGCGCCGGCCCGCAGGCCACCCACGCCGTCAGGCTGGACAGCGTTCGTGCGCTGGTCACGCCCGGCATTGTCGGGGTGATCCTCTGCAGTCTCGTGCTGTGGTTCCTGCTGCCGCAGGTCGGCTCGAAATTCGGCGTGGTCGGCGTGTTGCTGGTGGCGCCTTGCGTCGGCCTGCTGTTCGGCGCGCTCAACGGCTTCATCATCGTTGCCGGGCGGCTGCAGCCTTTCATCGTCACGCTGGCGATGATGGTGACGGCGCTCGGCATCGCCCGGCTGACCGCCGGCCAAAACAATGCAGTGCTGCCGGTCTACACCGGGTCGAACGCCACCGCCGATTTCGAAATGCTGCGCTCGCTGGTGTTCGGCGTGATCCCGATGCCGGGCCTGTTCTTCCTCGGAGCGATCCTGATCTACGGCGCAGTGCTGCGGTTCACCCCGTTCGGCCGCTATGTCTACGCCATCGGCGGCAACGAAGAGGCGGCGCGGCTGTCCGGCATTGCCGCCGGCCGCGTCAAGATCGCCACCTACGCCGTGTCCGGGCTGCTGGCCGGCGTGGCGGCAGTGCTCTATGTCGCGCAATACAGGCAAGGCAAGCCGGATGCCGGCGCCGGGCTGGAGCTCGATGCCATCGCCGCCGTGGTCATCGGCGGCACCAGCCTGATGGGCGGTCGCGGCAGCCTCATCGGCACATTCTGCGGCGTGCTGATCTTCGGACTGCTCTCGAACATCCTGCAATTGCACAACATCAATTCGAACCTTCAGCTCGTGCTGAAGGGGATGATCATCATCGGCACCGTGCTCGTGCAGGAGCGCAATGCCTTTGATCTTTTCTACTATCTGCGCCTGCCTGGCGGAAAAGCGGCGCACAAGGAAACGACCGCAGCAAAGCGGCCGTCAAAAGAGACCCCGTCTCTAAATCTTGGAGGAAACAAGAAATGAAACGACGTGAATTGTTGAAGCTTGCCGCCGTCACCGCGGCACTGCTGACCACGACCGCGCTTTTGGCCAGCGGCAACGCCTATGCGCAGGGCAAGAAGTGGAAGATCGGCTTCTCGCAGGTGACGACCATCGAGCCGTGGCGCGCCCAGTTCAACAAGGACATCCTAGCCGAGGCCGCCAAGCATCCGGAAGTCGAGCTGATCGTCACCGACGGCGAGGACAAGACGGAAAAGCAGGTCGCCGATGTCGAGAACCTGATCCGCCAGGAAGTCGATGCGCTGCTGGTGTCGCCGAAGGAATCGGCGGGGTTGACCGGCGTCGTGCAGCAGGCGATCGACGCCAAGATCCCGGTCTTCGTGCTCGACCGCAACGTCGAGACCAAGGACTACACGCAGTTCGTCGGCGGCGACAACAAGCTGATCGGCCGGGCTGCCGGTGAATACGCCGTCGAATTGCTCGGCGGCAAGGGCAAGGCATCAGGCAATGTCGTCGAGATCTGGGGCGGCATGGGTACCCAGCCGGCACATGACCGCCATGACGGCTTCCATGAATTCACTGACAAGGAGCCGGGCATAAAATATTTGCTCGACCAGCAGTCGGGCGACTGGAAGCAGGACCAGGCCTACAACATCATGGCCACGGCACTGCGCAACAACGAGAAGATCGACCTCGTCTATGGTCATAACGACCCGATGGCCTACGGCGCCTATCTTGCCGCCAAGGATGTCGGCCGCGAGAAGGACATCAAGTTCATCGGCATCGACGGCCTGCCCAATGAAGGCGTGCAGCTTGTTGCCAATGGTGAGCTGACGGCGACGTTCACCTATGTGACACCGGGCGCCGAAGGGCTGCGGCAGGCGATCAAGTTCCTGAACGGCGAGAAGGTCGAAAAGACCATCACGCTGCCGACGCAGAAGATTACCAAGGAAAATGCCGCCCAGATCCTGAAGGAGCATGGGCTCTGAGTTGAACACTCCCTGCCGGGCGGACATTGCCCGGCGGGGAGAAAAGGCTCGACAGGCAAGCGGCGCTGTTCACGCCAGCTTGGCCAAAAGCCTCATGAAAATCGCCGCCTCCTTGGATGAAAGCGGCGCCAGCGTTTCCTCGGTGATCTCGCGGGCGATCGGGATCAGCCGCTCGACGGCCTTGCGGCCTTCCGCGGTCAGATTGACCAGCAGGCGCCTTTTGTCGACCTCATGCTTGGAAAGCTCGACCAGGCCGCGCGCCTTGAGCCGGTCGATGACACCTTTTACCGTCGCCGCATCCATGGCGATCAGGCTGCCAAGCTGGTTCTGCGAGGTCTCGCCGACATCGTGCAACTTGGCCAGCGCGGCGAATTGCGGCGGCGTCAGGTCGGCGATGTGCGCGGCGAAGATCGAGACATGGCGCTGGTGCGCCTTGCGCAGGATGAAGCCGACCTGCTCCTGCAGGCGGTAATCGTTCTCGTCGGGCTCCTCGGCCTCGACCAGCTTGAGCTTGATGTCTTCGGCGCTCACCGCAGTCCGTCCCATGCCTTGATGTCCTTTGCCGCGAGACCGCCCATGCGGTCGTGCACGCGCGGGCCGCAGGTCATGGCGAGGCAGAACAGGATCTCGTCGGGACGAGGCCCGTCGCTGATGCCGACCTCCATGGCATCGAAATGACTGCGCACATAGGCGGCGTTGATATGGCCGAGCGGCACGTCGAGCCGCGCGCCGAAGGCACCGACCTTCTTTGCCGACGGCACGATCGCCTTGGCGTCACCGAGCCGCTCGCGCATGGCATAGCCGCCAGGCACATGCCACAGCGCGCCATGCTCCAGTTCGCCGGCGATACCGACGATGGCGCCCTTGCCGTAGCCGTCGATCTGTTTCACGTCGCCACCCAATGCGGCGATCAGCTTGTCGGAGAGCAGCAGCCCGAGCGGCTTCAGATCGTCCATGGCGCTCTGCAGGTCTTCCACGTAGCGGCCGGCGAATGGGTTGTTCACCACCGCCATGGCGGCGGCGCGGCGGCGCGGCACCTTCGCCACCGGCCCACCCTCATGAAATATCTCCTCGGTCAGCACCGCAATCTTGCGGATCGCAAACTCAGGCATGGGCAATTTCCTTCCTCGATTTCTCGTTGGGCGCAATGAGCGCCATGGGGCCGGCGATCCGTGCCTGACCGGCAAGGAACAAGGCTGAAGCGGCAATCAGGCCATGTCGCCGAAAATCTTCGGCGGCGGCGAGCCCTCGGTCCAGCGCGGCGGCTATTTCGCCTGATGAAAGCGCGCCGACGGCCTGGGTGACCAGGCGATCGCCAAGGTCGCTGTCGGGCGCCAGATCGCGCGCCGGCATGCGCTCGATGGCGCGATGACCGGGCAGGTCGACGGCGTTGGCGATCAGGGTGGCGGCGGCATCGGCTTCAGCACCGGTCCGCGCCAGTACGGCAACAGCGTCGGCGATGCCGAGCGAAAAGGAACGGCCGCGCCAGCCGCTTGTCGCGATGCCGCGGATCCCGTCTTCGGCGCGGATCGTGATCCGATCTGCCAGTCGATGACCTGTCCCGGCAATGGCAAGCGTCATGGAACGGTCATTGCCGAGATGAATCGCGCTGTCGCCACCATTGTTGACATAAGCGCGATCGAGCCGGCGCCCGGCCAGCAGCGCGCCAAGCATTTCGTCGGCTACCGAACCGGCGACCGCAGCCATCGGCGTGATGAATTGTTTCGCTAGCGGAACAATCGCTGCTTCCATACGTCGCGCCGTCGGGCCAGCGAAAGCACGTGGTCGCGACGAGGCCGGGCGGCGCAGTTCTGGCAGTTCGTCGACGAGCTCCTGCAGGATTGTTTGAAACCGCGCCACCGCCTGGCCATAGGCGGCGCGGCGTTCGTCCGCTTCGCCAAATGCCTCGACGATCAGGTCGATCGGGCCATGATTGAGATGCAGCCGGCTGCCGTCCTCAAGCCAATGCGCCTGCGGGCCGTTCATCACTTGGCCCCGTCTGCCGTTGCGCGCCGCAGCTGCGCCAGCGGCGGCCATGGGTTGCTGGCCGGCGCAGCCGTGCCGCGGCGCGGGTTGAGATACTCGCCGCCTTTGGCGAGAATGTCGTCAACGCTGCGGATCTCGGCTTCGTAGCCTCCGAGCCTGATATAATCGTCGCGGCGCAGGGTGAACTCGATCGGCGCCACCAGCGCCGGCGTCGGTACATAGCCGAAGGCGCCTTCCGGCACGCGGGTTACATCGACCATCAGCGTGATGCCGCCGCCCGGCCAGACATAGACCGGCGCGCCGCCGACCGTCACATACGTCGTCAGGCCCTGCACCGAGCGGGTCAGATTGACCGGGTTCTCGGTGACGCCGGCACGCAGCGAGCCGCCGGCGCCGCCGACGAACAGCACGGTGCACAGAGCCGGCTCGCAATTGTCCTCGATCAGGCCGACGGATTTCTGCAGCCGCTCGGGGAACGGTTTTTGCACCGGCTTCAATTCGTCGTCGAGCTCGTAATAGGCGAACTGCTCGCCGGTGGTCGAGACCATCAGCAGCGACAGGCCGGGACGCGCGCCCTTCTTCGCATTCCATTCGCCAAGGATCGACAGAGGGTCGGAAATGCTGGTGCCGCCCCAGCCGAGGCCGGGCTCCGACACCTTGAAATAGCGGCCCGGCGTCGAACGGCGGCCGATGATTTTTATCCCGGTGTCCTGCCAGCCGAGCACCTTGCCTGCCTGATGCTCGGAAACGACGCCGGTGATGTGGTCGTCGACCACCACCACCTCGTCGACCAGGCCGCGCCACTGGGTGGCGAACATGCCGATGGTGGCCGAGCCGCAACCGACCCGCATCCGCTGCTCGAGCTGACCGTCGATGACCGGCGGCTTGCCGGCTTCGACGACGACCGTGGCACCGCCGTCGATGGTGAGTTCGACCGGCTTGCGGTTGCATAGATTGAGCAGCGCATCGCAGGTGGCGCGACCTTCGGCCTTGGATCCGCCGGTCAGATGATGCACGCCGCCCAGCGACAGCATCTGCGAGCCATATTCGCCTGTCGTGACATGGCCGATCGCCTCGCCCGCCGCGCGGACCGTCGCCGTTTCGGGGCCGATATGCCGGTCGGTGTCGATCTTCACCTTGACGCCGCAGTAGGAGAAGATGCCCTCGGTGACGACGGTGACGAGATCGACGCCTTCGACCTCCTGGCTGACGATGAAAGGCGCCGGCTTGTAGTCGGGATAGGTGGTGCCGGCGCCGATCGCGGTGACGAAGCGGCGGCCGGTGTTGACCAGCTCGCCGTCCCATTCTTCGCCCTCGGCGACAAACGGCACGACCGCGCCGCCGGCCTCGGTCGCGTGGTCGAGGATGGTCAGCGGATCCATCCGCACGATCCTGCCGCCGACATTGCCGTAGCGGTCGCAGGCGCCGGTGCGGCCGTCTGCTATGTAGCACATGACCGGGCAGGCATCGCAGCGGATCTTTTCCGCCACCTGCTTCTCGCCGGGATCATGCGTCTCGAAACGTTCGGCAAGCTCGCTCATCGGCGTGCCTCCTTGTCGCGGATCGCGGCGCGGATGCGGCTCGGCGTCGCCGGAATTTTGCTGACCAGGGCACCGGTGGCATGGCGGATGGCATTGAGGATCGCCGGTGCCGTCGGGATCAGCACATGCTCGCCCAAGCCCTTGGCGCCAAAGGGTCCTTCCGAATCCGGAACTTCGATCAGGATGGTCTCGATCGGCGGCACGTCGCCGATCGTCGGGATCAGGTAGTCGTGCAGATTCTCGGTGCGGCCGGGGATGTATTCCTCCATCAGCGCCATGCCGATGCCTTGCGCGATGCCGCCTTCGATCTGGCCTTCGGCAAGCAGCGGATTGATCGCCTTGCCGACATCATGCGCGGCGGTGATCTTGATCAGCTTGACCGTGCCGAGCTTGAGGTCGACCTCCAGTTCGGCGATCTGCGCGCCGTAGCCATAGACGGCGTAAGGCTTGCCCTGGCCCCTGGCGTCGAGCGGCAGGGTCGGCGGGTCATAGCTTTCCTCGGCGCGAAAGACCAAGCCGTCGGCATCGGCCTTCAGCGTGGGCAAATCGATATGCCGTGTCGCTTCGCCCTCGCGGATGACCAGGCTTGCGCCCTCGAGAGCGATCGCCGCTTTTTCCGACACATTGGCGAAGCGCAGCATCGTCTCGCGCAAGGCGCGGCCGGCCTTTTCGGCGGCCTTGCCGGTCACGAAGGTCTGGCGCGAGGCCGACGTCTTGCCGGCGTCCGGCGTGATCGCCGTGTCGGCGCTTTTCAAGCGGAATTTTCCGAGCGGCAGGCCGACCGCGTCGGCGCAGATCTGCGCAATGACCGTGTTCGAACCTTGCCCGATATCGACGGCGCCCTGATGCAGGACGACATCGCCTTCAGCCGAGATGCCGACCCTGATGGTCGACGGATTGGGCAGCGAGGTGTTGCCGCAGCCGTACCAGCAGGAGGCGACGCCGACGCCGCGTTTCCTGCTGTCATTGGCACTGTTGAACGCATCGGCATCGACAAGCGCACGCATCCAATGCGGCCGCAGCGCTTCGAGGCACTCGGCGATGCCGACGCCCGATTCCAGCCTCTGGCCGGTGACCGTTTCGGAGCCGTTACGAAGGCAGTTTTTCAGGCGAAAATCGAGCCGGTCCAGCCCAAGCTTTTCGGCCAGCTCGTCATAGAGCGTCTCCTGCATGATCGTCGCCTGCGGCACGCCGAAACCGCGGAAGGCGCCGGAGATCGGCCCATTCGTGTGGATGGCGCGGCCCTCGGCCCGATAGTTCGGCGTCGCATAGGGACCGGAGGCGTGCACCGGCACGCGGTTGGCGACGGTCGGTCCCCAACTCGCATAGGCGCCGGTGTTGAAATCGCCTGCGAAGACCATGCCGGTGACGCGGCCATCGGCATCGGCGCCGATGGTCGCCGTCATCTCGGCGGGATGACGCTTGGTGGTCGAGATCATCGATTCATGACGGGTATAGGCGAGTGCCGCCGGCCGCCCCGTCTTCATCGCGACCAGACCGATCAGCGGCTGCAACGAAACGTCGAGCTTGGAGCCGAAGCCGCCGCCGGTGGCGGTCGGCACGATCCGCACCTTGTCGACGGCAAGGCCAAGCACTTTTGCCACGTCGTCGCGGTCCATATAGGGCGCCTGCGTGCAGGCGACGACGACCAGCGTGTCGCCGTCCATATAGGCATAGCCGGCCTCGGGCTCGATATAGGCGTGTTCGACATAGGACGTGTCGATGGCGCCGGAAACAGTGAAGGCGGCGCCGGCAAGGGCGGCGTCGGGGTCACCACGCTCGACAAAGCCCGATGTGAGCAGGTTTGCCGGCCGGTTCTCGTGGATCAGCTGCGCACCGCCGGCTTGCGCCTCGCCTGGCTGCAGGACATGCGGCAACTCGGTCCAACGAGCAGGAAAATCCGCAAGGTCGAGATCGAGGATGGCCTCGCGCTCGCCGGCAACCAGCGCCACCGCCTCGCCACGAAAGCGCGAAAAATTTTCGGCCAGCGCTGGCTGGTCGGCAAAAGGTGCAATGACGCCGAAGCAGTTCTTTCCCGGAATGTCGGCAGCGGTGAAGACGCCGACGATGCCGGGATGGACTTTCACCCAGGCGTCGAGATCGCCGAAGGCGAAGCGGGCGTGATAATGCGGCGAGCGAACCACCAGCACCGCCAGCGCTTCGGCCGGGAAGGAATCGCCGCCGAATCTTTCGCCGCCGGTGACTTTCGGCAGGCCGTCGAGGCGGATTGGAGAGGAGCCGACGGCGTGGCCCGAGATCGGCATTCTGCGGTCAAGATCGAGAGAAGGGGTCGCCAGCGCAGAAACTTGTCCTTTCTCCCCGTCATTATACGGGGAGAAGGTGCCGGCAGGCGGATGAGGGGCAGCGCCGTCGGTCGAAAATTCGCTCGCGAACCGTCCAGCATCCATCACCGCAGCTATGATCTTGCGATAGCCGGTGCAGCGGCAGAGGACGCCGCCCAAGGCATCCAGGGTTTCGGCCTCGGTTGGATTGGGGTTGCTGTCCAGAAGCGCTGTCGCCGCGATGAGCAGGCCGGGTGTGCAGATGCCGCATTGCGCCGCGCCATGGTCGAGGAACGAGGCCTGCAGCGCCGACAATCTGTCGTTGGCGAGACCCTCGACCGTGGTCACCACGGTGCCAGCGGCAGAAGCCGCAGACATCAGGCAGGCGCAGACAGGTTCGCCGTCGACAAGCACCGTGCAGGCGCCGCAGTCGCCGGCGTCGCAGCCGACCTTGGTGCCGGTCAGCCGCAGTTCGTCACGCAGCACCGAAGAGAGACGGCGAACCGGCGGCACGCAGACAGAGACGGCGGCGCCGTTGACCTCGAAGGCGATGTCGGCGCGCTCCATGCTCATGCCAGGCTGAGCTCCGCTCATGCCAGGCTGAGTTTTGGTCATGCCAGGTTGAGCTTGGCTCATGCCGCCGCTACCTTCCCGACCGACGCGTGACCCGCGGCACCGAGAACGGCGCGGGCGACAATCTCGCGCGCGGCGTCCAGCCGGTATTCGGCGCTGCCGCGCACGTCGTCGATCGGCGAAAGCTCGTCCATCGGTGCGGACTGGATCGCAGCGACGAGAGATCCGTCGACCGGGACGCCGCGTAAAGCTGCTTCGACACTTGCAAGACGCCTGGCGACCGCCGAACAGGAGCCGACGGCGACGGCGGCGTTGGCGACGATGCCATCCTCAATGGTCAAGCGGGCCGCCGCCATGGCTATGGAAATGACGAGATAGCGACGCGCGCCGAGTTTTTCGAAAGCCGACGTGCCGGTGGCCGCGTTTTTCGGCACGCGGATGGCGGTGACCATTTCGCCCGGCTGCAGTTCCGTGCGGCGGTTCCCCAGAATGAATTTTTCGAGCGGCAGATGGCGGACCACCGCCACCGAGCGCAGCTCGACCTCGGCGTCGAGAACCAGGAGCGCCGGCACGCCGTCGGCCGCCGGAGAGGCGTTGCAGAGATTGCCGGCGATGGAGGCGACGTTCTGGATTTGGACGGAGCCGACTTCCCGCGCCGCCTGCTTCAGCGCGTCGAAGGCCGCCGGCAGCGGATGACGGACAAGATCGGTCCAGGTCGTGCGCGCGCCGATGAGCCAATGGCTGTCGGTCTCAGCAATACCGCGCAGCGTCGCCAGGCCGTTGATATCGAGGACATTGTCGCGGAAAGGCTTGGCTCCTTGTGCCGGGTAGAAATCCGTGCCGCCGGCAAGGATGCGCCACGGAGCCTCGCCAAGCAAAGCGAGCGCCTCGTCTATGGTGGTGGGTTTCGCGTAACGGATCACGCTTGCCTTCCCAAAATGGGCCTTCCCAAAAAAGGGTTGCCGACGGAACTTGCCGGCCTCCGAGCCGGTCAAATTCATTCGTATGCAAATGATATCAAGCCGGCAGGAATTGTCAAAGCCAGAGTTTTGCGCCGGCGCCCGCATCGGCGCGACGGCACGCATTTGTTATGCCGTTGGAGTTGACGCAGCCGGCCATCTGGTCAAGTTTCTGCATCCGTTGCGTCAGCGGCATTTTCGGCGGGTTCGAACACCGGATTCCACGTTTCGGCAGACTTCATGCCTCCGGGACAAACAAGAGGGAGGCTCCATGGCCGACGAAGCGCTTGTCATCATCGACCTGCAGAACGATTTCTGTCCGGGCGGCGCGCTGGCGGTGGCCGGCGGCGACGAGATCGTGCCCCTGGTCAACGACCTGATCCGGCGGACCGAACATGTCGTGCTGACGCAGGACTGGCATCCCGCCGGACATTCGAGTTTTGCCTCCAATCATCCCGGCAAGCAGCCGTTCGAAACGATCGAGATGCCCTATGGCCCGCAGACGCTGTGGCCCGACCACTGCATCCAGGGCAGCCTGGGTTCGGATTTCCATTCGGGCCTTGCCTGGACCAGGGCCGAACTGGTGATCCGCAAGGGTTTCCGCCCGGAGATCGACAGCTATTCGGCTTTCTTCGAGAACGACCATGCGACGCCGACCGGCCTTGCCGGCTATCTCAAGGAGCGCGGCATCGACACGCTGACCCTGGTCGGCCTGGCGACCGATTATTGCGTCGCCTTCTCGGCGCTCGACGCGGTCAAGCACGGCTTTCACACGACAGTGCGGCTCGACGCCTGCCGCGGCATCGATCTCAATGGCTCACTCGAGACGATGCTGAACCGAATGCGCGATGCCGGCGTGACGCTGGCTTGAACATCACCAATCGCATTCGACACAATTCCAGAGGGGGCATTATGCGGTTTGCGGCGGCTTTGACGGCGGGCGCTGTGGTGGCAGTCGCAACCCTGTTTCCGGGAACAGTGCTTGCAGCCGAGGCCCACGAATTGCCCGGCGAAACAATGTCGCTGTGGTGGGCGCTGCCCTTTGCCGGCCTGCTTCTGTCGATCGCCACCGGGCCGTTGCTCTTCCACCATGTCTGGGAGCATCACTACGGCAAGATCACCTTGTTCTGGGCGGCGCTTGCTGTCGTCCCTCTGGCGCTGGCGTTCGGCATGGCTTCGGCTGCAGAGGCGGTGCTGCATGCGCTGCTCACCGAATACATGTCGTTCATCATTCTTCTGTTTGCGCTGTTCACCATTTCGGGCGGCATCCTCGTCGCCGGCAACATCCACGGCACGCCGCTGGTGAATGCCGGACTGCTGCTGATTGGGGCGATGCTCGCCTCGGTCATCGGCACGACCGGCGCCTCGATGATCCTGATCAGGCCGATCCTGCGCGCCAACGACAACCGGCCGTTCAACGCCCATGTCGTCATCTTCTTCATTTTCCTGGTGTCCAACATCGGCGGCTCGCTGACGCCGCTCGGTGATCCGCCGCTGTTCGTCGGCTTCCTGCGCGGCGTCGATTTCTTCTGGACCACCACCAATCTCTATCAGGTGACACTGTTCGTCGGCGGCCTGGTGCTGGCCGTCTTCCTGGCCATGGACATCATCCTGCATCGCCGCGAGGCCGGTGCGCCGAAGATCAAGGATCCGACACCGGACACCAAGGTGCGCATCCGGGGCTTGGCCAACTTCCCGCTGCTGGCCGGGGTGATCGGCGCGATCCTGCTTTCCGCGACCTGGAAGCCGGACGTGGCTTTCTCCGTCCAGGGCGTGAGCCTTGAATTGCAGAACCTGGTGCGCGACGCCATCATCCTGGCCCTCGCCTTGCTTTCGCTCGCTGTCTCAAGCAAGAGCCACAGGCGGGCGAACAACTTCCACTGGGAGCCGATCGCCGAAGTGGCAAAACTGTTCGCCGGCATCTTCATCTGCATCGTTCCGGTCATCGCCATTCTCAGGGCCGGTGCCGGCGGCGCGCTGGCGCCGCTGGTCTCGCTGGTCAGTTCGCCAACAGGCGAGCCCAACGACCTGGCGTATTTCTGGATGACCGGGGTGCTGTCGTCCTTCCTCGACAATGCGCCGACCTACCTGGTGTTCTTCGAGCTCGCTGGCGGCGATCCGCAGCATCTGATGACCACCTTCGCCTCGACGCTGGCGGCGATCTCGGCCGGCGCGGTGTTCATGGGCGCCAACACCTATATCGGCAATGCGCCGAATTTCATGGTTTACGCCATTGCCAGGCATCGCGGCGTAAAAATGCCGGGCTTCTTCGGCTACATGGCGTGGTCGGGCGTGGTGCTGATCCCGATATTCCTGATCGCGGGTTTTCTGTTCTTTGGCTGATCAGCCGACGCCGACATAGCGGCGAACCGCCGACGGATCGGCGCGAAGCTCCTCGACATCGACGGTCTCGCGGTTGCGGCCGTTTTCGATGAACGAGACCCGGTCGGCGACGGACAGCACGGCATCGACGCGCTGCTCGACCAGGATCGTCGAGACGCCAAGGTCGCGCAGCTTGGCTACCGTCTCGCGGATTTTTGCGATCATCGACGGCATCAGCCCTTCGGTCGGCTCGTCGAGCAGAAGCACCTGCGGCTCGAGACACAGGGCCCGAGCCATGGCCAGCATCTGCTGCTCGCCGCCCGACAGCGTGCCGGAGCGTTGTCTCAGCCGCTGGCGCAGCAGCGGGAAGAGGTCGAGCACGTTTTCGCGCGTCGCCTTGCCCTTGCCGCGGGCCATCAGGCCGATCTCGATGTTTTCGGCCACCGTCATCTCGGCAAACAGCCGCCGGCCCTGCGGCACATAGGCGACGCCGGCCTTCGGCACGTCATGCGCCGGCAGGCCTGTCAATTCCCTGCCGTCGAGCCTGATCGAGCCGGCGCGTGTGGGAACGAGTCCCATGATCGCCTTCAGCGTCGTCGTCTTGCCGGCGCCGTTGCGGCCGAACAGGCAAAGCACCTCGCCCGTGCTCAGCACGAGGTCGAGGCCGTAGAGCACCTGGACCTCGCTGTAGAAGCAGTCGAGCCCGGAGATGGTCAGTGCTTCAGCCCGTGGTTGCGTCATGGGGTCGTCCCCAAATAGGCGTCCTGCACTTGCGTATTGGCGCGGACCTGCTCGGGCGTGCCTTCGGCCAGGATCTTGCCGGCGTTGAAGACGGTGATGCGGTCGGCAAGCTGCATGACCACCGGCATGTTGTGCTCGATCAGCAGCACGGTGGCGCTTTTGGCGATCTCGCGCACCAGCCCGATGAAATTGTCGATCTCGCTGTCGGCCAGCCCCTGCGTCGGCTCGTCGAGGATCAGCAGGCGCGGTTTCAGCGCCAGCCCCATCGCCACTTCGAGCAGGCGCTGATGGCCATAGGACAATTGCCCGGCCGGCATATGGGCGCGGTCGGCAAGGCCGGTGCGCTCCAGCGCCGCCATGACGCCGGCATGCACAGCACCTTTCGAGCGGCCGTCGGTCAGCGTGCGCTGCACCGGCAGCGCGACATTGTCGTAGGCGGTGAGGTTGGCGAAGACGCTGGTGATCTGGAAGGTGTAGGCGATGCCAAGGCGGACCCTGGCGTAGGCCGGCAGGTTGGTAATGTCGGCGCCGTCGAAGACGATCATGCCCGATGACGGCTGGATGCGGCCGCTGATCAGGCTGACGAAGGTGGTCTTGCCGGCGCCATTGGGGCCGATGACGGCGCGGATCTCGCCCGGCATGAGGGCGAAATCGACACCATCGACAGCGCGCAGGCCGCCGAAATTGCGGGACAGGCCTTTGGTCGTCAGCAGCGGCATCATGGCAGCCATCCGAGCCAGCGCTGACGGATGGTGCCGAGAATGCCCCTGGGAAAGAACAGCACCAGCGCGATGAGGGCGATGCCGACGATCAGCAGATAGGCCGAGGTGTAGCCGCTGGTGACGTCGACGACATAGTACATGAACAGAGTGCCGATCAGCGGACCGAGCGTGGTCGCAGCACCGCCGAGCAGCACCCAGAGCAACGGCAGGATGGAATATTGCACCGAGGCGAAGGTCGAGCCGACATAACCGAACAGCAGCGCGTAGGCGGCGCCCGATGCCGCGCAGATGGTGCCGGAGACGACGACCGCGGCAAGCTTGTTGGAAAAAATGTCGTAGCCAAGCATTTTGGTCCGCTCCTCGTTTTCGCGGATGGCGACCAGCACACGGCCATACCTGGAGCGGACTATGCCGAGCGTCACCAGCAGCACGATCGAGAACAGGACCAGCGCGCTCATGTAGCGCACGGTCGGATTGGTGAGGCCGAGCGAGGTGTCGCCCAAAACAAGCACACGCGCCGACTGCGGCACCACCAGGCCCTGATCGCCGCCGGTCCAGGCCGCGAGATAGAGGATTATCAGATAGAACACCTGCGCGAACATCATGGTGACGATCATGAAGGCGACACCGGAAGTGCGCAGCGCCAGCAGCCCGATCACCAGCGCGAGAAGCGCGCCGCAGGCAAGGCCGGCGGCGAAGGCGGCCGGCACACTCCAGCCGAGGTGGATGACGGCAAGGCCTGCGCCATAGAGCCCAGCCGAAAAGAACATGGCGTGGCCGAGGCTGAGCAACCCGACATAGCCGAACAGCACGTTGTAGCCCATGGCGAAAACCGCCAGCACCATGATGCGGGCGAGCAGCCCGTGGTGATATTCCGGCAGGACGAAGCTTAGGGCGAACAGCAGGACGATGACGCCCAGATGCAACGCATAGGCTTTTGACGGTGAAGCCTCCTTCATCGCGATGCCGTCCCGAACAGGCCTTGCGGCCGGAACACCAGCACCATGGCCACCAGCAGCGTGGCGATGATCTTGGCCAGTGTCGGCGAGAAGAACACCGAGATGATGCCGTCCGACAGGCCGATGAGCACGGCGGCGACGACGGTTCCGCGCAGCGAGCCGAGGCCGCCGATGATGACGACGATGAAGGACAGCAGCAGCGGGTCCTGTCCCATCAGATAATGCGCCTGGCTGATCGGCACGATCAGCACCGCGGCCACCGCCGCCAGCACAGCGCCGAGCGCGAAGACGCCGGCATAGACGCGGTCGACCGGAATGCCAAAGGCCTGCGCCGTTTCGCTGTCATATTGCGTGGCGCGCATGACGAGGCCGATTCTCGTACGCGTCAGCACGAACCAGGTCGCCACCAGCAGAAGCGCGGATGCGGCGATGATCGACAGCTTGTAGCCGGAGTAGCCGAACCACGGCAAAAGGATGCGGTAGCTGAAGGGCGGCTCCACTGGCCGTGCCTCCGGACCATAAAAGGTCAGCGCCAGTTGCTGGATGATGTAGAGCATGCCGATGGTGGCGACGATGGTGGCTTCCGGATTGTAATTCAGCCGGCGCAGCACCAGCCGTTCGGAGACCAGCGCGATCAGGCCGACGATCAGCGGCGCCAGCACCAGGGCTGCGAGGAAGCCGAGCGCCGGATGGCCTGATATCGCCGTGGAGATCGCCCAGCCAAGCACCGCGCCGAGCATGAAGAACTCGCCATGGGCGACATTGACGACGCGCATGACGCCGAACACCAGCGAGAGGCCAAGCGCCGTCAGCGCCAGCACGGCGGAGGTGACGAGGCCTTCGAGGGCGGCGAGAAGAAGATGAGGTCCGAAGTGCATCGGCTATACGCTGGCAGGGTGCAAGCTCACAGCGCCTGGGTCGTGTAATCCCCTTCCGGCTCGTAGAGGCCGTCCTCGATCTTGGTCTTGTGGACGACGTTCAGCCGGCCGCCTTCGACCCTTGAGATGTTCTGGATGCCAAAACACTGGTGGATCTTGCCGTTGAAGGTCTTCGGCCCTTGCGGATGCTCGGGGCCCTCGGCGAACTCGGTCAAGGCCTCGGTCGCCTCGACCAGCTTGGCGCGGTCTTCCGGACCCTTGTAGCCGGCATCCTCCATCGCCTTCTTGACGACATAGAGCGTTTCCCAGCAGCCGAACATGTGCGCGGCGGTGGAGACGTCCTTCGGATCGCCGACGGCGGCGCCATTGTCGTCGATGCCGACGGCGGCGCGATAGGCCTTCTGCGCGGCGGAATCATCTGGCTGCGCGTAGCGCGGCGAGCCTTCCCAGAAATGGCTGCCGTCGAGGAATTCGAGGCCGGGGCTGTTGATGTCGGTGGCTTCGAGCGAATCGATGAAGCCGAACAGCTGCGGCCGGCTGGAGCCGTAGAACTCGCCGAGTTCCTTGACGAAGGTGAGCACCGCAGGGCCGACCATGACGTGGTAGATCACCTCGGTCTCGGCCGGGATCTGCGGAAAATATTTGGTGAAGGACGATTCCGTCGGCGGGATGGCGATCTGGGCGATGACCTCGGCGCCCTGCGCCTTCAGCGCCGGCGGCAGGTAGTCGCGATGGTCGTAGCCGAAGGCGAAATCGGGGAAAATCTGCGTCACCTTCTTGCCGGCATTCGCCGCGATCCACGGCGCCATCGCCTGGATCTGGCTCTTCACGTCGGTGATGCCGGGCTGGAAGACGTAGCGGTTGAGCTTGGTCGAGGCGACGTGGTGGCCTTCGCTGACGACAAAATAGGGCATCTTGGCCTCGCCGGCGGCCGGCGCCGAGCCGATGACGACATGCGAAAACAGCGTGCCGTAGACGATGTCGGTCTTGTGCTGGGTGGCGAACTTGCCGACCACTTCGGCGCCGCGGCCGGGATCGGTGCCGTCATCCTCGATGATCACCTCGACCGGCCGGCCGTTGATGCCGCCGGCTTCGTTGATCGCCTTGACCGCGGCTGCGGTGGTCCGCTCGTACCAGCGGCCATAGGCGGCGCCGATGCCGGTGCGGTGGGACTGGAAGCCGATCTTTATCGGCGCCGAGCTTTGCGCCTGGCTGTAGCGCACGAACCCAGGCGCGACGGCAAGGCCGGCGCCCGCGGCCAAGCCCTTGAGCGCCGTGCGGCGGGTGAGGCCGGTTTTGGAAAGATCGAAAAACCCATTCTTGTCAGTCACGGCAGTTCCCCTTGTTTTTTGAGTTTTGACCAATGATGAGGCGGCTTGAGCGTCCTCGGTCAGAGGATGCGAAAATTGCATGTGTACAAATCAGATCACCAAAGCTCTTGCGTGGCAAGCGAGCTTTCCCTCCCGCTATTAAGCCCCTTCCTAAGGAGTTGATATCCCAGCAAGCCGCCGGATTTGAACGCCTTTTTCTCGCAGTAGGTCCCGAGGACATAAATTGCAGGTTGATGAACCTAAATCACTTCTGGCCGGTCGGGATAGGAGGGGTAGGCTCTTGCTTCGTCTGAGTTGCTGCTGGCACATTCGGCATTAGCGGCTGGGAAAAGAACAAAGCTCCGAAAAGGATACCCAACATGACGAAACCGAGAATGTAGAAGATTGAGAGCCGCCGGTTCGAGTTCATCTTGAAGCCAAGAATGCGAACCGCCCCACTGACCTCTGATATTGTCCGACCCAAAGATATGTCAGGCACCTCGTTCTTCAGTTCTGTCTCAATTTTTGTCGCGTGTACGACCGCCCCTTTTAGAAGAACGTGATACCAGTACCGATCCATTATGTAGAACATGAGCCATGCGATGGCCGCCGCAATTATGAAGCCCAAACCTGCTGGAAACGTGTATCCATGCAGTGTGGTCATGAGCTTGTTCTGGTATGAAAATCCGACTGCCGCAATCAGAACTCCAAGCACAGTCAGACCAAAATTACGTATCCGCATTTCCAAGTCATTGAAATGTTGCTGTACATCTACTGACTTTTTCCAAATCTCAATCCCGTTGCGTATACGTTCCGAGCTCGGGATTGTCTCCAAGGCGGCCGCCGGGGCTTGAAAGTCGCAATAAATGTAAATCTCGGCGAAGCTTTCTTTGAGGGTAGCGGTTGCTTCGCCAGTTTCGCTTTTGGCCGAAATTTTCCTCTCTCGCTCCACGTCCTCTTCTGTCCAGTGAGAAACCCGTTGAAGCAGATTGTATTCAGGTTTTCGTTGGCTTTCGCCATACTTTGCATGAATGTCCAACACGCCGAGATCGCGTGCCATTGCCACGTCCTTGAACAGGCTATCACCGACATACGCTGAACGATCCAGCGACGCCCCGACCTCCTTGATGATATCGCCGAGCACTCGTGGATTAGGTTTTAGTTCACCTGGTGGCGTGTGCCGGATCTTTGTCACCTGTAGTTCGTAGAAGTCGTCAGGCAAGCGGCGGAGCTTATCTATTGAAACTCCCGCTGGATGATCGTGGTCAATAGGGCTAAATAGGACATCTATTACACCATCGAGCCCAAACCTCTTGAGGCGGTAAGCGCTGTAAAACGCCATGCTTTCAGTGTAGGCTATTATTCGCGTTCCACGCTGCTTGATATCTCAAAGGCTGCGGAAAACACTGGGATACAGAGCTAGGTGTTGGTCCCGATTTCGCCGAGAGACATCAACAGCATCTTTGAAGCGATCCCGGATGTCGCCCTCGGCCCGTAACGCCTCTAAAACTTCGACCTCCTCTAGGAGAAATGTGTACTCCGATGTGCGTCTGGCTTGGTGCACTCGTCTGATGCTAGCATCGACGTCTGCGGGCGGTAGGCCTGATTTGGCAATGATCTCTCTGTAGATGGGTTCGAAACTGGCGTACCATACTGCGAACCAGTCGAAGAGCGTGTTGTCTATGTCGAGAATGAGGGTATCGATAATCTTATGGGACATCGCGTGTATCTCACCTTGCCCTTTGGTCGACGGGCCTTGCTTCACTAATACCTACGTTGGGTCCGTCGGCGCGTCGAAACGCGGAGATGACCGCAACCGCCATCGCCTATCAGGAGACGGCTCACGGAGCCACGCTAAACGACACGCTGCTGCGAAGCTCCAACTCAGCACACAAATCTGTGCGTTCGGCCAGCGCCGATTAAGAGAACTGCCGCCTTGCGCGTGCTTCAGCGGTAGCGTCGAAATCCAATTAATTCCGCAGAATCGCCTGCCTACGCCCGCGCGGCGCAAGGAGGCGACAGCCGTCGCAGCTCGCGTTTGAGGTCTTCAGTCCAGTTAATACAACAAAGGCAAATTCGATAATATTGACGAGACGTCTGCCGTTATGCTGTTCTCTGCTTGCAAGCACACATGTGGGGGAAGATGACCTATAAAAGAGTGGAAAGTCCGACACAGACGGCACAGGATGCGATACTGCAGGCGAAATCAGGCGAAATATGGGGTGGAGTTCCACGCGGGGGCATGGAGCCTACCGTACAAGCCTATGTGGGCACCCTGGTGAACCAGCGCGGGATACAATTCGAAACCGAGATCAGTCCAGAGCCCGGCAGCAGCTCCCCCTTTGAGGCGAGATGGTATTACTCTCGAACGCCCGGCGTACTTCGACGGACCAACAACCAAGGAGAAGATATGGCTTGCATCACGGCAGATGTAATCAACATGCAGCCCTGACAATGGTGAAAAAGCGGAAACAGTCATTAGGACCATTGGTCTCCCCCCAAGCCATTATGTGGAGGCCAATCGAGTATTTCAGCGATATAACTTTGGACGAACAGGATGAATTAGACCATTTTAAATTCGTCGGGTATACAGAGCAGAATACACCATTTGACATCAGAGTGTATTTAGGTCATCCGCCTGAAACTGTCACACTTTATTTGCCTAGCGATATCAATCAGGACGACACGATCCAAGAGCAGATTGAGACTGCCATTAGGGTACTTGAAATCCCTGAAAGCGCTCTTGCATGGAGGCGGGGTTGGGAGATCGAGTATGGTGGACTTAAACGTCCAGCCAAGGACCGTTTACGGGAACCTGAAGCCAGGATCTTGGTGTTGAAGATCCTGGCCACCTTGGCTAACCGTGAGGCCGACACTGGTCGCATCAAAGACTTGGTGCCGCGATTTTACAATCTATCTGATGGCGACCTGAAGAAGTCGAAGACCCGAAAACATGAAGCAATGTGGCGTCAGATTATTGGGAATGTGAAGGTTCATCATGAAGGAAAGAACAGCATCTTCAGCCTCGGCCTCGCACAGGCTGTGAAAGGCGGCATCAAGTTGACAGACAGAGGTGTTGATTATTTAAAAAGCATTGGATTTCTATCTTGATCGGTGTATCTCGCCTTATATCCGAGAGGAATCCACCTTAACTCCGAGTGGCTGTTGTAGTCTTTGTCCCACACAAACCACGCGTACGCAGTTGTTCCTGAACCTTTCTGGACACTACCCGATGGATAGAAGGTAATTCTCTCGCTAAAAATCCATACTCGAGAGGGCGGAGTGTCTTTGAATATTTTTCGCTGCCTATTGGCGCCCTCGAGAAAGGCAAGTCGCAACAGCATTGCGAACTTTCTACGCGATTTGCGAAGCCCCGCATCAACAAAACCTTCGGCGGAATTATACGGCGGGTTCGTAATTATGTTTTCAGCTTCACGATCTGCCGCCAAAAAATCGAGACCAGGTTGCCCATATCCGCGATTATAAAGATCAGAAGCAAATACGCGATTACCGTAATGTTCTATCACCTTCGCCATTGAGCCGTCGCCACAGGCCGGTTCCCAGACATCTCCCACGAAACGCTCGTTGTCCATCAAGGCGTGCGTTGCCCAAGCAGGTGTCGGAAAAAAATCAGGTCCACCGAGGTCCGCGAACCGCTTTTGCGTCGGCTTGAAACCGCCGTTGAGATTATAGGTCGCGTCCATATTCTGCCCATTGCTAGCGGTTGAGTGTCGCCACAAACGCTCACACGAGCAACGCGGCAGATGTGAACATTTAGAGAACATACAGGAATTTGTGAAGGGGGCTGCCTATGCCATGTGCGGAACTGTCGATCAATTATCTGTTGAGAGATCACACAACAAACCACCCTCTTAACGTAGCGCCGCGCTTTTAGATTATATGAATTTTGACACTTCTTCGGCACTATTACAGCCGAGAAAACCGTGCAAAATTAACGCTGTCGTGGGGTAGAAGGCCGCCCGGGATGTCGAGGCGCGCGGCCTTTGTCTCATCCGGCCGCCGGCGTGGCAAGCAACCAGAGGCCAAAGATCGTATAGGCGATCATCAGCACGGTGAGCGGAAGCTGGCTGATCGCGGCGCGGCCGGGAACCGGGTGCAGTCGCCAGGCGAGGCCATGCGCGACGAGCACGGCGAGCATGTGGCCAATGATGATGACGCCGGCCTGGATATTCCACAGCCACCATGCCGAGCCGGCGCCGGCAGCGACGCCGGCTTCGATCGGCATGTCGGCGGTGCCGAACAGGTTCCAGCCCAGCGTGAACGGGTCGGAAAGCGCAGCCAGCGCATATTGGCCATCGACAAGCAGCGCCGTCAGATAGTGCGCAACATGATAGGCGAGCGCGATCGGCACGATCGACCAGACCAGCAGCCCTGCGGCCTGACTGAGGGAATGCGGGCTGCCGGCAAGATGCTGGCCGAGGACAATGGCAAGGATGAACGCGGCTGCAAGGAGGACGAACGTCAGCACGAGTCCGAAGGTGCCGACGCCGATCACCGCCGTGCGGCCCGGAAATTCCAGCGGATTGATGCCGAACAGGCCGAGCCAGAAGAAGGTTTTCGACAGGCCGTCGAAAGACACCGACGACAGCGTCAGCAGCAGGAAAGCAATGCCGCTGAGCGACAGCGGCGCGGCATTGCCGAGCTTGGCGCCCGGCCAGCACAGACTGAGCCGGCCACCTTCATTGCGCCCGCCTTCGTTGCGCGCAAGGAGGGCGAATCGCGCCACCATGGCGAGGAAGACGGTCAGGAACTCACCGCGCCGGGTCCAATCGCGGTAGCCGAACACCAGCATGGCGGCAAAACTCAGCAGCCAATAAAGGCCGGCGGCCCAAGCGAGCCGCGCCGGGTCGTCGGGCGCCGGGTCGATCAACTCGAACCAGGCGAAGGCGAAGAACAGCGCGAAAGCCGGCCAGCAGCCGAGCCACGCAGGCGGTCGCCATGTCTTGCGATTGCCGACCTTGCGATTGCCGAACAGGCGCGAAATGACACGCCAGGGCCCGTACCACGGGTTGAGCCATGACCAGAGATTGCCGAACAGCCCCTGCAGTAAAACCAGGCCAACCCAGAGCAGCGTCCAGATCGCCAGCGGCAGCGGGTTGGAGAGCGGATCACGGCTGCCGAACAGGCCGGCCGCAATCAGAATTACAAAGCCGGCAAAAGATATCAAGCTGACGGCCGCCCGCGCGCCGTCGCCGAATGCGAACAGCGGCAGGCGCCGCCACCAGAAGCGGGCAGGAAAGTCTGAGGGCAGCAGCGCCAGGACAAGAAAACTGGCTGCGACCGCGAACGCGCCGCCGGCGACGTAGTAGCCGGTGGGCAGAAGCAGGACGTGGCCGCGATCGGAGGCATGGGCGAAGGCTGGGGTGGGTGATGCGATGAAAGCCGAACAGATGAAAGCTCCCGTCCAGAAAGAATATGCTCGCCCGCAGTGATCCTTCACACCCCCCTCTGTCCTGCCGGACATCTCCCCCGCAAGGGGGGAGATTGGCTGGCACGTCGGCTTTCGCCAATCTTCGACGTTGCAGGAAGGGCGCCGTTCGAACGAACTGCCGATCTCCCCCCTTGCGGGGGAGATGTCCGGCAGGACAGAGGGGGGTGGGCGGGAACTCACGCTATCCGAGATTTCCCTTTTGGCGACGCGAAACCATTCGCAGCCCCCTCACACCTTGACCAGCTGCTCCACGCGGTCTTTCTCGCCAAATATGCGCAAATAGCGCTCGATCTCTTTTTCGTCGCCGGTGGCCTTGGCGGGATTGTCGGAGAGCTTGACCGCCGGGTGGCCATTGGCCTCGGTGACCTTGCAGACCAGCGAGATGGCGTCGAGCCGGTTGGTTTTGGTCGGCGCGCAGCCCTCGAAATCATTGGTCAGGTTGGTGCCCCAGCCGAAGGACATGCGCACCTTGCCGTGGAAATGGCGGTAGGTTTCCTCGATGGTCTCGACCTCGAGCCCGTCGGAGAAAATCAGCAGCTTCTGTCTGGGGTCCTTGCCCTTTCCGCGCCACCAGGAAAGGATCTTTTCGCCGCCTTCGATCGGCGGCGCGCTGTCGGGGCGAAAACCGGTCCAGTCGGCGATCCAGTCCGGCGCGTCACGCAGGAACGCCGCGGTGCCGAAGGTGTCCGGCAGCACGATCAGCAGATTGCCGCCATAGTAGCGCTGCCAGTCCTGCAGCACCTTGTAGGGCGACTGCTTCATTTCCTTTTCCGAATTGGCGAGCGCGGCGAACACCATCGGCAGTTCATGCGCGTTGGTGCCGAGCGCCTCGAGGTCGTTGTCCATGGCCAAAAGCACATTGGAGGTGCCGGTGAAAGCCTCGCCGATGCCTTCCTTCAGCGCTTCGACGCACCAGCGCTGCCACAGGAAGGAATGGCGGCGGCGGGTGCCGAAATCCGAAATGCGGATATCCGGCAGCGCTTTCAGCCGCTCGGTTTTGGCCCACATCTTGGCCTTGGCGCGAGCATAGAGCACGTCGAGCGCGAAGGGCCCGAACGCCCGCATGGCGGCGCGAGAGCGAAGTTCATTGATAATTGCCAGCGCCGGGATCTCCCAGAGTGTTGTGTACATCCACGGACCGCTGAAAGTGAGCTCGTACTGGCCATCGCGCTTGGAAAGCTCGTATTCCGGCAACTGGAAATTCTCGAGCCAGGCGAGGAATTCCGGTTCAAAAATCTGCTTGCGGCCATAGAAGGTGTTGCCGCCAAGCCAGATCATCTCTTTCTTGGAGAAGCGCAAGGTGCGGGCATGGTCGAGCTGATCGCGCAATTCTGCCTCGTCGATCTCCTCGGCAAGGCGAACCGAGGTGGTGCGGTTGATCAGCGAGAACGTGGTGTCGATCTTGTGATACATGCCCCAGATCATCTGCAGCATCAGCAGCTTGTAGAAATCGGTGTCGAGCAGGCTGCGGACAATCGGGTCGAGCTTCCAGGTGTGGTTGTAGACGCGCCGCGCTATATCGGTCTTGGTCATGTCTCGATGCCGCCTTCGCTGCTCGCCCTAGCTTTTGTTTAGCGCTTTTCCCGGGAAGCCGCTGCGCACTATTCCGGGAATTGCTCCAAATGCCTCTTAGCATTGAATTTTTGAATGCGCCTCCCGCTTTGCCGGCTGGCCCGACAAAAAGAAAAGGCTGCGGGAAGCGCGCTGCGTCGGCTGCAGCAACTTCAGGGCGCGGTCTTGGCGCCGATCACCCTCAGCGCCGGACGCTTCCTGCGGATGCCGATGCGGCCCGCCACCGGCGCATCGGCGCGGCCGTCGGCCTGCTCCTTTTCGGCAAACAGCCAGTCGATGAACAGCTGCACGATCGGCGCCGACCTCATCTCGTTGCGGCAGACGACATAGAAATCGTCGACCGCCGGCACCGACAGGCTGAACGGCGCGACCAGCAGTCCCCTGGCAAGCAGTCCGCTTGCTGTCACCGTATCGCCCAGCGCCACGCCATGGCCGTGGACCGCCGCCTCGCTCGCCATGCGCGCGTCGCCGAGATGATGGCGGCGGCCGCGCTCCAGATCCAGCGCGTCGGCGGCGGCCAGCCAGGTGTGCCATTCGCGGCCGTCGTCCCCGTGCAGGAAGACGTGATCGGCGAGATCGCGCACGGTGCGGATCGGACGGTTGTTGATCAGCGTCGGGCTGACCACCGGGAACAGCTCGAGGCCCGACCATTTGCGCATCCAGCAATCGGTCCAGCTGCCATCGCCATAATGCACGCAGATATCGATATGCGGCGCGCGGACGTCCTTGGCATCATTCGACGGGATCAGCGTCAGCTTGATATCGGGATACTGCGAGGTGAAGCTGCCGAGCCGCGGGATCATCCACAGCAGCAGCAGTGCCGGCACGCAGGACACCGACAGGGCGCCGGTGCTCGCCGGCCTTGTCATGCGCTGCGTGGCGGCGGCGATGCCGTCGAAGGCAGTCGACACCGCCGGCAGCAATTCGGCGCCGTGCGGCGTCAGCTTCACCCGCTGACCGGCGCGCTCGAACAGCTTGACGCCCAGCGACTGTTCGAGCGCCTTGATCTGATGGCTGACGGCGCCGTGGGTGACGTTGAGCTCAGCCGCCGCCTTGGTCAGCGAGGCATGGCGCGCCGTCGCCTCGAAGGCCCGCAATGGATTCAGGGGAGGCAGACGCTTGGCCATCGGAGCCTCAAAGGAGCACAATCCCCGGACTTGGGACCAGGTTTTGGATAAGACCGTGCTCGACATTAATGTGAGATTTTCTCACAGCAAAGACCCTAACAATATCAATTGATTTTTCAATGCAGCTGCAAGACACTTTGGTCGTACAGCATCAAGACGTGAAAATCCGCAGGCAGCCGGCGCGACCGTCATTGATGGCCGCTCTTCACCAGCCATGGAGGACCGACATGGGTTATAACAGCGGCAAGCTCGAAGCGTTGCGCCGCAAATATGGCGAAAGCCATGGCGGCGAGATGTTCGACCCAAAATTCCGGCGCGTCGCCGACAAGATTTTTTCCAAGAGCGGCACGCGGCTGGCACCCTATTCCGGCATCCCGACCTTCCTCAGCGCGCCTTACCGGGAAATAGCCGCCGACAATCCTGATTTCGGCGATCTGCAGGTGGCGATGATCGGCGTGCCGATGGACCTTGGCGTGACCAACCGGCCGGGCGCCCGCTTCGGGCCAAGGGCACTGCGCGCCATCGAGCGCATCGGCCCCTACAACCATGTGCTGGAATGCGCGCCGACACACGAACTGAAGGTGGCCGACATCGGCGACGTGCCGTTCCAGAGCCGCTACCGGCTGGAAACCAGCCATGACGACATCGAGCGCCGGACGAACCAGATCGTCGACGCCGGCGTCATTCCGCTTTCGGTCGGCGGCGATCATTCGATCAGCCATCCGATCCTGAAGGCTGTCGGCAAAAAAGCGCCGGTCGGCATGATCCATATCGACGCCCACTGCGACACCAGCGGCCTGTTCGACATGACCAAGTTCCACCATGGCGGCCCGTTCCGCAACGCGGTGCTCGACGGCGTTCTCGACCCGTCGCGCACCATCCAGATCGGCATCCGCGGATCGGCCGAATATCTGTGGGAGTTCACCTACGAATCCGGGATGACCGTCGTGCATGCCGAAGAGGTGACCGGCCTCGGCATCCCAGCCATCATCGCGAAGGCGCGCAGAATAGTCGGCGATGGCCCGACCTATGTGTCCTTCGACATCGACAGCATCGACCCGGCCTTTGCGCCGGGCACCGGCACGCCGGAAGTAGGCGGGCTGACGACGCGGGAAGTCCTTGAACTTCTGCGCGGCCTCAAAGGGCTCAACATCGTCGGCGGCGACGTCGTCGAGGTGGCGCCGCAATACGACGCAACCACCAACACGGCCCATGCCGGCGCGCAGGTGCTGTTCGAAATCCTCAGCCTGATGGTGTTCAGCCCGGCGATCTCAGGCAAGCGAGCTTAACGCACATCCAAGGCGACCGCCGCGCTGGAGCCGGCGGCCGCATTCAAACAAAACAAGCTTCCAGCAGGGGAACGACAATGACATTTCACATGAAATCATCCATCGCCGCCGTGCTGCTGCTCGCCGGCCTCGGTCTTGCCACCCAGGCCGCCAATGCCGACGCGCTCGACGACATTACTAAGGCCGGCGCGATCAATGTCGGCATTTTCTCCGACTTTCCGCCCTTCTCCTCGGCCAGTGCCGATATGAGCATCAAGGGCTATGACGTCGACGTGGCGCAGTTCATCGCCGACCAGCTCAAGGTCAAGCTCAACTTGGTCAGCGTGACCGGGCAGAATCGCATCCCGTATCTTACCGACAAGCGCGTCGATATCCTGATGAGCGTCGGCTACTCCAAGGAGCGCGAGCAGGTGATCGATTTCGCCGCCGCCTACGCGCCCTATTATATCGCCGTCATCGGCCCGGCCGCGCTCAAGGTCGAAGGCAAGGACGATCTCGCCGACAAGTCGATCGCCGTCAACCGCGGCACGCTGGAAGATACGTCGCTGACCGAGGCAGCACCCGCCTCGGCCGACATCCGCCGTTTCGACAACTATAATTCCGTCATCCAGGCCTTCATCTCGGGTCAGACCCAACTGATGGTCGTCGGCAACGATGTCGGCGCCCAGGTGCTCGCCCGCCAGGAGGCACTGAAACCGGAGCAGAAGTTCCAGCTTCTCACCTCGCCCTCGCATATCGGCCTCAACAAGAACGAGGACCGCCTGAAGCAGGCGGTCAACGACACGGTCGCCAAGATGCTGGCCGACGGCAAGCTGGACGAAAGCTCGAAAGCCTGGCTCAAAACACCGCTCAATCCCGACAACCTCAAGGATTGATCTCCGAGGTAAGGACCTATCATGGGCTACAGCCTCGACTTCGGCTGGCTTGCCGATGCGACAGGTGCGATCGCGCGCGGGGCGGCCATGACGATCCTTTTGATCGCCGTGACCACGCTGGCAGGAACGTTCCTCAGCATCCTCGGTGCAGCAGGGCGGCGAAACGGCCCCTTGCTGCTCAAGCGGGCAATCGGCGTCTATGTCGAAATTATCAGGAACACGCCGTTCCTTGTGCAGCTGTTCTTCATCTTCTTCGGGTTGCCCAGCATCGGCGTGAGGCTCGATCCGCTGCTGGCCGCCATGCTGGCAATGACGCTCAACATGGCGGCCTACACGATCGAGATCGTCGGCGCCGGGCTCGACGCGGTGCCGCGCGGGCAGACGGAAGCAGCCCTTGCGCTTGGGCTCAGGCTGCGTCAGGTCTTCGTCAAGATCGTGCTGCCGCAAGCGCTCAAGGTGATCTTTCCGGCGCTGACCAGCCAGATCATCATCATGATGCTGGAGTCCGCCGTGGTGTCGCAGATCGCGGTGCGCGAACTGACCTACGAGGCCGACATGCTGCAGGCGCGCACCTTCCGTGCTTTCGAGACCTATTTCGTGGTGACGATGGTCTATCTCGTCCTGTCGATGGGGCTGCGCCGGCTGCTGGTCAGCGGCGGCCGCCGCGCTCTGGGAGCCGGCGTGTCATGATCGAATTCACCTTCTGGGATATTGTCCGCAACCTTCTGCTCGCCGCGCGCTGGACGGTGCTTCTGTCACTGGCGGCCTTCGTCGGCGGCGGCGTGGTCAGCATGGTCGTGCTGTTCTTCCGGATCGCCAAAAATAAATGGGCGCGGCGGCTTGCGTCGGGCTACATTGCGCTTTTCCAGGGCACGCCGCTGCTCATGCAGCTCTTCCTGATGTTCTTCGGCCTGCCGATGCTGGGCTTGCGCATCGAGCCGTGGACCGCTGCAGCGCTTGGCCTGACCTTCTTCGCCAGCGCCTATCTCGCCGAGATCTGGCGCGGCGGCGTCGATGCGCTGCCGCGCGGCCAGTGGGACGCCGGCGCCAGCCTCGGCCTTCACTATCTGCAGGAACTCAGGCTGATCATCCTGCCGCAGGCGTTTTCGATCACCCGCGCCCCGACCGTCGGTTTCCTGGTGCAGCTGATCAAGTCGACCGCGCTGACCTCGATCATTGGTTTCGAGGAACTGGTCAGGACATCCAACGCCATCAACAATGCGACCTTCGAGCCGTTCACCGTCTATGGGCTGGTCGCCTTGATCTTCTTCGCCATGTGCTTCCCGCTGACGCAATATGCACGCTCGCTTGAACGACGGGCGACTTCAAACTAGCAAGCCGCCTCTGCGCTTGGCGTTCGAACGCCTTCTCCGCTTCTTCGGAGCTATCTCCTTGTTGGAAGAAGAGTTCTGTGTACTCTCGCAATGCTTAATCAAGGGCTTGGGATGAGAATTGCAATGTTGGTCGCGTTGGCCGCGACAGTAGCCGGGTGCGCGACCTCTCCTGTCGACTATGGAGCGTCGCTTTCGAAGCAAGACCGGAAATGGGCGTCGCCGGAGTGCCAGCAAGCCCGCATGGAGGCTTCGGACTACGACGCTCGCGAAAAAAAGCAGCCGGGTTGGGGAACCGGCGTCTTTCTTGGCCCGTACGGATTAGGGCTCGCAGCAGCCATCAAGGAGCACCAGCAGAAGCAACGAAAATTGTTCGCCCGCGCGGTGCACTTGCGGTGCTCAAGCCTTCCACTGCCAAAGGAGTTGCACAGTGACTTAAGCCCACAGGCCGCGCGTGCAAATCAGACGAAATATCCATAGACGTCACGACCCCGTCCTGCTTCGTGACGAAGCCGCTTTCATCAATGCCCAAAGGAGAGCGGCGGGGCGGGGCGCGCGCCCCCCCCCCCCCCCCCCCCCCCCACCCCCCCCCCCCCCCCCCCCCCCCCCCCACACCCCCCCCCCCCCCCCCCCCCCGCCCC